>CAYWVF010000001.1:0-146382 GCA_964461815.1 uncultured Oscillospiraceae bacterium
CATAATATGCTTTGGTTGTAAATGATTTTACTGCAAAAAAATGGAACAAAAGCTGCAAAATATAACATGTATCCATGAAAATGCAGGAAATATGTACACTATGCTTTTTATGCATTCTTTTATGCAAAAAACAAATGACCTAAAAACGGAACAAATAGCTGCATATAGATGCTTGTTTTAGCGGATAAATGCGAATTATGCTGCAAAATAAGACTACTTTGATAAATGTTTGACAAATATGAGCATTCTTTTTTGGTGAAATAAAACATGCAAAATCGAAAACGAATGTGATATAATTAATTCATCCAATAAAGAAATTAATTATAATTCATCGAAAGAGGTTTATGTGCTATGAATTTTCGTATAGAGGCAGATTCCATCGGAACAAAAGAAGTACCTGTAAATGCGTATTATGGTGTTCAGTCGCTCAGAGGCTGCGAGAACTTTCAGATAACAGGTCAACGCCTGAAGCCTGAGTTTATCGAGTCACTTGCTGAGATCAAGAAGGCGTGTGCGATATGTAACTGGAAGATCGGCGAGCTGAGTGATGATATCAAGAATGCAATATGCCAGGCTTGTGATGAGATACTGGAAGGAAAATTGCATGATGAGTTTATTTGTGACCCGGTACAGGGCGGTGCAGGTACGACGGCTAACATGAATGCGAATGAGGTCATCGCAAATCGTGCTATCGAGATCCTTGGAGGAAGCAAGGGCGATTATTCTATCGTTCATCCGAACGATCACGTAAACAGAGCTCAGTCTACGAACGACGTTATTCCGACAGCTGCAAAGATGACAACGGTCAAGCTCCTCAGAAAAGCTATACATCAGATGGAAAGACTGTCGAAGACACTTGGCGATAAGGATATAGAATTCCATGATATTATAAAAATGGGCAGAACGCAGATGCAGGATGCAGTGCCGATACGCCTCGGTGATGAATTCGGTGCATACAAGAAGGCTATTGACAGAGCATTAAAGCACATTAATGATGCACTTGAGGATATGTACGTTATCAACCTCGGAGGAACAGCTATCGGTACAGCTCTTAATGCCGATCCGGCATATGTAGAAGCACTGGCTCCGACACTTGCGGAGATATCTGGTATTCCTGTTGTAAAGGCTGACGATCTCATCGACGGTACGCAGAATCTCGACTCCTTTGTACAGGTATCGGCATCAATAAAGACATGTGCAGTTTCCTGCTCAAAGATGGCAAACGACCTTAGACTTATGTCCTCCGGCCCACGCTGTGGCTTCCAGGAGATCAATCTTCCGGAAATGCAGAACGGATCATCTATTATGCCGGGCAAGGTAAATCCTGTAATTCCTGAGGTAATGAGCCAGGTAGCATTCAGCGTAATAGGCAACGATATGACGATCACTATGGCAGCAGAGGCAGGTCAGCTTGAGCTCAACTTTGCTGAACCGATCATATACTATAAGCTGTTCTCATCCATAGTTGCAATGACAGGTGCGATCCAGACCTTTGTAGACAACTGCGTAGCAGGTATTACTGCAAATGAAGAGCGTTGCCGTGAATTAGTAGAAGGTTCTGTTGGCGTTATTACAGCTATCTGTCCGACAGTCGGCTATAAGCTTTCTGCCGATATTGCGAAGACCGCTATAAAGACAGGCGAATCCGTACGTGACGTATTGAAGAGCAAGGAGATATTCTCAGAGGACGAGATAGAAGAGATACTCGATCCAAAGAAGATGGTCTGATCACAAATAAAATACATAAGCCGAAAAAATGAGTCATCATTTTTTCGGCTTTAATGCTGTTTACGGTCTTTTCCTGAACAGATAAATATCAAGCTTTTCCTTTATTTTATCAGGTATCTCACGTGCTATCGGAATGTATGCTGCGTTTGCCATACGATCTGCAAATGCGGCGATGAAAGCAATATCCTTTTGTATTTGCTCAGCGCTCATAAGCTCTAAGGTGTCGAATCGATCGTGGATCGTAGCGACGTTTGATGGCGCACTGCGGCAAAATGAGATAGCCGGCACACCGCTGTCGGCAAATGGAGTGGAATCGGAGGAATGTATCTCATGACGTGCGGAGACAGACATACCCATTTCATATCCGAAATATTCGATGTAATTTACAAGCTTTTCTTCGGATGAGCATAATGCGGAAAGATGTCCCATAATGCAGCCGATCATGTCCATATTAATGTCAAGCACTGTTTTCTTTAGCTCATCCTCATGATTTTTACAGTAAGACTTTGAACCGAGCAGACCACGCTCCTCAGAGCCGCACCATATCAAGCGGATGCCGTAGCGATGCGGATGACTGAGAAAATATTCGCCTATTCCGAGTAAGCCTATACTGCCCGACATGTTGTCGTATGCTCCGAGCGAGAGCGGAGTGGAGTCATAGTGAGCAGTAAGGGTAATATATTCATCTGTTTCACCGGGCAGCTCTGCGATAACATTTTGAGAGCTGCCTCTGTATTCTCTTTGCTTTAGTATGAGCTTGGCTGATTTAGCACCATTGCTTATTATCTTGACAGCGTCGTTGACGTTTATGCTTACACCCGGTATTATATCACCTTTGCTGATGTATGTACGCAGCTCACGTTGATCGATGTCACCGTTGTTCTGATTTATATCACCGCTGTACGTGATAAAGCCGAGCGCACCGTTGTCAAATATATCATGGTACGTCCAGTACCGCAGATAGCCGTCAATCATGACGATCTTCCCCTTGCATTGTGACAGCGAGGCTTTGTCGGTGCTTCTCAGATAATAAATAGGAGCTTCTACTTCACCGCTGCCGGCACAGATATAACCCTTGCAGGTGATCTCGTGACCGTCAACGATCAGCCTCGATTCATCAATGACCGACATATCGACCTCGAACGGATCAAGCTGTGCGTCAAGTCCGAGCTCTCTGCACTTGCCGATGAGATATTTGGCACACTTTAATTCCTCGTCACTGCCTCCCGTGCGTATATATGCAGTATCCTGAAAAATCTGTTCTATTTTGTTTAATTCCATGATAATTTTTCCTCGATCCTTATTATAACGTGATGGAAGAGTTGAATTTCTCACAATAGATCCTTTACTACAGCAGGAAATGTCCTGTAATCATCGATAGTAAGATAATTGAAATCCGATTTATAGACTACCTCATCATTTCCGCCGGATCCGTAGTCGTCACCGATATAGACGAGCTGATCGTGCGATATGCTGCGAGCTTTACAATATTCCGAAAGCGCATATGCTTTGTTAAACGGAGCGGGAACCATGTCAAATGACGACGAACCGCCGATGAATACAGTATAATCACTGAAAATATTCTTTATTTCATCATATATTCTGCGGCGTTTTTTACGGTCGGGATCAAATGACAGCTTATCCTCCTGACGGGCTTTTGTACCGAGAATAGGAAATGTGACACAGCCGGATGCGTGATATTCGACGTTGTTTCCGCTGAACTCCGTAAAGCCGTATTTCTCTCTCGCCTCGGTCACTCTTTTTTCTATACTTTCTCTATCGCAGCTGCGTACCTCATCAAATACAATATCGATGTCACCTGTCAGAGAATTATACTCGGCATATTGCATACCATAATTCCCCAGAATATCGATGGGGTATCGGTTCATCTGATCGAAGATCCTTTTACATGTACCTGCTCCGACCATAAGGAGCTTGTATTTCTCGGAAAGTCTGTCAAGAATGCTTCGATGTTCAGGACTTAGCGGCGTTTTATGCTGTGTTAAAGTACCGTCAAGATCCATGGCGATGATCTTTATATCATGCATTGCTTAGAGCTCCTCTATACCGAACATATCATAGTACATCCACAGTACAGTGTATCTGTCCTTAAGCTCCTTTGCATAGTGAACTGCATCCTGAAGCTTTGCCGGTGAATACGTGTCGAAGAATGTTTTTGTATCGAGTCCTACATCTGAAAGAATTTTCGTGATCTCGTCTGCACTCGGGACTTCTGCGAGCACAGCCTTGATCTTGTCCTCGTTTGCAAGATATATACCTATGCGATCCTCGTTGTATCTTCCAACCTTGTCCTGCAAGGCTATGCATGAAGCTGCTACTGTCTTGTATACTCTGTTCATTTCACTCTTGTAAACATCACGATCCATTACAAACTGCTTTTCGGGGAACTTGGAGTTTTTGATCTTATCTCTGATCTTTGATGTGTAGATCGTGGAGAAAGCAACATCGATACCGTGAGGCAGATAGTCAGTACCGTCTACGATACCTGTGATCTCAAAGAAATGCGAGAAGTGATGCTCACTGCCGGATGCAGGACGTGACGAGCCTGCAAAGCTCATTGCAATACCGACGACCATAAGAGCCTCGGTAAGTGTCTTTATGCTCTCCTCATCACGCTCAAGAAGTGACTTGGCAAGCGGCAGAGTCTTCTTTACCATACCGTCCGTAAGATCGTAGATATAGTCACACAGATATTCTCCGTAGACGATGTTTGCAAGCTTCCAGTCATTTAATGCAGAGTACTTGCCGATTATATCACCATAGCCTGACTTGATCATCTCGATCGGAGCATCCTTAAGTACAGCTGTATCTGCGATTATAGCTGTCGGCAGCTTGCAGCTGTATGTGACCTTCATACCGCCTGTGATCATAGCTGCACCGTTTGATGCATAACCGTCCATAGACGGAGCTGTTGCAACGATATAATAAGGTATCTTGTCGTAGAACGAAACGTATTTACAAAGATCCTGAATAACACCTGAGCCGATGCCGACTATAAGGTCAATGCCGTCAAGCTTTTTTTCTACAGCAGAAATCGCATCCTCATTTGGAATGAGTATTTCACTGCCTGTAAATATTTGTCTGTCGGCTATTTTGGAGGAAATGTATTTTTCAACTCTTTCACCTGCCACGCCGTATGTGTTTTCGTCGGCAACGACAAGTATTTTTCCGAAATCTGAGCACAGCTCCTCTAAATGAGCAATGGCATTGTTTTCTACGTAGACATACTTTATATCACATTCGTGAAATTTACCGCAGGAGCATTTAACTCCGCTAAGAAGCTTATTGATATCCATAAATATGAACCCCTTCTTTACATTTTATACTAATTGTATTATAATAAAATACGCAGAAAAAGTCAATTGAATTTGCACATTTGCTCAGATATTGAAAAACTAACCGTATTGGTTGCGTATTTGGTCAATAGTGAGCAGAGATGAGGTAATTATGTTTAAGAATGAAAGAGAAGGAAAGATATACGACTATTTGGAGAAAAACCGCTCCGCTACAGTCAGAGAGCTGAGTGAGCTTTTGTATATCAGTGAATCAAGCATCAGACGTGATCTGGCAAGTCTTGAAAAAAAGGGACTGATACTGAGAAGCTACGGCGGTGCGGAAATAATAAGCTCGAGCACAAAGGTGCTGCCGTTCAGTACAAGAAGCTATGACTATATTGCGGAGAAGCAGATCATCGCATCGAAGGCAGTGAAGCTTATAAACGAGGGAGATATAGTGTTTTTAGACCAGTCGTCCACATGCTATTTTCTGGCACGTGCAATGATCAACATGAGCTCGATCACCGTCGTTACAAATAACCTTGAAATATTGAATCTGCTTTGCGGCTGCGGTATGACGGTGCAATCCTCAGGTGGTGTAGTCAGCAGAAGCAATGTAAACTGTCTTATAGGCAACAATGCACAACGTACATTCGAGGAGATATATGCCGATATTGCATTCTTTTCGACACGTGCGTTGTCCTCGGATGGTATTATTTCAGACTATACGCAGGAGGAGATATTCGTAAGAAATTCAATGCTGAAAAATGCAGATAAAAAAGTATTTTTGTGTAATAGCGCAAAATTTGACACACATTCGGCATATAAGCAGTGTTTACTGGATGATGTGGACTTTTTCGTATCGGAAAATGATAAAAGCAGCAGATTCAAACGATCAAATATTAACATCATTTGATCGCAGCTGCCGCTTTAACATATGTCCGCTAAGATATGGCAGGCTTTTAAGCTATCATGCCTCGCCTATAATGATCCTGTGCAGCTCGTCGCTGAGGATCTTTCGTGAGTCATCGTCTACGAGGCTGAACCGGTTTCCGTCATTTGGAGTGCTCAAATAATTCCAAACACAGTAGGGAACATCCCATTCCTTTAGAATGGAGATCATATCACGCATCCAATTCTCACGCCATTCAAGCTTTATATGACGTATCGTGCCGAATTCACCGCACCAAAGCACCTTGTCGGGATGTTTATCGATAAATTCCTTTACAGGTGACATACAGTCACGCAAAAATTCGATATCGATTTTATCGTAGTCGGCATAAGCGTTTTCATCATTGAGCACAACTCTGTGAAAATCTCTGTAGCGCTCGATATCATTGCATGGATATGGCATTTTTCGATTGTAAAACAGCTGGTGAGCCTGCAAAACACCCTGCTGATGTGTGAACTCGTGCGGAGAGTAGCAGTGAAAGGTGTATATAATATTCTCATCGTCATAAACCTTGATGTGCTTGAGTCCCGGAGGGTTGTTCCACTCTATTCCTCCGACTATGATCAGTCGATCCTGATTTTTTGCACGGATAGCCGATATGCATTTTTGGAAAAATGCGTTCAGCTCATCTGCATCGGAGCTGACAGATTCATTAAGCAGCTCAAAAACAACGTCGTTTTGTCCTGCAAATTCGTCCTCGAGTCTTACCCATAGAGCTATAAAACGGTTTTGCAGCTCTTCATCCTGCATAAGTCCGCACTCATCCAATATATCACAGTAGTTACCGACGGCTTTATGCATGTTCAAAACGGGACGCAGACCGTATTTACGACACCAGCCTACAAAATCACGAAGAATGGCAATGATTTTGTCTCGATAAATGTACGGCTGTTCCTCTACAACGATCTGATCGAAGCCCAGACGGATATGATCCATACCTAAGGCTGCGATGTATGCGACGTCCGATTCGGTAATGTAGCTCTAGAAATGCTCCATATCACCGATAGTGATCTGCAATCTCCATTCGGGAGGCAGAACGTTGAAGCGCTTGTAATTTGTCAGCCATCCGCCGATACCCATACCTCGCTGTAAACCTTTGATTTTCTTCATATGCTTCTCCTTGCATTATATAGCGATTGTCGAAAGGGATACCTGCCAAGTAAAAGCACGGTATCCTTTTTTGATTTGGATCAGACTGTAGTCAGTACCTTTTCTTCACATGTGTGATTTTCGGACGGAGCACTTTCAATATATTTATAGGTCGGTACGACCTCCGAAACGATCCTTTTTACCGTAGCCTCATCACATAGGATAGCATTTCTCAGCTTTTCAAGCTTTTCATCCAGCTCATCAAGTGATACGCTGGTAGGATTGCCGATGAATATTTTGCTGTGGGCAGTTTTCCTGAGTCCTTCCTCATTCATCAAAAGCTCCTCGTAAAGCTTTTCTCCTGCACGTAAGCCCATAAACTTTATTTCAATATCCTCGTCCGGCTTTAATCCCGACAGAAGTATCATTTTTCTTGCAAGATCGTAGATCTTAACAGGCTTTCCCATGTCTAAAACGAATATTTCTCCACCTCGAGCGTATGCTGCTGCCTGTAATACAAGCTGTGCAGCCTCGGGAATCGTCATGAAGAATCTCGTTATTTCCGGATGCGTTACCGTTACAGGACCTCCGGCTGCGATCTGCTTTTTGAATCGTGGGATCACAGAGCCATTAGAGCCCAGAACATTACCGAAGCGTACGGCGGCAAATTCTGTCTTTCCAAGCGTTTGCAGGCTCTGGATTATCATCTCACACATTCTTTTGCTTGCACCCATAACATTGGTCGGGTTTACCGCCTTGTCAGTGGAGATCAAGACGAATCTCTTTACATTGTGCTCAATAGCTGCTCTTGCGGTATTGTATGTTCCGAAAATATTATTTTTAATAGCTTCACAGGGCGAAAATTCCATAAGAGGAACATGCTTATGTGCGGCTGCGTGGAATACGATATTCGGTCTGTATTTGTCGAAAATCAGATTGAGCCGCATCTTATCTCTTACAGAGGCTATCAATACGTCTAGCTTTTGCTCCGGATAGTTTTCTTCAAGCTCATTTTGAAGCTCGTATGTTGTATTCTCGTAGATATCAACTATAACAAGCTGTGCCGGCTTGAATTTTACGATCTGTCTGCAAAGCTCAGAGCCGATAGATCCGCCACCGCCGGTGACCATGACGGTCTTGCCTCGGATCTCATTTTCGATCAGATCATTATCCAGCTTTATCGGTGCTCGTTCAAGAAGATCCTCGATTTCGATCTCACGCAGCTTGCCAAGCTGTAATTCTCCAGTAAGCGCAGCCTCTACACCGGGAATGATGCTGACCTTTATACCTGTTTTGCTGCATATTTCAAGCAGCTCACCTTTATCTTCGGGTGAGATAGTCTGGATAGCAAATATGATCTCCTCTATCTGCTTTTCACGACAGATGGAAACGATGTCATTTCTTGTTCCTATGACCTCGGAGTTGTAGATCCTTGTTTTCTGCTTATCTGTATCATCATCGATAAGACCAATGACATCGTAATTCAATCGGTCATTGTCGGAAATATCACGAAGAAGCATGACTGCAAGACGACCTGCACCTATGATAAGAGTCCTTTTGCCTTTGTGCCGTGTTTCACTTAATGTGTGCGCTCTTTGGAGCAGTCTGACTGCAAATCTCATGCCACACAGCAGAGCTATGATACATATATTAGCCGCAATATTCAGCTTTGGGAAGATTATCTCTTCGTTTATGACAAGTCCCGATGAAATGCTTCCAAAAGCCGACACAATACAGCCGGAAAGCAGCTTTGTGTATTCGTTTGCACCTGCGTATATCCAATCTATGTGATAAAGACCGAATATCGCAAACACGGCTATATATATAGCCGCCGTTATTGTTATCAGTGCAGCACCCGGGATAAGGTAATTACCGATGCTTAAGATAGGAAATACAATTGCCAATGAAAATATATAAGCAAAAACGCATAAAAGAATATCCAACACCATTAAGTATCTGTTTCTGATTCTTTTCATCGTTTATATCCCCCTATGATATATTACTTTCCTGCATAATCAGATAAAATAGATGCTTTTTTGAGATTTTTTTCGTTTTGATATGCTGCTCTCAGCTCGGAGATCAGCTCAAAGTCTCCGCCGGTACGCTTTAATTCAGACTCTATTTGAGATACAATAGAGTCAAACTGCTCGTCACATGAAGCTTCGAGCGATGAAACGATTTCTAAATATTTGCTTATAAGCTCGCTTTTTGTATATTCTCCCGAAGCCAGATCGGATAAAGCCTGAGAAACTACTTGATCGACTTTCTCGGAAAAGGTCGAGCGTAAAGAATATATTTGAGCGATCAAAGCAGCAATATTGTTTTCTGTACTTGAAGTCTGCCCGTCGGATTTATCGTCAGCAGTATCGGTTTTTGTCTCAGATTTGACCTCGGTCTTGGACTCGGATTCAGCATCGACCTCGGTTTTGACCTCTGTCTCGACCTTCGCATCGTCCGCTTTAGCTGTAGACTGTGAAGCTTCGCCTATGATCTCAAAGACCTGCTCCTTAGACAGCTCTCCGTTTTTTAACTGTGTCTTTTCCTCATCTGTAAGGAGATCGACTCCTTCACTGCTCAGGCTGTCTACAATTCCGACGATCAGCTTGTCGTTATCCTCCCGGAGTTTTTCTCTGTCTTCGGCAGAATAATTTACAGCGTAATTCAATGCTATGATGTTGTTGCGCTGCTTGTGCAGTATTACAGCGACTCCAACGCATAAAGCTGCTATTACGACAAGAATTACGGATCTTTTTACTATAGTCTTCTTCTTTTCCATTTGTCCTTGTGAAGATCAGTCGCACCTTTTAAGTACATCACTGACGATCCATGAAAGCTCATCCTGCTTACGCTCGATATCCTTTGCAAGCTGTAGCTGACAGCGGGCACGTACAAGATTATGCTTTGGGTACATGCACTTAAAATACTTGTCACCTGTTATATAGTCATCGAGAAATCTTGCAGCAAGCTCTATTGTGATCGAAAAGGTAGCCTTTGCGAGACTTTCCGTTTCGATCGGTTCAAGTACTCCCTTTGTGGCGCTTATAAAGCCATTTGAAAATGCACGAAACTTAGCTGTATCAAAGAATACGATAGAGGTATCGGGCTCATCTTCCTCGGCAGTATTAGCAATGAATCTGACTGCATCGGCAAAATCGTATACCGACATTCCGGGCATTATCGTGTCAAGGTCGATAACCACGATAGGCTCCTTTGTTATACGGTCGAATAAGACGTTGTTAGATTTGGTATCATTATGTGTCACACGCTTCGGAAATTTACCCTCGGAGTAGAGAATGCTAAGCTCGGAGGCAGCAGCACTGACACTCCTAATGTATTCGATCTCTTTTTTTACGTCCTCGACACGTCCGCATGGATCCTCATCAACATGAGAGAACAGCGTGTCGAGTCTTTTCTTTGTGTTGTGGAAATCCGGGATCGTTTCGTAAAGCGTTGCCCCGTCAAAATCGGAAAGCTGTACTTGAAACTGTCCGAAGGCTTTGCCGGTAGCTTCGATGATGTGAAGATCATCCGATGAATTAAAGGTAACAGAGTCAACGTAGTTGATTACACGCCAGAAAGCGTCGTCGTTGCAGATAAAGTAATTTAGTCCCTCATCGGTATGATGGTAGTGAAGCGTTGTCTGAGAAGGATACTTTCGACGGATAAAGCTTGTCACACGCTCAATGTTTTCCATGATCTCTACGGGGCTTTTGAATACATGAGTGTTTACCTTCTGAAACAGATACGATTTCAAAGAACCGTCATTATTAATATAAGTCACCTTGTAGGTGGAGTTGATGTTTCCCATAGTAATGGCATCGTAGGAGTAAAGCTCACCCTGTAACCTGAATTTTTGTCCTATAGCCTGTAGTGTATTGTACATTTCTATTTCCTCATTTTTTGGTTTATATACAGATAATATCGAAAGCTTGAATATGCTTATGCGTTGTTATTGTCTGATAAACACGATATCCTCTGTTTTTCTTTTAGGTGACAGTGTTGCCGTATATTTAGAGCCCTTTGGATAACCGGCTACAACAAGTGCTATTATTTTATGCGAATCGCATATGTCCAAAAGTGCTTTTAATTTACCATCCATGTCAGGCTCAGATCCCCAGATAATGGGACACGACAGCATTCCATATGAGCTTAAGGAGTAAAGCAGATTCATTATAAATATGCCGCCGTCAACGAATACTGTGTTTCGTTCAAATTCGTTTTGATATAAATGGAGATCTCCGGTAATAGCAAATATTACTCCGGGCTTATCAAAGCCCTTTAAGCCGCCGTGCATACTCATTATCTGAGCTTTTTTGCCATCATTCGTGCAGGCATATACTCGTATCGACTGACGATTACATGCACTTGGGGCGGTTTGTGCCAAACGTATTACATCCAGAATAGTTTCATTTGACACGGCTTTGTCTGAGAATTCTCTTGCACTGTGCCTGGAGTGTGCAAGCTCTGCAAAATTATTCGCTTTTATTTCGTATTCTTTAGTGCCGACACAAACAGAGTTTATCTTATTTTCTGTATATTCGGATGGAATAAAAGAGATATCCATGTTATGCTTTCTCTGAAATCCGGCATATGCTTGCACCGTTGCAAGTACCAGATCGTGGATCTGAGTATCTTCTTTTATTTCACATAAGCTGTATTCTTTATCGAGTGCGATCAGCTCCATGAGCTTTTCTTTCCCGAAGCCTTGACGTGGATTTGGGAGCGAAAGACCCTTTTCAATAGCATGTGACAGAAGCCTGATCCGTGTTGCCAGCGTATAGCCGTCGTTTGAATCCATAAGAGAATTTTTGTAGAACTGTTTAAGGTCATACTGATACAGATAGTTGAGATAACGTGTTTTGCCATAATCAGTATTTTGCAATAAATAATTTTTGATTTTTTTAATCATATAATTGCTCCTTCAATTTCTCAACGGAAAATTCTCGCCACCTGAGCAAACGCTTTTCGTATTCCTCTGCATCAAACGCTTCCTTCATAGACCTCGAAAACTCATCAAGCTCGCAATTTTTATTTATCAAATGCTTATCTGCACCCATTTTTCTTACGATATCCTCAACCTTTGCACGCATTGGGAAAATACAGCAGTTCTTATGGTTGAGCATCGTGAAAACAGCACCATGAAATGTCGTGGTAAATACACATTCGGCTCCTGCTATCAAAGCAGAAAACTGTAAAGGCGACGTGACCATTACTTTATCTGCCCATGGATGCCAGAAGTGAACAGAGATGATCTTCAAATCGTTTTGCCTTGCATAATCCACGACTAAACGCTTCATCTCCTCCGGTATGCCATAGGTGTAAACCAGCATATATTTGCATTTTGGCTTTCTGATCGGCTCACTTAGCTTGTCGAGGGATAGCAGCATCGTAGGATCACATACGATATCCGGGTGAGTGCCTAATAGACGCTCTATAGTCAGTGCGGTATTTTCATCTCGAACCAGTATTTTTTTAAATTCGTTTAGATTCTGCGTAAATTGTATATGCTTTTTCAGTGTTTCCTCTGACATATCTCCAACACTGGCAGCGTAGGATATCTTATTGATATTTACGTTGTCACCCCAGAAAAGCATGTTTCTGAAATATGGATTTTCCAGATTCCAGATCTCATCGCTTCCGTAGATCAGCAGATCAAAATCCTCATTTTGAATACGATTCTTAGATATAAGCTCCAGCTTCTTGTTATCCATTATAAAACGGATAGCTTTTTTTATCCTGAGGAAAAATTCTCTCTTGGGATTTATCCGAAAAATATGCTTTTTAAGCGTAGTGCTTGTGGAAATGTTTTGGATCACGTGCACTTCGTGCCCAAATCGCTCAAGAATACTTTTCAGTGCGTATGTCTGTAAGTACGAACCGAGATTATCGATCGATTCGTAAACTGTTATAATACCTATTTTCATGTTCCCGATCCTTTTGACGATAAAGACAGCTTAGTAATTCGCAACAAAATCACATATTAATTCAATGAGTTTTCCTGATTTCTCCGTATCGAATTTTCTTGCAAAGAGTCGCTCGGATGTCAGTATTTTATCAAGATCCGTTTCATCTAGGATCTTCGGATTGTTCTTTTTCTCAGACCAATCAACATAACGCATATCAGTAGTATTTCCGCTTTCATCACGATAGATATCATCCGGAGCGTACTTATTTAAAATGGTTTGCTTATATACTTCATCCGCACAAGATGAAAGAAAAGTCATTTGCCTGATCTCAGATTTTCTTTCCAGAATGATGCCAACTGCTTTCTCAGTCAGTGAGCACCAGTTGTAGCCCTTCTTTACAACGATATTTTTCGTACGATCGATTTTAAGCTTATCCTGAAGTATATTAATTATGCTGCGTATTTTCTCGTTCTTTATATTGAGCCTGTATCTGGATATTCTGGCTTTATCATAGGCGGTGGTTACAGGAGCTACATAGAGGTAGCTTTTTGCTTTGCATATAAAGAATTTATAAATATCCTCTGCTCGCTTTAAGGGCAGGTCAACACCGGATAAAAGATGAAAATAAGAATAATCACCGTTATTGTAAGCTGTTTCAAATAAAAGCAGCTCAGTTAGCACCTGCGTTTGATGTCCCCAATGGACATTTATTCTTTTGCTTGTAAAATAGACAGGGCTCGCCTTGCAAATCCCCTTAAAGTATGAAAAATCAAAATCCTTTACCTTTTTGTCGATGTGTATGTAGATATCGTGATGTTGGCAATCCAGCATTTGAAGAAGCTTTTCTAAAATCGCAAAGTTGTTATGAGCTATGATCAAATATGCATGCTTTATCATATTATAACCGTGCTCTGCAAAGCAAAGCAGTATCCTTTTTTAAAAAATATGTCAGCTTTTACGAAAGTGAAAGTAAGTAAGCATATTGCTGTGAACCGAGAATGGGATAGGAGATAAGCTTTCCGAAAATCTACCCGCAAGCTTAATTCCTTTGAATTTTGCTTTTGATTTTCAGTAACAGCTCTTGCTTTTGTTTCTTGTTAAACGAGATGATAAATGTAAATAATATACAAAGTGGGACATCGATAACTCCATTCAGGATCAGCGTTAACCACGAGATCGGCGGAATGAGGCTTTTTACGATCAACTCAACAATTATCAGAAATCCTATGGTGATCAGATTCTTAAATATAGTCGGATAAAATATGAATGGCTTTAATTCCAGACATTTTGCGGCATAAACCGGTGTGAAGCAGATGTTTCGAATGATCCCGTATATGGAGCTTACACCTACGATCGCATATACTCCCCAGCTTGTATATTTTAGGCAGATAAAGGTGGTCAGGGTGCTTAACAGCCCTGTTATCAATAGGACTAATGAATTGATCCGCAGCTTGTTTGTGAGAGAAAACACGGAGAACATGGAATAAATACAGCCGCTTATCAAGACTGTGCCACATCCGAGTATCGTTAAATCACGAAGCAATACCGAATCTGAGCCGGGCAGCCAAAGCTCGTAGAAGTCCTTAGCGTAAACCATAAGCAAGGAAAGACATGTGCCAGATATCAGTGACAGAATGTTTATAGAATTGCGAATCGCGGCGAGAAGCTCGTCCTTTTTTTCTTTTGAGTATAGCTCTAAAAAATGCGGATAGAAGGAATCCGACAGTATTGCCAGTAGGGAAGTGTACAATCCGGGAATGGTTTTTGCGATAGAAACATTTCCGGTCATAGTGCTGTTGATGAACAGATTGCTGAGCAGCAGATCCAATCCGTCAAGCAGTATTTGACTGAGCTTTGTGATCGAATTCCAGATCCCTGCCGACAGCAGCTCTTTTATTTTTGAAAATGAGAAATATTTTTTTCGTATCTTTAATTCGGGAATGTACTTGTTTGTGTAATAGCGGTTAAACGCTATTGGGTACAGTCCTGCTATGACTGTTGCCAGGACAACATAATATACCTTACAGCCGAGAAGACTGAAAAATGCAATGATCAGAGCTATTCGCAGAAGATTCGATTCCAGTGTGCGAAAGCTGCCCTTCCAGAGCATATTTTTCGCATAAAGAACGATCCCCCAAAAGGCTGTGAGGAGACCGATTATGAAATTTACAAATATGACGGTAAATGTGATCTTAGCGTCAAATATCAGATTTTGGTCGATATTCAGTATATGAACATTACTTATCAGCCACACTGCCGGAACTAAGAGTATGATGGAAAAAATCGTGTTGGCGATCAAGACAGAGCTGTAGTATTTGTTTGCTTCGTCTGTGTTCTGCTTATGTAATTCAATAATGATAAATCGACTTGCCATTGAGTTTAATGCCGAGGTCACGATCGTAATATAGTTTACAAAGCTGTTTGCCAGTCCGATCAATCCATATGCTTCGATCCCGACCTTGCCTGTTATGTAAGGAGTTATAAAGAAGCTTATAATCAGGCTTGCACCGAATGATAATACATTCGCTATCATGTTCAGTGCTATCATATTAGATTGCTTTTTCATTTTAGATCCATCCGTTAACTTATTTTGTTCAGTGCCTGATATATATCGAAGTACTTTAATGTCAGATCAGTCTCATCGCCGACAAGACCTTTAAGCTCCTTGACTGTAGTACAATCCTTGTATGGATAGTCACTCTGGGTGAAGCAGATCTTGTTTTCATAACAAAGCTCGGAAAAATTTTTCACCGTCTCGTCATCGCAGTCTGTACGCTGTGACATTTTTACAAAAAGCCGGTCGTAGTTTATTCTGTTTTTTCGCCTGTTCCATTTTTCTTCCGCTTCTTCACGGGATTTATAGTGCATGAAAAACACTTCGACATCATCAAGTCTAGCTATCGGATACGAAATATTTTCAGCACCGCTGTTTGTCAGAGCATCATAATACTTTGATTCGGTTATGTCGATAAATTCCAACGGTAAGGATAGGTAGTGCTTCAGATCGCCCAGGAATCTGACGTAGTCCTTTTCCATAATAAACAGTCCGATAGTAGGCGAGGTGTATTCAAGCCCGAACATTTGATAAATAAATCCGCCCCAGCAATTATTTGATATGATCGAAAAATCAGCATGACGCAGCTTTTTTCTTCTGCAATAGCATTCGTAGCTGTTTTTTATTTTTGTCTTTGCGTTTTTGATTTTCTGTATGATCATATCTGTCCCCTCAAAAGCCTGTACAAATAATAGATATCCAAAAAGCCTATATTGATCCTTGATGCTATAAGTAAAAGCTTGAATTTTCCGCTTAGGATCAAATTCTCATTCAAAATGCTTTTTGTTTTTTCATCAATAAACCGAAGCGATTCCTTGTCCTTCGCTTTCTTTGCGTTACAACGAAGATTGACTGCCGTAATAAAATATCTTGATCTTTCCTTATCGACAAGATTGTAAAACTTTAATTTTAATAGCTCTGCTGTCCTTACCTCGGACACATAGAAAAAGTCAAGCTTGGATCTGTTGAAGCTCGAGTTGATGATGCTCGAATCACGCATAACATAATAGTAGAGCTTATTGTTTATATACGCAACAGATGATGCTTTTTGAAGCATAAATGTTGCCATATATTCATCCTCGTGTATGATCCCTTCCTTAAAACGCAGACTGTCGAACAGAGCCCGATCGTATAATTTTGTACATGCTGACGCTGCTGCACCACCGATCCTGTAAAGCATATCGAAAATGCTCTTTGTGTCGGAGCTTATCGTAAAATCATATGCTTCAGGTGCGAAAATACTTTTGTATTCGCTTGCAGTTTCTTCATAGTTGAATTGTACGATGTCGGCGTTGCTCAAAGCGGCAACATGGAGCATGATCTCTACCGCATTTTCGGCAATATAATCGTCACCGTCAACGAATAAGATGTATTTCCCGTGAGCGTTGTCAAGCCCTGCGTTCCTTGCCGAGGACAATCCGCCGTTTACTTTATGTATTACTCTGATACGCTCGTCCTGCTTTGCATAAAGATCACAAATTTCACCGGAGCGGTCCTTTGAACCGTCGTCCACCAGTATTATTTCAAGGTCTTTATGTGTTTGCATGGTCAGACTTCGGATACAGCCCGAAATATATTGCTCTACATTGTACACCGGTACAATTATACTAACACATGAATCCGTACAAAATCACTCCCGATCATCACTTGCAAAGAATATTTCTGATAGTTAGTTTCGTTTTTCTCCACGCTCTGTCGAAAAACGGCGTAAAGACGGAACTCCTGATAAGCTGCTTTTTCTGCTGCTCAGTCAATTTAGCATTGTGGAAGCAAAGCCAAATACAGTTTCTAAGTGTCAGGTAAAAGCACCTGTCGTCATAATAATGGACTTTCTTATTTGCATGATATGCCTTATTACAAAGCTTTTCCAAATTCACAACATCATTGTAGGACATCGAATCAAAGTTAAAGCAGTACTTTATATAGGAGTCGAATTCCTCGTCGGTGTATTCAAATGACAGACGGCCAAGCACTCTCATCTTGAAATTACGCTGACTGTCTTTTTCATCTGCGGTGTGGTTCTGAGTCACTTGACTTTTGTGGATACGGTAACGGAGGAGAGGATCGGAAATATTATCTATATCGACCTGTTCGCAGACTCGATCCCATAAATCAAAATCCTCCATCCTTTCAAAGCACGGATCGTATTTCAGACCGCATTTATCTAAAACGGATCTTCTGATAATAACTGACGGGTGAGCCAGTGCATTTGAAAAGAACATATTGGCTTTACACCATTTTGAGCCGATGGGCATATCTGTCTCACCGACTTTTTCACCAAAAAACCGAACATTGCTCCCACATACTCCGATGTTCGAATGACTATCCATATATTCGACCTGCTTATTAAAACGCTCGGGCAGAGAAATGTCATCAGCGTCCATGCGAGCAATGTATTCTCCTTTGGCGATGGCGACCCCACGGTTCAAGGTTTCGGCAACACCCATGTTCTTCTCGTTCTTTATATACACGATCCTTTCGTCTGTATATGATAGAACTATTTCCTCAGTCCCGTCAACAGAGCAATCGTTGATTATAATAAACTCAAAATCAGTAAATGTCTGTGCTAAAATACTGTCGATAGCTTCGCGTAAATATTTTTCGCCATTGTATACAGGCATGATCACGCTGATTTTAGGCATCACTTCATCTCCCATGCTTTAAATTCGCCAATTTTGCATATGCGATAAGCATTGTATAATTCTTATTCAATATCCACATGCTTCTTCTGTCTGCACCGTACAGCGTGATAGCTTCACGGAGCATGTGATCCTCGCACAATTGCTTTATCATATTTTTCTTTCCGGATATTGTTAAAGGCGACGTTTTGTAATAGTAATTACATATAGCACTTAATGCACCGCCGATAAGCTGACCAAGATAAGCCTTTTGCAAAGCTTCATCGTTATTCCATACATTGCAAATAGCCTGTTCTATGCATTGAGCCGATTTTTTACATGCTTCAAAATAGTCCGAATGAAATCTGTGGACAGCGCTTTTTGAATTAATGAACCGATTGTAAAAGCTTCTCTTTATGTAACAAATTTTATCTGCTTGCCCAAAAGCGTATAAGTTGAATATCCGATCCTCGGAAAATTTTATACCGAGAGGAAATTCAAGTGGATAGCTTCGGGGAATATCGAAATACAGATCATTTTTATATATACACCGCCATGCTGAACCTGCCATCTCCAGCAAGAGTGGAGGAGTGAAGTCGGATTTTTTCAGAATTCGGTTTTCACATAGCTGAGTTATCGTATCGACTTGCGTTCTGCCATCGCTATATACTGTCGTGGCATCGCACATGACGATATCTGCATCTGTACGCTCTGCCTCAGATAATAAGCATTCGTACATATTTGGTTCGATCCAATCGTCTGAGTCGATGAAGCCGATATACTTACCTGTTGCCGCTTTAATGCCCACATTACGTGCAATGCTGACACCTTCGTTTTCTTTGTGAATTACTTTGACCCTGCTATCCTTGCTTGCATATTCATCACAGATCATCCCACTGTCGTCAGTAGAACCATCGTTGACAAGAATAAGATCAAAGTCAGTGTAGGTTTGAGACAAAACGGAAAGTATACATTTATGTAAATATTCCCCGGCGTTATATATGGGAATAATAAGGCTCAACTTTTTCATCTTTGTTCTTCCTTTTTACATACCTTGTTCTTGCAATGATCAGTCCGAGCAATATATACGGTAAATACATGCCGTTTGGGACAAATAATGTGTTTTCAAAGCCCTGTTGAAAATTCAGCACTAAAAAAGCCAATACGCATCGGCTCAAGGTAGTGTCGTAGAGATAGCCTTCGGTGTAGTTGAGTATCTTCAGAAAGATGATGACATACAGTACGTATCCCACTATTCCGTAGCTGAAAAGGCAAGCTACTGCGCTGTTATGCCAGTAACCGGAATATATCTCGCCACTTCCAAACAAAGGCTTTTTTGCCAGTTCGGTAAAGCCATGACTCCATATTTCGTCTCTGCCGTTAAAAAACGTTTTTTGGAAGTGCTGTATACTCCAATCGTTGAGTGCATCTGCGATCGGAAGATTTGATAGCAATACGACAAACAGTGCAATGATAAGCGGTGCGATCACAAAAGCATACAGCACATATTTTTTTTCGAGAATTTTCTTTGCATTGGGGATCAGATCAAGCAATAGGATCAGAAATAAACAAAGCATTGAGGAACGGCAGTCCAGGATAGCAAGTAATATCATATTTATTGCCGAAACAGACAGATAAATCACTTTTCTGCTCAGACTGCTTACGTTGCAAGCGGCAAAGAACAGTAGAAATGATTGAAAGCAGAGTATTGCAAGCGTGTTTTGATTCCATCGTGACAGAACGGAGGTGAATTTGATGATCGAAAGAAGGCCGGTTCCGAAGACGGCGAAAATACATGATGTATAAAACATGTATTCTTCCTTTCCCTCCTGCATCGCTACGACATACACGCATATGTAAAAGCTGAGATATTGCAGTCCATACCCTGAAAAGCCGTTTATAATGGATGAGCCTTCAAAGCATAAGATCACGAGCATAAAAAATATGATATCTTTTTTATTGCATATCTTTTCGCTTTTGCTTTGTACTATGAAAAAGGTGAACAGTGCGAATACGTAAACTACACAACGTATAATTATGTCAGAGTGATATGCATCTCCGAAGCCTGACATATTCAATAATGAAAAAACAGCAAGAATGGACATGAGTCCAATGTAGTACATTCTTCTCAGCATTTCTTTTTCTTCTTTGCAAAGTAATATATTTTTAGCATGACACCTAACGGAAAGGCCGATATGACAAGCAGCCTGTGCTTACCGCAATATTTATATTTGCGATCATCGGATATCAGTCTGAATGCGTTGTATCTGACGGCATAGCCTATTCGCTCTTTTAGACAGAGCGCCATATCTATTCGGTTGATGTAATAAATTTTGTAACCCGTCGGATTATCGAGCATAGTTGAAAAGATGCTTTGCGTTAGTCCGTTATCCTGGTATTCACAAATAGTAAGTACTTTATTCAAAAGGTACATTTTATATGTACGTGCGATCTTGTCGTATAAAACGCTTTCTGTAACAAATTTTTCAGCACCGACATCCGGAAACATCGTTGATCTCAATATGCTTGTTTTATATACAAGACTCCATTCGCCACGGCAATGCTCTTTTTGCGACAGTGAGTAGGTATCTGCATATTGAATGCTTTCGGGAAATTCGTCACTCAGTAGCTTTCCCACAGTATTACTTTTAAGTGCAATGATACCTGCAATGTCATTTTCTTTTATTTTTTCTGATGCTTTGATAATATTGTCGATCATGTTTTCCGCTGCATAGTCATCTGAGTCAATGCAAAAAAACAGATCTCCGTGTGCGTTTTCTATTCCGGTATTGAATGCTCGATATTTTCCTGCATTTTTCTGATATATGTATGTAATGTTGAGCTCGTTTTCGGAGATCATCCTATCAACAGTTTCCTTTGTGGCATCCGTAGAGCCATCATCGACTATCAGCCACTCGAACAGCTGCGAAGACTTTTGCGTCTTGAGGCTATTATATAATCGAACCAGTAATTCCGCTCTGTTGTAAGTGGGTGTGAAAACTGTTATCATCTATTTTCTCCTTAAAAGCTTTTTTACCCATTGAAAACATGTATCACCGAAAATTCTGTGAAACGGACGGGAGAGCCTACTTATGATCCGATCTCTTTCAGAGAGCCAAGTCATTGCATACAAATGAATGGAATGCGTATTTTCTGTGATTTCCAGCTTGCCTGTGTTGTTATTCAAAGGATTAAAATACTCCTTAGGATATATGTTGATCCCGGCAATTTGCTGGATACCGACTTCGTTTTTTAAACCGTGCTTTTTTAGTATATTTGTTGTCTTTATAACAACAGTTTCAGTGTTTTCGCTTCCGTCATGATTAATAAATTGCTCATTATCGTAAAAATCAAGTATTTCTTTATAGATCTCCAAACCGGGAGCACATGCGATACCCAATCCGGGAGCGACGGTGAGCCCACATTCCGCATCTGTTTCGCAGCCCATAAATGCTCCTTTTGAAATTATATCATCAAAGGGCTTGATGACCTCTACATCAGTGTCAAAATATATACCACCGTATTGATACAGGATATCAAATCTTGCGTAGTCACTAACGAATGCATATTTTTTCGCATCATATGCTTGCTGCGTGTATGGGATTTTATAAACAGAATAGTTATCCTCGTTCCATTCTTTTATTTCATAATCAGGAAAAAATTTTTTCCAGCTTTCGATACATTTTTTCGCTGACTCCGGCAATGGACTCTTTCCAAACCAACAATAATGAATTGTTTTAGGTATCATCGGAGACTCTCCTTTTGTGTTTGTGCAAAAATACGTATATATTTGTTGGCAGCAGACCTACCAAAAGAGGCTTCAGCATGAAGATAAGATATATTTTTTCCAGCTTCAATCGCTTTACCGCAAGATATTTTACATATGCTTCATTAATGCGATATTTATACTTTCTGCGTTTGACTGCATTTCTGTCATCGCGCATACGATATAGCACATCGGGCAGATTGTAGCCACGATAGCCCTTTTCATACATTTTTAACCACAGCTCATAATCCTCGGCACGCAGGAGCATTTTCGAAACGGAATAGCCGCCGACCGTATCATACGCTTCCTTTCGAACCATGCACGGAGCATGACAAAACGGAGTGCCTCTCACTATGTCAGATGGCATAGGGGCTGCCTTGCCGTGTGATTTTCCAAACACACCGGAATCGTCAAAGTACTCCATTTGCGTGCTGACAATGGAGTATTCCGGATGCGTATTGAGGAAGTCAACTTCCTTTCCGAATCTTTCCGGAAGAGAAATATCATCGCCGTCCATTCGAGCAATATATTCTCCGTCAGCATACTGTAAGCAATGATTTAAGGTGTAATTCAACCCGAGATTTTTTTCGTTTCGTATCAAGACGAATTTATTCGGATATTGCTTAACGTATTTTTTCGCAATATCATATGTATCATCACAGGAAGCGTCATCGCACATTATCATTTGCCAGTTCGTATATGTTTGAGAAAGAATAGATTGTATTGCTTCATCTAAAGTATCGGCACAATTATATATCCCCATTATTATTGAGATTTTAGGGCTGATTGATGATTTCGATTGGTCTTTCATATCTTAATTACCGTCTTTTAACGTGTTTAACAGTTTTTTGCGATCTGATAATATGTGAGAAAACAATTGCTTCTGTTCAAAGGCGTTGTAAGCAAAAGACGGCGCCTGTTTTCCATAGCTTTCAACCCTCGCTCTGTCGTTATACAATGACTCCATAATTTCATACAATGCTTTTGAGTTTTGCTTTTCTACTATCAACCCGGTAAATTCGTTTTTCATAGCATCGATAGGTCCCGGAATGTTTGTTACAATTACAGGAACCCCCATTGCTTCAGCTTCTACAACACCCATGCCAAAACCTTCTCGGTAACTCGGTAAAACGTAAATATCCATTGCTGATAAATATTTTTCTACAACATCGGTATACCCAATGAAAATTACATGTTTGCTATTCTTAGCCCATTCAAACAGTGTAGAGTCTATTGATGAATCGTTTTCAGTTCCACCGACCATTAATAAAGAAATATCATTGTATTTTTCTGTAAGTCTTTTGAATGCTGATAACAGCTCATTTACACCTTTATCTCTTGTAATTCTCCCAACATATCCAAAAACAAATTGAGAAGATGAACATTTTATTTCATTTCGGACAGCTATTCGGTACTCTTCTTTTTTTGAATTGTCGAATTTTTCGAAATTCACGCCACAAGCACTGCCGTTCCAAACAACAGAACCCTTTGTACTCGGATACAATTTTTCAATATGAGAATAGTGCAAATTACTGTAACTATCCGGTTCGATCCAAGTTGATAGGAAACATACCATTTTTTCGATATTTTTAAACAAATATCTTTTTATTCCTGAAAAACCGACATATACCATACCCCATTGACAATATAATCTTACAGGAACTTTTGAAAGCCATCCGGCGATAGAAGCGTAAAATGCAGCATTCGGGGTCGAATACTGGATCAAATCGAATCGTTCTCTTTTGAATATTTTTATCATTTCGAAAACAGCACTGACTCCCGACAGATCGATACCACGCTTCATACTTACAGGGTAAAAATGAATATATTCAGGTAAGCTTTTCTCAAACTCGTCATCCGGGCTGCATATAAAGCTGATATCCCAATCTGTATGCTCATGCAGATATTTTGCTGTTTCCAATACAAAGGATTTTAATGTTAATGGTATTGTTGTTATGAAGCATATCTTATACATTTCAATTCCTTAATAATATATATTGTTAGCTTTGTTATATTTCCTTTTTAAATTTATTTGTACGTTAGCTCCCTTGCAGGCGTGCCTACGTATGTTCCGGATTTGCTTATACTATGTATAACAGTTGCACCCATACCAATCATACAGTTTGGAGCAATATCAACATTGTTACGAATGACAGCTCCGGCTCCAACATGTGTTGCCGTCCCAACTGTTACAGTGCCACACAAAACTGCTCCGGGTGATATATGTACGAAATCTTCTATAACATTGTCGTGTTCAATAGTTGCATGTGTATTTATTATGCAATGCTTTCCAATGATAGAGGAAGGATTTATTACTGCATTAGCCATTATACAACTGCCGTCTCCTATAGCTACATTTTCTCCTATAATTGCATTCGGATGTACGGCGGTGTAGTATTTGATATTTGGATACTGTTCACATATTCTTTTTCTTACTTTATTGTTGCCAATAGCAATAATAAAGTAATTATCCGGATATTTAATGCAATCGGAAATGCAGCCGAGTATTTGAGGTGAGGTGTTGCTATCATCTAAAAACCCCATCAAAATATCACCTGATTTTTTTACAATGTCAGCGATCACCTTGCTATGACCACCAGCACCCATTATGATTACTTTTTTATTCATTTATTTTATCACCTTTTCAGTAGTATCCCTCTTGAACGGTTCAGATGTTGCTTGACCCTCTTGACTTATACCGTCCTGCTTAACGAAAGCTCTCCAAACGGTAAGAAAAACGATTTTGCAGTCGTTGATGAATGATATGCTTTTTATGTATGCTAAATCGTATTGGAATTTATCTTCCCATGTTAAAGAATTTCTTCCGTTTATCTGTGCCAGTCCCGTAAGACCGGGTCTTACATCGTGGCGATGTGATTCTTCTTCGGTATAATATTTCAGATATTCCACAAGCAGCGGTCTTGGACCGACGACGCTCATATCTCCCTTTAATATATTAAAGGCTTCGGGTAATTCATCCAGACTTGTTGCACGCAGAAGTCTTCCGAATTTT
This sequence comes from uncultured Oscillospiraceae bacterium, assembly GCA_964461815.1. Classification (GTDB taxonomy): domain Bacteria; phylum Bacillota; class Clostridia; order Oscillospirales; family QAMX01; genus JAAZBA01. The sequence continues at coordinate 24,923 of CAYWVF010000001.1, forward strand.
GTCAGCCGCTGATCGTCGGGCAACAGTTGACCGTTTGCATCTCGCTTGTCCGTCATGGTTCTGAACTTATAAAGCGTAAATATTTTTTCGCTTTTCCCGGGACGCTCCTGCTTGAAAATAATAGGGGAGCCGAGCTTTACTCGAACCAGACATGCAACGATAATATATAACCACAAAAATACGATGATCGCCAACAGAGCGCAGATTATGTCTAAAAGCCTTTTAATATAGTTCCGATACATCAGAATAATCCTCTCACCAGACTAATGATCTCGTCTTGCTGCTCCGACGTCATGTTTGTATCACTCGGTAAGCATAGACCTCTTGTGAATATATCCTCCGATACCGCTTTCTCATTATCGTCATGAGCGAAGAAATGACAATCCTTATAAAACGGCTGCATTTGCATGGGCTTCCATATCGGACGAGATTCAATATTGTTTTCTTTGAGCTTTTCTAAAATATCTATTGGCTTGATGTCAGATTGCCTTTTCAATGTAATACATGACAGCCAGTAATTCGGAGTACCGTAATCGCATATCGGCATCATTTCAATATGATCAATATCGGAGAAAGCCGCTTTGTATTTTTCATAAATAGCTTTCTTCTGGCTGATCCTGGTATCCAATGCAGACATCTGTCCTAAGCCTATTCCGGCAAGAATATTGCTCATACGGTAGTTGTAGCCGAGCTCTGTATGCTGATACCAAAGAGCGGGCTCTCTCGCTTGAGTTATCCAGTAAAGGACTTTTTTCATCTTTTCTTCGTCATCGGAAACGAGTATACCGCCGCCCGACGTGGTTATGATCTTGTTGCCGTTGAATGAGAAAATACCGTATTTTCCAAATGTGCCGGTCTGCTTTCCTCTATACGTAGCACCGAGACTCTCGGCAGCGTCCTCAATGATCGGTACATTATATTCGTTGCAGATGGAGCATATCTCATCATAATCTGCCGACTGACCGTAAAGGTTTACGCAGATAACTGCCTTCGGCATATAACGATGCAGAGCTTTTCTCAATGCTACAGGGCTCATATTCCAGCTCTTGGGCTCACTGTCGATGAGAACGGGTATGCCTTTCTCGTAGCAAATGGGATTTGTACTTGCGGAAAAAGTCAGAGAAGAGCAAAAAACGATATCATTTTCCTCAACGCCGACAGCTTTAAGTGCCATATGTATACCCGCAGTTCCGGATGACATTGCGACTGCACTTTTTGCACCTACATATTTTGAAATTGCATTTTCAAAATCATTAACATTTTCACCGAGAGGAGCGATCCAGTTTGTATCAAAAGCTTTTTGGATATACTTCATCTCTTCCCCGCACATATTGGGGGATGCCAAGCAAATCCTGTTTGCCATCTTTATTCTCCTTGCCTTATATAATGTCATTTATGTGCAGCATTGCTGCATAAAATAGATTCTGCATTTGTAATAAACAGCTTATCCGCTATGTCTGCGTATTTCTTTTGTGCCTTTTGATATGCTGCTTTCATGTTGCATTTTCGGGAGCTCATATCATGCATATCGCTTGAGATAATGTACGGATAGCTGTATTTTGTCAGCTTTCGGAAAATGCGACGTCCCGAGAATGTCAGCAATACGGAAGCGTTGACTTGGTAGGAAACTCTCAAGCCGGAAAGTGAATTTATAAGCTCCTGCCAAAACAGATAGCGATCAATATGTGCGACGATCGGAGTAATTCCCATGCGATTTAATGAGTATAGCCATTCCTCAGCCTTGTGATTGAAGCTTTTGCTTGTCGGAAATTCTATAAGAAGTGCTCTTGTGTCGCCGATACAAAGCTGTTCGATGGACTGATAACGACTCAGATCGTTATCAAGATAAACCTCTGCGCCTAATATTATCTCGGGTACCTCAGATCCATACTCGGAAAGCTTTTCTAAAAGCAGCTCGTACGACTCTTTTCTTTCAGATAGAAAACGGTCAATGTCGCTGCTTTCATGGATGATCGCATGAGGCGTTGCAACACATTTGGTCACACCCTGAGAAAAGGCATATCTCAGCATCTCTATACTCTCGGAGGGATCCTGAGCACCATCATCGATCTCCGGCAAAAAGTGTGAATGCAGATCGATCATATATTACCACTTCTTTTCGTTGTCGCCGTACCTATAAGCATACTTGTAGGCATATTTGCTGCCGTATTTCGACTTGTAATAACCGTATTTCTTTTGCTTTTCGCTGCTATCATGCACTATGGTTCCGATTATCTGACTACCGGCGTTCTTTAATTCCTTTATTGCCGGGTCGAGCAGATCGTACGTTGTCATTTCGCTTCGCGCCACAACGATAACGCCGGTACATACCTTTGTTACAACAGTAGCATCTGTTACTACGGTGATCGGAGGTGTGTCGATGAAAATATAATCATATTGGCTTTGCAGAACGGAGATCATATTTTTAAATTCCTCCGTTTGCAGAAGCTCGGCAGGATTGGGCGGATTTTCACCTGCGGTTATGCAATCCAGATTCGGTCTGATGTTTTGCTGTATTGCATTCTCAAGCAATGTATATCCACATACGACGTTGCTTACGCCATCCTTTTTTTCGATCTGTAAATATCTGTGGACTCTTGATCTTCTGAGATCACAGTCGATGAGAAGGATCTTTGCTCCTGTTTGAGCGAATGTTATGGCGAGATTTATCGCAGTCGTAGTTTTACCTTCACCCGGTATAGAGCTTGTAACAGCTATGACCTTTGCGTTGTCCTGCTTTGGCATAGAGAACATGATGTTGGTTCTGATGGATTTATAGGTCTCTACGGTGTCAAAGTCTGTATCGTCATTTAACACGTTTTCAAAGTCGTCAGTCATATGATACTTGTTTTTTCTGATATGTCTGCGTGAGCCTGACGGCCTTGCGGTTTCGCCCAAAAGGGATATACCGTAATGCTTTGAGATCTCGTTTCCGCTGTGAACATTTTTATCCAAAAAGCTCTTAATAAATGCATATATACATCCAAGGAATGCACCTACAAACAGAGCCAAAAGTGATTTTTTTATGATCCCTTTACTGTTCGGAGCACTTGGTATGCGCGGAGGATTAACGACCTTGATCTCGCCACCCTCGAAAATATCTGCAAGCATCGCAGGCGCCTGGTTTAAGATCTCCTGAGTGACACAGTACGCCTCATAGCTTGTATCGGAGGTGACAGAGATCCTTATCAGCTCCGTTTCATTTACAACAGACACCGAAAGTATAGATGATATCCTTTTCCATGAGCAGTCAAATGGCAGCTTGGCACTTACAGCCTCCAAAAATGAGTCCGTCTTAAGAAGCTCAATGTATGTAGTACTAAGTGAACGAGATGAATCGATATCACCCTTCTGTATGACCTGAACAGCATTTTCCTGATTGCGATTGCTTATATATAGGATCCCATTAGCTGTAAAGGTGTCCTTTTCAAAGCAATAGGTTTCGATAAAAACGGCAAATGCTGCAAGCACAGCCAATAAAATTATGACAACTCTGCTTTCACGTAATATGCCTAAAATGTCTTCTATAGAAAGATCCTTTTCCTTGTCTGTCATTTTTTAAGCTCCTTATCAATTAAGTGATAGATGTATTTTAGTTTTTTATTGGCATATTTCTCATTATCCCAAATACAAAAATCGTGGATAGTCGCAATAAATAACATAAATACTTCCTCAAATCCATCTTTTGAGATATTATAGAACTTTGCAAACGAATCTGAGAATTTAAAATATTTAGTATATATCTTTTCCAGCTCCCTACGTCCGCGTTCACCGTATAATGGGCTGGATACTACCTGATATATGAACCGTATCCGTTCCTTTTCGCGGACAAGCAGAGTGTAGATCATATCAATTTCAGCTTTCAGATCAGGAGAAAGATGCTCAAATTCATCCTTAAAAGTGTTTTCGAGCTGACCCATATAGTATTTGGCGGTTTCGATCACGATGTTTTCTTTTGAATCGAAATAAGCATATAGCGAGGAGACGCCGATTTCCAGCGCGGAAGCAATATTACGCATACTGGTATTTTCCAACCCGTTTCGGACATAAATATCCAGCATTGTTTCAAGCATTTGCTCTTTTCGTTCCGCTTTGTTTACATATATCACATTTACACCTCACATTATGAACGTTCGTTCAAATGATAGAAAAATAAATACAATATAATTTACATTATGCTGCAAGCTGAAACCAGAATATTACAAATCTTCCATGGTTGAATTGTAGCACATGGAATTGATTTTGTCAATGGAATAAGTTGATTTTGCCGAAATTTGGTACAAATGAACACATTTTGCTTTTTTCATGTTCGAAAGTTAGATAATGCTAAGTATCATTTCATAAAAAATAATTGGTATGAAACATAAAACAACGAGAGAAAAATTTCCTTTGGTGTTGTGAAAGCATTTTTCTATGGTATTATTTCTTAATACTGTTATATATCTATTAGGCAGCTTCTAACAAAACAAACAGGGGCAGATGAAATCTGCCCCTGTTTGTTTTGTTAAAATCAATTAATTATACTAATTTCTTGTTTCTCAGCTGCGTGATCTGGAAGTTTCCTTCTTCACCAAAGTCAACGTATAATACCTGACCGCTTACGTAGCTGCACAGGTTGCTTCCCAGTGCAACTAACGGATATGCCATTTCTTCCGGCTGAGCAGGACGTCCATCCCAACCACCGAGCATGCCTTCTTCAATGATCTTTAAGCCAAGCTCTTCGTTGCCGCCTGTAATACCTTTACTAAAGGAGCTGATAAGCGGAGTAGCTGTATATCCCGGTGAGATAGCATTGATACGTCTACGCTTCTTTGCAAATTCAGGATGGAATGCCATAGACAGAATGTAAGCATTCTGACATTCCTTAGAGAATACATAGCCGCCGTTTGTGCATTCCGGATTTGCATCATACCATGCATCTGCTGCATCCCAGTCGTTGATGTTGATGATCTCGTCAACCTTTGCCATATCCGCACGCCAATTCTTACCACCGTTGGAGGTGATCATGGTGATGGAACCGTATTCCGGTAAACGTGAATACAGCTTCTCTGTCAAATATTTTGTGGAATAGAAGTTTGCAAAGTTAACATTCTTTCTGCCTGTGCCATCCTCCGGATCGGACATACCGTGACAAAGGAAAATAGCATCCAAAGTATCCGGCAGCTCAGAAATCAAATAGTCCAGATCTTTCTTATCGCCCAGGTTTTTAACTTTGATCTCCTTTGTTACTTCAAACTTTAAGGGTTTGCTACGTGTTGTAGCGTATACATTGGCGCCTAATTCTATCAGGAATTTTGTTGCTGCAAGACCCATGCCGGAGCCTGCACCTGTGATCAATACATTTTTGTTTTCAAGACCGAATAAAGCTTTTAAATCCATAGTAAATACCTCCTTATGTATATATATTGTAAAAAAGAGTTTCATTATTTTATATAAAAATTTAATGCTTTTATCATAATTTTATGATAAAATAATGAAAAAGGAGTTGCGTGTCTATGCATGGATCTATTACAAAAGAAGATATTCTGCATTACCGCATTTATCTTAGCGGTCAGGAGTTAGCCAGATTTCCGCGTCACCTGATGCAGAATTTTATAAAAAGCCTAGAGGATGGAGATACCGAAGCTCTTATCACTCAATTTTATGAGCTTCCGATGGAGCAGCTATATGTGAATCTGAGCGATCCGAACAAAAAACGGGAATATGCGCTGATACATGCTATAGTTCTTATGTGTCACATCTCTATTGATATTGGAGTCAGCTACGAGGATGCTTTTGATCTCTACACGTTGTATATGCAGAAAACGTCAGAAATTAAAACTGCTTCAGAGTATAAGACACTTCATCTGGAGGCGATAAAGAGTTATGCGGATCTGATACGAAAAACAAAGCGTGGGTCTAATGAGTCTATATACTTGAAAAAATGTAAGCAGTATGTTATAGATCACCTTTGCACGAAAATCTCATTGACAGATGCGGCAGAGTATGTTGATATCAGTCCGAGTTATTTGTCAGCTCTGTTTTCACAAAACGAGAAAATGACATTTTCCGAATATGTGAACCGTACACGCATTGATGCAAGCAAAGACTTGCTTGAAAAAACCGATTACAGTATCTGCGAGATCGCTTTTTATTTTAATTTCAGCTCGCAGAGCCATTACTGTTACCTTTTTCACAGGTTCGTGGGAATCACACCGACAAAGTATCGAAAAATCGTAAGGTACATGGAGGAAGAATAACTAAAGCTTCTGCGTTAAAAAACTCGATATCGAATGATTTGCTACGCTTATAGCTCGATAAATCAGAAAGTACACGATCTGCGTTGCTCGTGTACTTTTTGTGTAATTTCTAACATGCAGAACATAGAGCATCACATAGTAATCCTCGCTTCACACGAAGCTCTTTGATCGTCTTTCCAAGTGATAATGCTATATGGATATGCCTCCGATTAAATTATTGATACTTGATCCCGGAATCTATTGATATTATAACGCCTTCGTTTTTATATTACAATGACCGCATTTCAGAACTGATTCAACGTCAAAGTGGAATTTCCACTATAAACAGAAAACAGCCGTGCATATTGGATGCACGGCCGTTATGTAAGCTTTATAGTGATAGTATTATGTTTTTTATTTCGTCGGTCTTTTCCGATATTTCTTTCATCCCATCTATCACATGATCTGATGATGGCAGAATATCCTTTATCATTTGAACATATGCGATCCTGGCACACTTGAGGTACATTTCCATATCTTGTCTTATTTCATCTCCTGTTGCATCTCCCATATCACGCAAGATCCTTCTTGCCATAGCAACATCGAGAGGGGTGTCTATGAAGATAGCACAATCAATATATTGGCTCAATGCTTTATGGCAATATGCAAAAGGATAATCAAGAAGTAGATACTCGCAGTCTGAGCTTTTTTGTATTTCGTGAATATCCTTTATTAAAGGCTCCAGATTCCATACATTGTAGTCTGCTCCTTGCTTTGCCCATTCGCAGAAATCATTTACTTCACCTTCAAACGAGTAATCATCAAAGTGGAGAGCTCGTGTGTTCGGAAGCTGCTTCTTTAATTCATTAACGATGGTCGTTTTTCCACCTGCTGTTACAGCTGCAATTGAAATAGTTTTCATAATGTTCACCCTTTCTCAAATCATTTTGACTTAAAAAATAAGTATATCATAAAAAATGAGAAAGTCAAGAGATGATAATTTAATATGTCAACGTAGCAGTGATGTCCTGTCGGATATCCCAAAAGGTTTTGTCATTAAAGCTTTTAGTTTAGCTCACCGATTTCGGGATTTTTATAATCTCTTTTGCTGGCTTGGTTATCGGCGGATTAGTGATAGATCGAAAATGGTGTCAGTTCAAATTCCAACACTTTGGCGTATAGTTCATCACTGAGCTCCCAGAACTCATCCGATGTCATATCTGTCACCTCGGCTTGTTCCACATCATAGATACCGGTCTGATTGTGATAAATTCCATTTTCGTCTGTAAAATACAGATCGATACAAGACCATTCCGTAGCATTCGGCATAAGCTCGTACTGCCCGATCATCGTATAGGCTGCACCACCGGAACCCAAAAGATAAAATACATTTTCTTCCATCCAGCCCACATTGTTTCTGGACCATCCTGAACAGATACAATAAATCTCATCCTGCACGCAGGTATATACCGCATAAATATCACGCCCGAAAAACCTTCCGTCTCTATCTTCTGTAATGCCGCCTATGATAAGCTCCGGCATCCCGTCTGTATTCAAATCCGAAAAAGCATATCCGACATATTCAAGTGTCTCCTCCGGCGTTTTGGAATATCCCGCATCCAGTATGCCATTGAGCGCCTGATATGCAAGCTCTTGATCTGTCTCACGATCCTCTGAAAGAATCAGATCATATATGCCATCCATCAGCTCAGAATAAACGGACTCCAAAGACTCTGTATCTGTGTCAGCTTCCGAAGTATCTATCTCCGATCCTGTGTCAGTGTCAACATCCAAGGTATCTGTGTCTGTCTTCAATTTCGCATCCTTGTCTTTTTTTGATGGGAAAGCTATACTATCAAGCTTTTTTTCGGTATCTTCATCATTGTTAGTAGCCTGCGTCGCCTTAGTAGTTTGTGTTACCTGAGAAGTTGTGTCGCAGCTGCATAGCATCAAGCAAATGATGATCCCAACGATCAAATATAACAGTTTACATCTTTTCATGTCGTATCTTTTCTCCTTTCTAAGTTGCACCTTCAATATTGCGCTCGTTTTGTAAAATATATCACCGCATTATAATACGTTGAATTCATTATAACACATCCCATAACAAAATACCAGAGGCGAATCACCTCCGGTACTTTGTTATCCTGCTGCATCCAGCATATTTTCGATGAAAATCCCATGCCCTCTGGTCGGATCATTCACCGGTACATGAGTCACTGCACTGATAAGCTTACCGTTTTGAATAATGGGACTGCCGCTCACGAGGGATTGTCATTAGGGACAACAGTTTAGTTTTCAGGCATATCATCTACCCTATGAAAACACCGCAAAATATGCTATAATAATTGTATTAAATTTGAAAGAAGATAATTTCTATGTATGCAATAGTTAGACAAGGGAATAAAAAATACTACACTTCTACAGTTTTTGGATATTTTCACGATATAAAATCAGAAGATGATTATCAGCGATATCTTGAACAGATCCATTCTCCATATTATATTGTTTGGAATGAAACAAAAACACATTTGGTTAAAGTTTTCGCTATGCAACCAAATACAAAATATCTAATACCCCAAATTCTGATCGTTGATGCAAACAAAGACAACTGGATTGAAGATTCTGTAACAAATATGGGATGTGTAGACTTCTTAACTCGAGATGTTGCCGACAGATTATGCGATACTCAGGAAATTCCACCAGACATTCTTGAAAAATGCGTACTTTTGGAAAAATCTGTTTCCTATACTCCTTATCGTGAGGTCAAAACAGAACAGGATATTACCAATCTCGATTTTGTGTCTGGCGGATTCCATGATGCTCGCATTCAATCTTTACGTTTTTTAGACGATGGTACTCTCCACGTTCATTTTGACGGAATTTGGGGATGCGAAATTGATGTGTGGTTTTGGGACGATGTGTCATATTGTGTTGAAAGTCGAAATCCTGACTTGTGGGATCCATATTGGTCTGAATCAAGTATATTTTTTGAAAATGGATACATATACCTTGTTGACGAATCAGATATGACCGCAGAAAACATCAATGACCATTATTGTTGGTTCAAAGCCAAACACATGAAATACCATGTTGTTCCTGACTAATGATATAACCCACACCTTCTTCCCAAAGGTGTGGGTTTCATTTACTTCTCTGCCTCCAGCATATTCTCAATAAATATCCCATATCCTCTGGTCGGATCGTTTACCAATACATGGGTCACTGCACCGATAAGCTTACCGTTTTGAATAATGGGACTGCCGCTCATTCCCTGAACGATGCCGCCTGTTATGGAGATTAGGCCTTTATCCGTTACCTCGATGAGCATGTTACGGTTATCAGAGGCATTTTTATCATATACCTCGGCAATATTTATGTCGTACGCACCGACTGTTTTCCCGTCGATATTTGATAAGATCTGTGCAGGGCCGACAGCGATTTCGGAGGATGCTGCGATGGGAATAGACCTGTAGTTTTTTATCATATTGTCGGCACTGAAATCACCGAAAATACCTTCACTGCAATTCTTTTCCACCGTACCTATTTCGTTTTCGGTGAATGAGCCTTGAAGCTCACCTGGATGACCGGGAGTACCCGGCTTTACATTAATTATTTCAGACTCCACTATAGTGCCATTCGAAAGAGGAAGAAGCGAATCACTGCCCGAATCACTTATGCCGTGACCGAGAGCACCGTATTTGCCTGTAGACGGGTCAACATAGGTAAGAGTCCCGATACCGAGAAGACTGTCACGAATGAGGATGCCTATACGCGGCTTGCTGTCATTGTCACTCACAGGTGTAACACTCAGATTTATTTCATCTCCGCTTCGTTTTATCTTTATTGTGACAGGGTCGTTTCCGCTTTTCTCAATTGCGCTTTGAAGCTCTGCTCCCGATGATATCGGATCCGAATTTATGGATACAATAATATCACCGCTTTGAATACCGGCGTCCTTTGCGGGAGAAAGAGTACTGTCACCCTTTGATACATTGGTCAGACCGACAACGACTACGCCATTTGTTTTGAGCCGTATGCCTGCCGTCTCGCCCATTGGTATCAGATCAACTGCAAATGCACCTGTTGAGGAGGCGAGGACAAGCAGGATAGACAGAAGTAATATGGGAAATTTGTATATAAATTTGTTTTTCATTTTTGGATATCCTTTCGGGTAAAGTAGAAGATACATAAGCTGTTCGCTTTTATTGGCACAACCATAATATAACCGAAAGACGACATTTTGAAACGATGCGATTTTTGTTAATCGGACGTAAATTTTATAATGTTGACAAAAGGTATTGAAAAGCATAAAAAATATGGTATAATAATAGATATAATTTCCTTTAAAATTGAGATTTGATTTATAAGATACAGATAAGCAATAAATAGAATGGAGTAAAGCGATGGAGATCAAAAAAATTACCGTAGTTGGTTTAGGTTATATCGGACTTCCTACATCAATAATACTTGCTCAAGCAGGCTACAAGGTCAGCGGATTTGACGTATCTAAGGAAAAAGTGGCAGTACTCAACGGAGGCACTGTGCCGATAAACGAGCCGGGCTTGCAGGATGAATATGACATGGCAGTGAAAAAGGGAAACATCACATTCACGACTGAGATACAGCCTGCCGACGCTTTTTATATTTGTGTACCGACTCCGTTAAACAAGGACGGCGACGAACCGAGAATGGAGAGCCGTTTTGTCAAGAGTGCTGCCGAGCTTGTTGCAAAGGTCATAAAAGCGGGAAACCTTGTTATACTCGAATCGTCTGTTGCGCCGCGTACAACGTTTGAGCTTGAAAGCATTATCGCAGAAAAGAGCGGTATAGCAAAGGGCGAGTTTTATATAGCACATTGTCCTGAACGTGTAATACCGGGAAGTATGCTTCGTGAGCTTCATGAGAATGACAGACTGATCGGCACTGAAACTGTCGAGGCTGCAAATATGGCAAGATCGATCTATGAGCGTATACTTACAAAGGGCACAGTACGTGTCACAAATATGATCACGGCCGAAATGTCTAAGCTCGTTGAGAACACATATAGAGATGTCAATATTGCATTCGCAAATGAGCTGTCGATAATATGTGATAAGCTTGGAATAGATGTTGATGAATTGATAAGCCTTGCAAACTGCCATCCAAGAGTAAATGTTCATACACCGGGAATAGGTGTAGGCGGACACTGTATACCTGTAGTGCCGTGGTTTATATGCGAGCAGTTCCCTGATGACGCCGACCTTATGCGTACAGCCAGAAGAATAAATGAGCATAAGACAGAGTGGACGGCAGACAAGATAGAGCTTGCAGTGAAGTGCGATAAGTCACGCAGACTTTGCGTGCTCGGTCTTACGTATAAGCAGGACACAGACGATCTTCGTGACAGCACATCGGTGATACTTGCTAATATGCTGAGAGAGCGTGGCTACGAGGTAAGAGCGTGTGAGCCGAATGCACCGATAGGAAATGTGATGGGCTTTGAAAATATTGCTCTGGATGATGCGCTGGCGAGTGATGATTTCCTTATCATAACGTTAAAACATGCGGAATTTGCGTCAAATAAGGATAGAATATTGGATAAACCTCATTATTCCGGCGTAAAGTTATAAAATATTTAATTGAATAAAGAGAAAAGGCAGAGATCATGTGATTTCTGCTTTTTTCTTATTATGACGAGAAGCTCCGAAATGTATTCCTGCTTTTAGTCGTAATAAACGTTATTGACATCACATGTCGAATATGCTATAATTACGATAGTTTAATATGGATATCGAAGATACGGTTCGAAAAGACAGAGTCTATTAGGTGAAAAAGGGAATCCGGTCGGAATCCGGAACAACCGCCATTACTGTATTTGACGAAATGAAAGCACGTTGCCATTGGGCTGAATGCCTGAGAAGGTGTGCTTTTTGCGGATCATTCCGCTTAGTCATGAGTCAGGATACCTGTCGTATCTTTTCAGGTTTAACACGATTTGGTGAGAAGAGTGCAGCCGATTTATCCTAAGGGCTTGATGTAGTTTATTTACCGTCGGCTTATTTTGCCGTGCCGTTATGATAGATCAGTTGTACTCTTTTGACCTTTTGGCTTGCCTGAGGTTCAAAAGAGTTTTTTTATTGGAGTGTTTGGCGTGACAAATGACAGAAAAAGAGAATGGGCGATCGAGCAGCTCGTACAAAGATATGATGAGCTGGGACGTTTGCCGAAGAAGGACGATTTTGATGATGTGACAAGGTCACGAATAAAGGCTTTCCTTGGCCCATGGCCGAGAGCTTTGGAGGCAGCAGGCTTAAAGGAAGTTAAAAAGCAGTGATATTCTGACTGAGAAAGAAGAACGTCCTGAGTAATAAAAATAGCACAGGCGAGAGTCTGTTCTATAAATAAAAAAAAGAGGTAGTGTAAAAATGAAAAAGTCCATTGCATTAGTATTGGCTCTTATGCTGATACTATCCACAGTCAGTCTTACTGCTTTTGCAGTAGATACCGTTGATGTGTATGTAACGATCTCGGATGAAAACGGCAAGCTCGTGCTTACACAGGAAAAGATCACCGTTTCCGATATTGACGGTGATGATATGCTCACGATAAATGACGCACTGTATGCAGCTCATGAAGCTGAATACGAGGGCGGCGCAGCAGAAGGATATGCAGCCGGAGAGTCTGCTTACGGACTTTCGCTCAATAAGCTCTGGGGCGTTGAAAACGGCGGAAGCTACGGTTATTATGTAAATAACGCTTCTGCATGGAGCCTTGCTGACGTTGTAAATGACGGCGACTATATCACAGCTTTTATCTATACCGATCTGACAGCATGGTCTGACCAGTATACATATTTCGATGCTAACACAGCAACGGCAGAGGTCGGAAAAGAGATCGCTGTTACACTGTCTGCTGCCGGCTTCGATGCTGAATACAATCCTGTAACACTTCCTGTAGCCGATGCGATCATTACAGTAAACGGCGAAGCTACAGAGTATAAGACAGATGCAGAGGGTAAAGCTAATATAGTTATCGATGCAGAGGGTACATACGTTGTAAGTGCTGTTTCCGATACACAGATACTCGTTCCTGCTGTGTGCATGGTAAGCGTAAGCTCTGTTACAGATAGCGATGAAGCTGCTCCGACAGAGGATGTTGAAGTGCCGACAGAAGAGATAGAGGAAGCAGCTCCGACAGAAGAGATCGAAGCTCCGACAGAAGAGGCAGAGGAAGCAGTAACAGCTCCGGAGACAGGCGACAGCTCCGCTATGGTATTTTACGTTGTACTTATGGTCGCAGCTCTTGTCGGTATAGCAGTAGTTACATTTAAGGCAAGAAAGACATATGAAAAATAAGCTTTTAGCCGGTATTATATGCATTGTTACAGTATGTTCTCTTATTGTACACAGTGCTCCGATCTATGCTGAAAGTACGAATACCGTCGGTGAGGCAAACAGCCTTATCGACGGTATCGTGAGTTTCAAGCTAAGTGAGACGAATAGCAGCTCCGTGCAGGATTGGATAGATGGGTATCTTACGGAAAAGGCAGGGGTGCTTTCGGAGTGGTATATTATAGCATTGAGTCAGAACGAAAGCTATGATCTTTCTGATTATCGAGCATCGCTTGAAGCTTACGTATCGAATAATAATGTATCATCTGCTGTGACAAGACAAAAGTATGCTCTTGCACTTGCTGCGTCGGGCAGCGTAGACAGCTTCATTGATGAAACACTTGAGGATTCAATAGGTAAGCAGGGGATAATGAGCTGGATATTCGGACTACATCTGCTGAATAACGGATATGTGAGCGATTCGGTAAGTAATGATACGGTAAAGAAGACTCTTCTCTCGCTGCAATTGGAGGATGGAGGCTGGGCTATCACGGGAAGCGTGAGTGATGTGGATGTAACTGCCATGACGATACAGTCATTAGCTCCTTATTACAACACATCGTCGGAGGTAAAGACTGCGATAGACAGCGCTCTTTCACTTTTATCTTCACGTCAGCTGGATGATGGCGATTTCTCAAGCTATGGTGTTTCAAATCCTGAAAGCACAGCACAGGTGCTGACTGCGCTGTCTGCCTTGAATATAGATGCAGCTACTGACAGTCGATTTATAAAAAACAGCAATACTGTCATTGACGGACTGAAAAAATACAGACTCTCCGATGGAAGCTACAGCCACATATTAAATGAAGCTTCAAATGAGCTTGCTACAGTGCAGACACTGTATTCTCTCGTATCATATATAAGAATGACAGAGGGAAAAAGCGGACTTCATATACTTGACAATCGTATATTGCCTGTCGAACTGCCGACAGAGGATGTACATGTTACACCCGATGAGGAAGAAACTGTGAAGATCGATGTGGCTGCGGATACGACAGATGAGGATACTGTGAAGCAGGAGACTACAGATGAACATAAGGAGAATGACGCTCCGACAAAGCTTGATGATGCTCTGACAGAGCTTGAGGTAATTGAGAAAGATACGCAGTCGGAAAATACCAAGCAGATAAAAGACGAAGCAGAGAAGGTCGCGGAGAGCACTGAGCAGACGGGAAACGACGAGAATGTTTCGCAGATACGCAATGATGAGCCTGACGATGCAGCTGAGGCAGAGCAAAGTCAAGACACGTCCGACAAGCATGAGAAAGCTGTAAATTATAAGGCTTTGATATGTATTTGTGTTGCGATAGCGGCAATTACAACATGTATAGTGCTTTTCGCCATGAAAAAGCGTAACAGAAAAAATTTTATTGCAATTTTCGTCACCGCGGTTATAATTATAGTTGTAGCTTTATGCGTTGATATCCAGAGTGCCGATTCCTACTACAACAGCGGTTCGATCGACAAGGAAAATGCTGTAGGCACAGTGACAATGACTATTCGCTGCGATACAATAGTCGGTAGATCAGAGTCAGAATATATTCCGAAAGACGGCGTGATACTCGAGGAGACCGAGTTTTATATTGATGAAGACGATACGGTTTATGATATTCTTATTGAAGCGGCTCGAGGATACAGTATACAAATGGAGAACACCGGCAGTGGCGATATGGCATATATAGCAGGTATAAATTATCTGTATGAGTTTGATTTCGGAGATCTTTCCGGATGGATGTACTATGTAAACGGCGAAGCACCGTCTGTCGGATGCGATAAATATTTCCTGCTCGACGGTGATACCGTGGAATGGCTTTATACGTGCGATCTTGGAAACGATCTGAAATAATTACAAAAGGAGAAAATAGCAATGGGAGCCTTTGACGAACACAATCCTATTTCCGTAGCAGTATATTTTCTTGCGGTAACAGCTGTAGTGATGTTCAGTATGGATCCCATTGTGTTGTTTTTGTCGCTTTTGGGCTCGTTACTTCTTTATTTATCGAGAAACAGATCAAAAAATATGCGCTCACACATGTATATGCTCGGACTGTTTTTTGTTATGGCACTTATCAATCCTTTGGTTTCACATAACGGTGTCACTGTACTTTTTGTAATGAACAATAATCCGATCACGCTGGAAGCACTCATATACGGTGTCGCCGCAGCTGCTGTGATAATATCGGTAATGTACTGGTTCCGCTCGTTTTCTCAGATAATGACAAGTGATAAGCTGCTCTACATTTTCGGCGCATTTTCACCGAAGCTTGCATTAATACTTTCAATGTCACTGCGCTATGTACCGTTATTTAGCACTCAGACAGTGAAGATCAACAGATCACAGACTGCACTTGGTATGTATAAGGATGATAATGTTGTTGACAGCTTTAGAGGCGGAATGAGAATATTTTCGGTTATGGTATCATGGACACTTGAAAATGGTATAATTACTGCCGACAGCATGACAGCGAGAGGCTACGGAGTAGGCAAAAGATCACGATTTTCTGTTTTCCACTTTAGGCTGAGTGATATACTGCTTATTATACTGAGCATACTGCTCACAGTGACAACGCTTTTTGGTATGAGCAGTGCTGAGTTTACGTATTATCCTGCGATAACAATGAGTAAGATCACACTGATGGGACAGATAGGATATATTTCATACGGAATTTTGGTATTGATACCTGTTATGATCGAGATAAGGGAGGATATAAGATGGAAATACTTAAGGTCGAGGATCTGAGCTTTACGTATCCTCTCTGTAAAGAGCCTGCGCTAAAGAATATTTTCTTTAGCGTAGAAAAAGGGGACTTCGTTGCCGTTTGCGGAGCAACCGGAAGCGGAAAATCCACATTACTTCGGATGCTGAAGCGTGAATTGATACCTTTAGGAGAACGCACGGGTAAAATATATATTAACGACTGCTCTCAGGATGAGCTGTCCGATACGGAAAGTGCATATTCCATAGGCTACGTAATGCAGAAGCCTGAGCAGCAAATAGTTACGGATAAAGTATGGCATGAGCTTGCATTCGGACTTGAGAATATGAATGTAGAACAGAATAAAATAGCGAGCCGAGTTGCTGAGATGGCTGCATACGTTGGTATAGAGGAATGGTATGATAAACGTGTTTCGGAGCTTTCGGGAGGGCAGAAGCAGCTGCTAAACCTTGCCTCGGTTATGGTGATGCAGCCTGATGTGCTGATACTTGACGAACCGACCGCACAGCTCGACCCTATTGCAGCATCGGATTTTATTGCAACGCTTCGAAAGCTCAATCGAGAGCTTTCATTGACAATTATCATAACAGAGCACCGTCTTGAGGAAATAATACCGATCTGCGACAAGCTTCTGGTACTGGAAAAAGGGAGTTTGCTGCATTACGATCCGCCACGTAATGTCATAGAGCGTCTTAAGAATAGACCTGAGCTGCTTTGTGCCATGCCGTCAGCCTCACAGCTTTACCATGCGGTAAAGGGTACGGGAGCTTGTCCTTTAGATATACGTGAGGGTAGAGCATTTATAAGTGAATCATTCGAGAATAATATACGAGCTCTTCCATGCGGCGGCTATTCTCATTCCGATGTTCAGGCTCTCCGATTTTCGGACGTATATTTCAGATACGAGCGTGAATTGCCTGACGTGCTTTGTGGGCTCAGCTTTACAGTTTATGAAAATGAGATATTCTGCATTCTAGGAGGTAACGGATCAGGCAAAACCACAGCGTTATCGGTATCAGCTGCATTGTTAAAGCCGTACAGCGGTACGGTAAAGGTATTTGACAAAAAATTAAAGGATTATAAGAACCAATCACTATATCGTGGCTGCCTATCAATGCTGCCGCAGGATGTACAGACGGTATTTATGCGAAATACTGTAAGAGAAGAGCTTGAAAATGTAAAAGTTGATATGCTTCCGTTCGATATCACCGATCTGTATGATAAGCACCCGTATGATCTTTCAGGTGGGGAACAGCAGCTTGTTGCACTTGCAAAGGTACTGGAGACAAGACCCAGGCTACTGCTCCTGGATGAACCTACCAAGGGACTTGATGCACATATAAAGCTTGAGCTTATCGAGATCATGAAAAAGCTGAAGCAAAGCGGGATGACGATCGTTGTAGTCACGCATGATGTGGAGTTTGCGTCGCTTTGTGCTGATCGCTGTGCCATGTTTTTCCGTGGAAATGTAGTATCTGTAGGAACACCTGCCGAATTCTTCTCAGAGAACAGCTTCTATACTACATCTGCAAGCCGTATGACGAGAGGGTATTATGATCGTATTTCTACGATAGAGGATGCCGCACGAATATGTATGCTGAATGGAAAAAGGCGGTAGCTCAACATGTTCGTTATAAAAAATAAGACCGTGAGAAAGGTATTGAAAATAGCACTCCCTTTCATCATGATCCCGATACTTGTTCTGTTGGGCGAAGCTGTATTTGATGAGAAATACCATTTGCTTGTATCACTGTGTGTCGCAGTATTATCTTTACTTCTGTTTTTAACAGGATTCGAAAAAAAGTCTATAGGCACGAGACGTATGGTCATAGTTGCAGTCATGACAGCCTTATGCGTTGCAGGAAGATTGATTCCATTTTTTAAACCGATCACAGCATTGACTGTTATAACTGCCATGTATTTAGGTGCGGAATCAGGCTTTCTTGTAGGAGCACTGGCTGCGGTGGTATCTAATTTCTATTTCGGACAGGGGCCATGGACTCCGTTTCAGATGCTGGCATGGGGACTCATAGGATTATGTGCAGGATATTTGTCGAGACCGCTGAAAAGAAGTAGGCTGTTTCTCATAGCGTTCGGCGTATTGTCCGGAGTCGCATATTCGTTTATCATGGATGTATGGACTGTTATGTGGTACAACGGCACATTTGATATAAAGCTGTACATAGCAGCACTCGTTACAGCTATACCTCACACGTGTATGTACTCTATATCTAATTTTATTTTCCTGTGGTTTCTTGCAAAGCCTTTCGGAGAGAAGCTCGAAAGAATAAGAATAAAGTACGGATTATAAGGAAAGCGGCTGATTTAAAGATGAGCAGACGAAAATTATTATATATTACTGCGTACATAGTTTTGCTTTCGATATTTTTATTGTCTGCCTTTATGATATGGCGTGAGGTAAGCTCACGCGAAGAGGATAAAGAGATATTCGAGGAGCTTAAGCAGATCGTAAAGAGTGAAGAAAAAACGGATATCTATGAGGAATATACGAAAACAGACGAAAAGAGTGCAGATAAGCTCGATAAAGGATCAAATAAAGCATCGAATGAAAGCAGAGTGAATAATGAAATAGAAAAAGTGCAAGCAGTTGAGGATCAGAATACAGAGTCGGAAGAGACTCCGGTGCCGGAGAGAAACCTGTCGATACTGCTTGAGCAGAACCGTGACTGTATAGGCTGGGTATATATACCGAATACAGAGCTGGATTATCCTGTAATGCATACTCCGTCCGATCCTGAAAAATATCTCCGTCGGAATTTTTACGGAAAATACAGTCATTCCGGTGTACCGTTTGCGGACGGACGGTGCAGTATGGACAGTGATAACGTACTGCTGTACGGCCACAATATGAAGAATCGCACAATGTTTTCGCTCGTTGATAATTATGCGGATCAGGCGTATTACGAGCTGCACCCGACACTTGAGTTCGAGACTTCGCATGGATGCAAGGAGTATACAATATTTGTAGCGGCTGTAGTCGGAGCATCGGATATGTGGTATCAGTTTACGGATGCGAAGACACAGGAGGCGTACGATGCTATGATCGATTACATAAGAAGCATCGCACTCTATGATACAGGACTGATACCCGAATACGGCACACAGCTGATCACACTGTCAACATGTGACTATTCTCAGGATGAATCTCGGTTTATTATCGTTGCAGCTGAGAATAAATAGTCTCAAGCTGCCGACTTTGAATAATCAAAGCCTTTATAAATTAGATCCCCGATAAAAGCGAATAACTTGTTTGCTTTTATCGGGGATCTATTATACATTTTTCAGCGTAGGAATTTACAGCACCTTAAAATCAATGCTTTATTTCATTGTTATTGTCATCCTGATGCTGCCTTTTAAATTCCTCGAAGCTGGGATCATCCGGAGGGATCCAGGGCGGAGGCTGACGTCTCTTTTTTTCCTCTTCGGCACGACGTGCATCATCGGCAATTCGACGCTGACGTTCTGCTTCAGCCTTATCGGCTGCCTTTTTCTCTTCTCTTTCCTCAATGGATTCTATTTCTTCACCTGCCATAATGGCATTAAAGACCTCACCGTCCATTGTCTCATGCTTGAGAAGATATTTAGCAACGAGATGGAGCTTGTCAAGATTGTTTGTGAGTATTTCCTCGCACTTGCGATAAGCTTCGTCTATCGTAGCACGTACCTCGTCATCGATCTCGGATGCGACCTTTTCGGAGTAGTTTCTGGTCGTTGTGAAATCACGGCCGAGGAACACCTCGTCATGAGAATTACCATAGGTTATCGGGCCGAGACGATCACTCATACCATATTTGGTAATCATCTTGCGGACAAGGTCAGAGGAACGCTCAATATCATTCGATGCACCTGTGGAAATATCGTTGAGTATGAGTTTTTCGGCTACACGTCCACCGAGCAGTGCAACGATGTCCTCAAACATCTCACTCTTGGATGAATACGACTTATCCTCTGACGGCAGATTCAGGTTGTAACCACCTGCACGTCCACGTGGGATAATAGATATCTGATGAACAGGATCCTGTGTCGGAAGGAACTTGTTTACGACAGCATGACCTGCTTCGTGATAAGCTGTGAGCTTACGATCCTTTTCAGGGATAACACGGCTCTTCTTTTCGGGACCCATGATGACCTTGACAAACGCTTCCTGAAGCTCCGAATCACCGATCCTAAGCCTGTTGTATCTTGCTGTAAGGAGTGCTGCCTCGTTGAGAAGATTCTCAAGATCAGCGCCTGTAAATCCGGCTGTTGACTTTGCGATCGAGCTGAAGTCAACATTGTCTTCAAACTTCTTATTTTTAGCGTGGAGTCTGAGAATAGCTTCACGTCCCTTGATATCGGGAAGTCCAACATAAACCTGACGGTCAAAGCGACCGGGGCGGAGAAGTGCCGGGTCGAGGATATCAGGTCTGTTTGTTGCTGCAATTATGATAACGCCCTCGTTAGCACCGAAGCCGTCCATTTCAACAAGCAACTGATTCAATGTCTGCTCACGTTCATCATGACCGCCGCCAAGACCTGCACCTCTGTGACGACCAACGGCATCAATCTCATCAATAAATACGATAGCAGGCTGATTCTTCTTTGCCTGTTCGAAAAGGTCACGCACACGTGATGCGCCGACACCTACATACAGCTCAACAAAGTCAGAACCGGAAATAGAGAGGAACGGCACGCCTGCCTCGCCTGCTACTGCCTTGGCAATAAGTGTTTTACCTGTTCCGGGAGGGCCTACGAGAAGCACACCCTTAGGTATTCTTGCGCCGATCTCAACGAATTTACGAGGATTTTTCAGGAATTCAACGATTTCCTGAAGCTCGGCTTTTTCTTCCTCAGCACCTTCAACATCCTTAAATGTGACCTTCTTTTTCTCGTCGGATGCAAGCTTTGTACGTGCCTTACCGAAGCTCATAGCCTTGCCTCCGCCATCTGCCTTGTTCATCATAAAAAACCAGAACAAGCCGAAGATCACTATAATTATCAGATAAGGTATCATACTTGCCCACCACGGCATTTCCTCCGCAGCGTGTATGTCGTATTGCTCTATTATTCCGTCGGCACTCTGTTGACGTATTAGATCGCCCATATCATTGAAGAATAAACTCCAGCTCGGGAGCGTATACTGAACGATTTTGCCGTCCTTTAGCTCAAGCACGAGTGTCTGCCCATCAATTATGAACTTGGTAACATCTTCATTATCAAAAAGCGAAAGCACTTCGGAATACGTAGGCTCTGCCGGTTGATTCTGCCCGTACATGAAATATATGGTGCCTATTAATAAAATAATTATTATAACATAGAAGCCAATACCCCGAAATTTTGTATTTTTCAAACTCATTCCCCCTATTTTAAGTATCTATCGATACAGACCTATTTATACAGCTCCGGCTTTAAAACGCCGATATACGGGAGTGAACGGTATTTTCCGGCAAAGTCAAGACCATAGCCTACGACAAATTCATCCTCGATCGTAAAGCCGAGATAGTCTATATTTACCGGCGCAACACGTCTTGACGGCTTAGTCAAAAGAGCACAAAGCTTCAATGAAGCGGGCTTTCTTGTGCCAAGCAATGCAAGTATATGTCGCATGGAGATACCTGAATCAATGATATCCTCGACAAGCAGCACGTGTCTTCCCGTAATATTTTCAACATCCTTCTTTATTACAACACTGCCGGTGGATACTGTGGACGCACCATAGGATGAAGCTGAGATGAAGTCTACGGAAACGGGGAAATTCAGTCTGCGAACGAGATCGGCAGTAAGTGTAAATGCGCCTGTAAGTAAGCCCACGATAAGAACAGGCTTATCTGTCTCAAGATCCTGATAATCCAGGTTTATCTGGTCAGCTAATTCGTCCAAACGTGCTTGAATGACTTCCTCTGTAAGTAAAATGTGATCCATATCCTTTTCAAAATCAGGTTTTCTGCTAATCACAATCAATATCCTCCCGAAGTGTATTTATTTCAATGGTAAGTGTTTTCTTCGTATCATGTGTGCATCTGATACGTATATCGGAACCAAGTCCGCATACGGCAACGACTCCGCTCTCATCACATATGATCGGCAGCAGATCACGCTTGAAGCGAGGAATTTTATGCTCGATCATTGCTTTTTTCAGAGTTTTGCATCCGCTCTTTGGTGATAAACGTATGCTGTCACCGACGATACGAGTTCTAACGCTAAGTATACCATTAATTTTTAGATAATCAACGTCAAATTTATTTAAACTTTTGTAAATTTCTGCGCTTTTTTCCGTCAAACTACATTTTATTGAGTAGCCCAGCTCGGGAAGCTCGGTTACACCATCAATAATGAGCGCTTTTTCAACAAAAACACCGTCATTATCGGAGCATGTCATATAAAAATCGTCATATTCACGCCTAGCACATATATTGTTCGGGAGATCTATGCTCCCGGATGCAGAGGATGATGCTGCAAGCTCAAGACATGCGGCTACATGCTCGAATGTCAGAGAAATACCACGCTCCATCGAAGCGGAATCATACATAAATCGCACTACACGTGATGCGATAGGGTAGCTTTGCGAGACGAGCCACGACGCTTTCACGTGACCTGACACTGCGGATATCTCATCGAGATATGCAGCATCACGACGCAAAAGCTCTATAGTACTGACACTTGATGATACGACAGATCGGTTTATGCTTTCAAGCTCCGGGATGATGTGATGTCTTATCCTGTTTCTTGCGTAATCGTCACTCAGATTGGAGGAGTCAACAATATAGTCTATCCCTTTTGAGGCTAAATATACCTCTATTTCACTTCGACTTGACGACAAAAGCGGTCTGATTATGCTGTATCCACCCGAGGAATGACGCATCGGCGGAATAGCTGCAAGCCCTGTAAGCCCTGTACCTCGTGTGATACGCAGAAGAAGAGTCTCAAGGTTATCGTTTGCATTATGAGCGGTAGCAATATATAATGCACCGCAGTCTGATGCACATTCGTCAAAATAGGAGTAGCGTACCTTACGGGCAGCCTCCTCAATACCTGTACCGCCTGATATTGAAAGAACATCAAAGCGTTTCGAGTAAAGCTTGACACCCAGTTTTTTACACAGCTCGGCGACAAATGCTTCATCTCTGTCTGATTCATCACCTCGAAGACAGTGGTTTATATGTACTGCTGCTGTAGTGATGTTGAGCTCTGACGACAGCTCATTTAAAATACATAGAAGAGCAACGGAGTCCGCACCACCGGACACACCGCAGAGGACTGTTCCGGGATGTGGTATGAGTGCTTCGCGTGCTATATAATTTTTTACTTTATCAGGGAGCTTCATGTGTGACATCCCTCGAAGAAAATGTAGTATATTGACCCTGCCAGTTCAGCTTGACAGTACCTGTAGCACCATGACGGTTTTTTGCAATGAGAAGCTCGGCAGTATTTCGTTCCTCCGTGTCGCTGTTGTAGTACTCATCACGATACAGGAAAAGAACAACGTCGGCATCCTGTTCGATGGCACCCGATTCACGCAGGTCGGAGAGCATAGGTCTCTTATCGGCACGCTGCTCGGCTGCACGTGAAAGCTGTGACAAACACAGTACGGGAACGTTCAGCTCCTTTGCCATGATTTTCAGCGAACGTGATATATCGGCGACCTCTGTTGTACGGTTTTCCACCTTTTTGGCACCACTTGTCATGAGCTGGAGATAGTCTATGACGATGAGCCCGAGTGAGTTACCGAGTCTGCGGCATTTTGATTTCATTTCAGCTACGGTAAGTGCGGGATTGTCATCAATATAGAGGCTTGTTCTGCTGAGAAGTGTGCTTGCTCTCGCAAGCCTTGTCCACTCGTCATCATTCAGCTCACCGATACGGAGCTTTCGTGAATCTATCATTGCTTGGCTGGAAAGAAGTCTCAGCGCAAGCTGCTCCTTTGACATTTCAAGCTGAAAAACAGCGACAGCTTTATCGGTATTTTTTATTGCATGCAATGCGATATTTAAAGCAAAGCTGGTTTTTCCCATACCGGGACGAGATGCGAGAAGAACAAGATCGGAATCGTTAAGACCCGAGGTGTACATATCCAGCTCACCTATACCGGTGGGGATACCCGGAAGCTTGCCCTTGTTTTTTACAAGCTCGTCCAGATGTGCGTAAACATTAAAAAGTACATTTTTTATGTGATAAAGTCCTTTGATCTCACGCTCACGGCGAATATCAAATATTTTACGCTCTGCCGCTTCAACGATGTCCTTCGGTGAGCCTTCGCCTGAGGAGACCATGGACATTATATCCTCACTTGCTTCTTGAAGCTCACGCAGAAGCGACATATCACGCAGCATCGTCATATAATGCTTTATGTGTGCCGAGGTAGGTGTGATCTCCATAAGCTGCGCTAAATATTTAGCACCGCCTATCTCGTCATAATGACCTTCCTCCTTCAGTCGATTGAGCACCGTGATGTGGTCAACGACCTCGCCTGAAAGAAACATAGACAGGAAGGTAGTGAAGATTATTCTGTTTTGGGGAAAATAGAAATCACTTTCACGCACTGTCTCAACGACCTCGGATATGCATGAAGGGTCGATCAGCATCGAGCCGATAACAGCCTGCTCGGCTTCTGTATTATGCGGCCGCTTTAATGTGAGCTCATCCATGT
The DNA here is from genome assembly GCA_964461815.1 of uncultured Oscillospiraceae bacterium. Classification (GTDB taxonomy): domain Bacteria; phylum Bacillota; class Clostridia; order Oscillospirales; family QAMX01; genus JAAZBA01. Next base: position 49,878 of record CAYWVF010000001.1, read on the forward strand.
TTTTCTTCCTTTTTGCTATTGTTTATCAGATATCAAGCTTTTCGTAAAGCTCAAGCAAACGCTCCTCTTTAGAGGCTTTTTCATCGAGAAGCTCCGACAGCTTCTCATAGTCGGCTGAGAATTTTTCTGTTTCCGCATCGATCTCGGAGATCTCCTTCTCAAGCTTGGCAACCTCACGCTCCATGGCATCTCGCTGCTTTGCCGCAATACGCATAGCCTTTTGCTCACTCATGTGGAGCTTGGAGGCGGTAGGAGCACTCTCAACGTCCTTACTTTGCTTTGCCGGAGCATTCATAGCCGCACGTTTTTTGTATGCACGGTAGGCTTCAAAATCACCTCGGAAATCGAATATCTTACCGTTTGCAAGCTCCCAAACACGGGTGGCAAAGCGAGAAACGAAGTATCTGTCATGAGATACAAAGAGTATAACGCCGGAAAAACCGTCCAATACCTCTTCGATGCATTCTCTCGAGCTGAGATCAAGATGGTTTGTAGGCTCGTCCAAGATGAGAAAATTCAGATCATCGTGCATAAGTATGCACAGCTTGAGTCTTGAACGTTCGCCGCCGGAAAGAGCCGATATAGGCTTGAATACATCCTCACCGACGAATTTATATGCGGCAAGTCTGTCACGTGCAGCCTGAGTACTGAGCGGCAGAGTGTATATGATCTCGTCAAGCACAGTACGATCGGGATGCTCAAACTCTACTATCTGAGGCAGATATGCCCATTTTATTTGTAATCCGAAGCGGCACATGCCTGCATCGGGCTGCAAATCACCTGTGATCATTTTAATGAGCGTAGTTTTACCGCATCCGTTTGGACCGTATATGCTTACACGTTCACCGCCACGTATCATAAGAGAAATATCATCTATTATCTTCCTGCTTCCAAAGGACTTTGACAGGCTCTTGAGCTTCAACGCTTCGTCAGCCTCAAAGGAAGCTTCACCGAGCTTGACCTTCATAGAGCGTTCCTTACGAGGTCGATCTGCAATAGTCATACGCTCGATCTTGTGCTCGATGACAAGCGCACGCTTTATCATTTTTTCAGTCGCCCAGCTTCTGTAGCGACGTGCCATTTCTTCGAGTCGTTCTTTTTCTTTAGTCTGTGATTCCCAAAGCTTCAGCGCTTCATTATATCTGCGCTCTTTTTCTACCATATAAAAGCTGTAGTTGCCCGAGTAATCACTGCTTACACCGTCTTCAATCTCAATTATGCGGCTGCATACCTGGTCAAGGAAGTAACGGTCATGCGATATGAGCATGACTGTACCCTTATATGTTTCAAGATATTCTCCGAGCCACTCGACTGAGTCGATATCAAGATGATTTGTAGGCTCATCCAGCAGGAGGATCTCTGTTTTCTGGAGAATTATTCGTGCAAGATTGACACGAGTCTGCTCACCGCCGGACAGCATGTAGAACTTGCGCTCACGCATGTCATGATCAAGCTCAAGACCGTTTGCGATCATTTCAAGCTCGTAGTCGATATTATATCCACCCTCATGCTCGAAGCGTGAGAGAAGGTTTCCGTATTCCTTAAGCAGCTTCCCCGATGAGTCTGTCTGCATAAGGCTTTCAAGCTCGGATATCCTGTCTCGCAGCTCATAGAGATGATTGAATGCAGTCTTTAAAACGTCATCTACAGTATATTCCGACGGATATATAGGTATCTGGTCGATAAGACCGACCTGCTTGGATTTATTTATGTGTACTTCACCGGCATCAAACAGACCGTTAGTATCGGTGACAGTGTTGAGTGAGGTGAGTATCTTCATAAGGGTGGTTTTTCCGGCACCGTTTTTTCCGATCAGGCCGACTTTTTCACCCTCATAAATATCAAAGGTTATGTCTTTTAACAGTTGAAAATCACCGAAAAACTTTTCCAGTGAATGTACTGATATGTCAATCAATCAAAATCAATCCTTAATGTACAGTACGTTTTATTCGAAAATAAGCTCACCGAAATACTCGGGAACATGGAACTGCGGTTCGGGGATCACGTTGGAGTCGATAGGAAAGTAGCAGCCGAAATGCGGAACAGGAGTCTCGTCACCGCACTTGAACAAATTGGCACGGATCTTTGTGCCGGATCTAAGCTCGAATGACGGCATATAGTGCTTCAAAAGTGCAAATGGCACTGAGAGATACAGCTCCCAATATGCTTTTCCGTCAACCTCACCGTTCTTCCTCTCAAGCTGAAAAGCTTCCATAGGCCAATCGACCTCGTGACGCTTGTCATCACCGGGAGTAAGACCGTAGTGAAGCAGTAGCGTCGGATTGGAATTCATTTCAAAATTGAAATAGCCATGCTCAAGGTCATCTGCCGGAGTGCAGAAAAATTCCATACATGAGTCACACCATACAGGCCCATTGCGCTTTGTAACTGTCATGCGAGGCTCATCTTCAAATGTACGCAGATTTACATATATGTTGTTTTCGTCGTGACCGAGTCTGAATTCGGTTTCGGGACGATACTCTCCGCCCCATGGATAGCATTCTATTTTACCGCCGCTGAAAGAATTGCGATCAGAGATAAATTGTTCACGTGAAGCGGCTTTCTTTACAGTCAACATATTATTTCCTCCTGAGATCATTCAAATACGACTTCCTTGAAGTATTCCGGACGATGGAAGTCGGGATTCGGATAAATTGCGGAATCGATCGGGAAGCATGTTACAAAATGCGAGTTAGCTGTAAGCTCTCCGCATTTGTACATATTCATTTTAATGGAAGAACCGCTCTTGCCCGTAAATACAGGACAGGATTTTATGATATGATCGTAGGGTATCTTGTATTCAAGCTGCCACCAGCTGTCACCGCTTGACGGTTTGACCTCGAATATGGTCGGATCTGTAACTGTCTGAAAACGAGGTCTTCTGCCCGGCCCAAAATGGAGCTTAAGCATTCCGAGAGGGTTCATTTCCATATTGAAATAATCGTGCTTTGACGGATCGGGGGAGAAGAAGAATTCAAGACAGGAATCTGTATGAACAGGTCCGTCATGCTCCTTGACCTCAGCTCTGAAAGGAAATTCGTATGCTCTCATGCAGACGTACAGATTTGAATCATCATGTGCAAGAGCTGCATATACCTTAGGAGCATATCCACCCCAGGGTGTGATCGAAATGTCGATAGGGAGCTTTTCACCGTTTTCAATGCTTCTTACAAAGTCTTCGCGGGAGTCCACTTTTCTTATAATGTAGCTGCTCACTGTCATGTACCTCTTCTTTATATTTTTATAAAAGATCTATCTTTAAAGCTCCGTCCGAAACGGAAAGTGCGATGTTTGTAATACTGCGATCGTAATTATCGATAAGCTTGGCGGCAATGACGTCTTCGATCTCACGCTGTATGAGCCTCTGAAGATTTCTGGCGCCGAATTTGATCGAATATGATTTATCAACGAGATAATCGACAGCATCATCATTCCATGCGAATTTTATGGAGCGCTCAGATAACGAATCACGCAGATCTCCAAGCATTATGTGTGCTATATCGGCAAAGTTCTCTCTGGACAGCGGATTGAATGCAATTATCTCATCGATCCTGTTGATAAATTCAGGACGCATGATGTCGCCTAACGCCTTTAATGCTTTCTCCTTTGCCTGCTCTGTAACTGTACGTGCAAAGCCTACAGCACCGTCTGTACGGTTGCTGCCTGCGTTGGAGGTCATAATGATGATGGTGTGCTCAAAGCTTACAGTACGTCCATGTGCATCCGTTACACGTCCATCGTCAAGGATCTGAAGCAGAATATTCAGAACATCGGGATGAGCCTTTTCAATCTCATCGAAAAGTATGACACAGTACGGTCTGCGGCGAACCTTTTCCGTAAGCTGACCTGCTTCATCGTAACCGACATATCCGGGAGGTGCTCCGATGAGTCTGGATACAGAGTGCTTCTCCATAAATTCAGACATATCGAGACGTATAAGTGCCTCGGGTGTATCAAACATATCTGCGGCAAGACGCTTTACAAGCTCTGTTTTGCCGACACCGGTCGAGCCTGTGAATATAAATGATACAGGCTTCGCTTTTGCGGAAATACCTACTCTGTTTCTCTTTATAGCCGAAGCGACCGAAGCAATAGCCTCATCCTGACCGACGATGCGCTTACGTAGACGATCCTCAAGCTTAGAAAGACGTTCAAATTCCTGCTCACAAATGCGATTTGCAGGTATACCTGTCCACAGCTCAATAACTCTTGCAAGATCCGAGAGTGTGACTGTAGGAACAGGTGCAGTCTCAAGCTCATGGAGCCTGCTTTCAAGCTGCAATTCACGGCTTCGAAGCTCGGCAATGTGTTCGTAAGCTGTATTCGACGTATCTGCCATAAGTGTATCACGTTCAGCTGCAATAGAATTGAGCTCGGAACGGACATTTTCTATATCCGTAAGGGAAGTGTTGTGCAAATTAATATCGGAACATGCCTCATCCATAAGGTCGATAGCCTTGTCGGGGAGGTATCTGTCTGTGATATAGCGCTCGGAGAGGACAACGCATTGACGTGCGATATCATCGGGGATCTTGACTACGTGATAATCTTCGTAATACGATCTGATACCCGTGATGATCTTAACTGAGTCCTCAATTGAGGGTTCGCTGACAACTACGGGCTGGAATCTGCGTTCAAGTGCTGAATCCTTTTCGATATGCTTTCTGTATTCGGCAAATGTTGTGGCACCTATCACCTGTATTTCACCGCGTGAAAGTGCAGGCTTCAATATATTGGCCGCATTCATAGCACCCTCTGCGTCACCTGCCGCCATGAGGTTGTGGACCTCGTCGATCACAAGAATGATGTTTCCGAGCTTCTTGACCTCGTCGATAAGCCCCTTCATACGGCTTTCAAACTGCCCTCTGAACTGTGTACCTGCGACAAGCGAGGTGAGATCGAGAAGATATACCTCGCACTTTGCAAGCTTAACAGGCACGTTGCCCTCTGCAATTCGGACAGCAAGTCCCTCGGCAATGGCTGTTTTACCTACACCAGGCTCACCGATAAGACATGGATTGTTTTTCTGACGACGATTCAGTATCTGAATAACACGTGCGATCTCCGTATCACGTCCTACGATACGGTCGAGCTTGCCGTCTCTTGCACGCTGTGTCAAGCACAGACAGTACTGATCGAGGAATTTCTTTTTAGACGGTGCATCCTTTTTCTGATTTTTTGCGGTACTGTCACCTTTTTTCTCGGGATTCCCGGGTACAGTCGGTGGGTTGCCGAATATGTTCTTTAAGAACGGAAATGTAGCGGTATTACCCGGATTTTCATTGTTTTCGTCATCGTTATCCGATTCTGGGAGCGTGAGGTCATCCGGTAAGCTTTCAAGTCCGCCGTTTTCCATGAGACTGCTCATTTCATCCGACATGCTGTCGAGCTCTTCGTCGGTAATACCCATTTTCTGCATTATATCATCAACAGGCTTTAATCCGAGGTCACGAGCACATTTAAGGCAAATACCCTCGTTTGTAGTAACACCATTTTCAATTTTTGTGATAAACACGACGGCAACATTTTTATTGCATCGTGAACACATAGTAACGTTCATATGATCTCCTTAGGTTATTTTTTTAATAAATGTTTGTTTCTGACTGCATATATTATCAATGCAAGTACGCTGAGTGCAAGAGCACATATAAGCATGATTTTAGCGATAAGCTCAGGTATCGGGAATGCTATTATCAGCAGCGTAACAAAATAAAATACAGAAGAGGCTGCCTTTCCGTAAACGTTGGATGGCGGTACGTCCTTTGTACGCTTGAGCATAACAGAACCACCGATAAGCATCGTAGCTTCCTTCAAAACAAGAATGAGTATTACCCACGGCGGTATCATGTCGGCAATTGTCATACACACAAATGCCGTGATCTGCATGAGCTTGTCTGCAAGTGGGTCGATAATACGTCCGAGTCGTGTGATCTGATTATATTTTCTGGCAATATGCCCGTCAAGCACATCTGTGATCCCTGCAAAAAGAAATATAAAGCCTGCGATAAGATATGCATTTTCAATGCCCGAGAAGAAAACAATTGCAAATACAGGCACAAGAATAAGTCTCAATAGGGATAAAGCGTTTGGAATATTCATAATTTCAGTTTGCCTCCTAATGTATAATGCGTAGATGCATAATATCGTAATCTATATTATATACTTTTTTTACACAGTTGTCTAGTTTTTTGCTGTAAATTCAAAGAATGTTAAAGAAGAATCGCAAAGCAAAAATACGAGCGGCATTTATATCATTTACGACAGCAATAGCGGTTTTATCGGTACAAACCGATTGACAATGACATTATTATATTATAAAATATATATTGTTGTTTAGAAGCTTTATTTTGAATGAAACATGTTTAGAAGCAGAATATAATATGAGAGAAAAAAAAGAGATTTTAAAGAGCATCGCCGATCAGGATGACAGGATCATGGTATCGCATATGCTGGATAAGCTGAATCGGTCACAGAATAATTACATGATAACGTCCTGTGGATTTTATAATATGCGTGAGCGGGCGATACTTGACGGCATACTGAAAACATGCGGCGGTAAATATGTATTTGACGGTGGCTCGGAGGATGCAGAGCGTACACTGCTATTGTTTATACCTGAGTATTATGAAGATATGTCTATAGATGAGCTGCGTAAGGATGAAGCATATCCGGCAGAGGTGATCAGATTTGATTTGAGATATGATAAACGCATCATGTCTCACCGTGACTATCTCGGTGTACTCATGTCACTTGGAATAGAACGGAGCATGATAGGAGAATTCTGGATAAACGACAGTGGCTGTACTGCGTTGGTGATGAAGAGCGTATCAGAGCATATCCTGAACAGTGTAGATAAAATAGGAAATGTCGGAGTCGATGTGTATCGCTGCGGCTTTGACAGGATCGAGAGTGTCGAAAAGCGTGTTAAGCAGCTGAGAGACAGCGTTCCGTCACTGAGACTTGACAGTATCGTTGCAGCATCATTCGGACTGTCAAGAGGAGATGCTAAGGATGCCGTGTTAAAAGGACTTGTCAGCGTAAATGGTGCTGAATGTTTGTCACCAAGCAGTGACCTTGCGGAGGGTACGTATATATCTATGCGAGGTAAAGGAAAAGCAAGACTTTTAGATGCATCCGGCAGAACAAAAAAAGGAAATATTGCAGTAATTATAGAAAAATATTTGTAAGTTGAAAGGAGAATATATATGGAACTTAAGGGTAAAAAGATAGTATTTCTGGGAGATAGCATAACTTTTGGTGCAGGAACAAGCGGAGAAGAGAATACATTTGTATATCTTGTAGGCAAATACGGAGGCTTCAGAGAGTCGCTCAACTATGGCATAAGCGGTACACGTATCGCACGTCAGACGAAGCCGACAGTGGATAATCCAAGCTTTGATCTTGATTTCTGTCAGCGTGTCGAGGAGCTTGATGACGATGCGGATATCGTTGTGGTGTTCGGAGGTACTAACGATTTCGGTCACGGAGATGCATCACTCGGTTCGTTTGAGAGCAGAAGCCTTTATACATTCTATGGTGCATGTCATCATCTTATGACGAGACTGCACGAGCGCTTCCCGGGCAAGCCGATCATAATTATGACTCCGCTTCATAGACTGGACGAGGATGTTCACAGAGTTGATAACGGAGCCGATCTCAAGGTATATGTTGATATTATCCGTGAAGTTGCGGAGTATTATTCGATCCCTGTACTTGATCTTTATTCGGAGAGCGGTATTCAGCCTAAGGTGAAGGTGCTTTGTGATAAGTATTGCCCGGACGGACTTCATCCTAACGATGATGGTCATGTTATTTTGACAAATAAGATACTTTCATATCTTAAGAATATGTAGATCCGATCATTGTAATACATAAAAACCGAGAAAGACAGCTGTTTTGAGTCAAATGATGTGTACAGAAAAGGTTTATAGCTTTTGTGTCGCATATCACAAAGCAGCTGTCTGTTTTTTATAATAAAAACACCCTTTGACTGATCAATTTGAATCGGTCAAAGGGTGTAATTGATATTATCCGACACCGAGTGTCAACTCAACAGCCTGTACTCCCTCGGGGAAGATAGGAAGGATCGTGCCTCCATTGCCTGCAACGAGCAGCAGGTACTCTCCGGATAACGGTACCAATGCCACATAAGATTCCGAAATAAAGGAAACATCTTCATATGAAGCCATATCTGCACCGTTTGATAAAGATAAGTCAAGGAACAGTTGGCTGGGGCTATCCATCTCCGTTTCGATGTACCATTGACCTTGCCATTCGGCTTGAAGAGTAGGGTCGTTTTCATAGAAGCACTGCAATACGACATCGCCGTCGTAGCCGTTGCTTTCGTTGAGGTAAAAGCTCAGACAGTAGCTCACACTGTTGTCCCATGTTTTGATCCACCAGTCAGTGCCGTAGCTGTCGTAGGCAAGACCGACTGCTGTCGGGCCAAGCCACCCATTCACAAGCCATTCCTCAAGCTTAATGCCTTCGTCGATTATAGGCATAAAGTCCCAGAGCAGGATCTCACGCTCATCACCGATAAGCAGATCGATAAATCCGAGCTCATCGAGTGATGGTTCCCACTGATACTCCGTACCGTCAGTCAACGTTACGATAACGGTTGTATCCGGCGTCTGTGCATCACCATCAAGGTTGCAGAAAAGCAGTATCGGGTCGCCGTTTTCAGCTTGATAAAGCAGCTCACCATCGTTGCGCTTTACTGTGATGGATGAATAATAATCCTTTGCGGTGATGCAATACAGGTGTCCGTACGTACCGATAGTGTGAGCCTCATCGATCTCGGAGACGAATGGGTAATACTTATTCAATTCGCTTGACGCACCGTAAAACCACTGTGAAAAATCAATGCCTGTTTCATTAGCAGCAGTGCTGTCAAGATAGCCTATATAAGCTGCTCCGAACTGTGCAGTCGTGTAACCGATTTCCTCACGCAGCACATCGATAGACGTACCTGCATCGTTTGAAAATACCTGACTCTCGGTGAGAGGCACGGACTCATCCGAAGTATCAAATTTGGAAAAAAGAGGTGGAGTTACGACGGATTCAGACGATTCGTCCTTCTTTTCCTGCTTGTCGGTATCAAGTTGTGCAGGTAATTTATCGTCAGGCTGTTCGGGATCTTCTTTGCTTATATCAAATGCACCGGGAATATATGTACTGCTTGCGGTAGCTGCTGAGGCTTGCGATTTATCCTGCGATGAACATGCACATAATGCAAGTATCAGCAGTATTGGTATCAATAGCTTTTTCATCCGCATACCTCCGATCAGAATTTGCCGCTGCGTCCCGAACCACCGCCGCCTGATCTGCTTTGACTGTACCCGGAGGACGAGCTTGAGCGGTTGATCTTTCTCCTTGATTCGGTGCGATGCGTAAATTGATCGACTTGCTCTGTAAGATTCAGACCGCTCACCGAATAAACACCGGCGGTTGTCTTTTTACGAACGGTTTTCATCTGCCCTGCCATGATCGCACAGACGATAGCAGCGATAACAAGCGAGATGATGCTGAAGATAATGATAAGTGGGAACGGACTTTCACTGATGGGTTTACCATTGGCAGCCTGCTCCAAATAATAATCACATTCATTAATGTAGTCTTTAAACCCGCCGTACCAGTCATTATCTGCGAAATTATCGAGGAAAACCTCCTCGAGCAAATCAAGTCCGAAGTCGTTGAAAGCGTATTCGCTCTTTTCGCCATAGCAGAACAATGCGTAGTCACGCTCTGCCATGCTCAAAAGCAGCATGATACCGTTACGCTGTTCGCCAATACCCATAGTATACTCGTGATAAATACCGTATGTTGCCTCATATACGCCGGAGGGATCTATGGTTTTATAGTCATCGACGCTTACTATGTAAACGCCTACACCATATCGATCTGCAACAAGCTCCGACATATTTGTAAGATCCTCAACCTGAGATTGATCTAAAAGTCCTGCCGTATCCATAACGTTTGGAAGCTGTGGCTCGGAGGAGACTGCGTATGCACCGCCTGTAAACAGGCATATCGTGCATAGAACAAGCAGCAAACATAAGAATTTTCTTTTCATCATCTTGCCCTCCTTATATCGGCAGACATGCGATCGCAACACCGATCGCGATCAGCGGTGCTGCTATGGCTGCAAAATAAGCTGCCAACTTTTTCCTGCTGATCGGCAGGTCACCGACGATCTTACCGGTCTGTCCATTCATTGCAAAGAGATAATTCTTGCCGTTCCATTTCGTTGAGAGCATCCAGACAGGCAGCAGTGCATAGTGGACCTTGCCTCGCTTCAGATGAAGATTTTCGTTAACGGGAACACATGTGCTGTAGCCGTTGGCACTTTGCATAAGTGCCGCACGCAGTGAGCCTTCGCATCTCTCATCGGCACGCTTACTGCTTTCGTCCATCCCGACGTCATACTTGTCGGCAAGGAAACCGGGCAGATATGCCTTTGAAAACGACTTTAATTCACTGTAGTCAAACGGCTCTATCGAATCCATATAATCATCGGGCATTTTACTCGATGCATCTACGGGGATCTTCTCAAATGTCATTGAACCTGAACGAATGACGTTAAAGTGGTTTGTCTCGGTGATCTCATAATCACCTGCGGTACGGGAATGCACCTGTGTGGCATGGTAGTTGATGCTGCCCTCTGCCTCACCGTCAAAAAGCCAGAACGGAACGTAAACGCCCTTGATCTCTTCAATATGATTGCCGTTTGTAAATGCAGACGGTAAAAGACGTTTACCGTGATAATGCTTCTTGAGTGCCTTGACAGCATCCTCCTTGCTGAGCTTAAAGGGCAGAACGAAGTCAGGCTTGATAGCACCGGAAAACTGTCCGGGCACTATAGTTGGATTGCCGCAATAGGGACAGGAGGTCGCAGCAGTAGTCTCATCACAGATCAGCTCTGCTCCGCAGCTTGGACAGGTATAAGATTTCATATCCGCACCGTCAGCACCCCAGTCCTCACTGAGACCGGAGTCATCCCATGCGCCATCGGCTGAATTGTGCGCTTCTTCCGCTTGCTTGTTCTTATCGGCGTAAAGAGCCTCGATCTCAGCAACATCATAGCATGAGTCGCAGAAGTCGCATTGCAGCTTGCCGGTCGCACCGACAAAGTGCAGTGGTCCCGTACAGGACGGGCACTGATAGTTAGTTACTTGCGTTGGCATAGAATCCCTCATTTCATGAAAAGGTCTTAAAAATTAGCTAAAGCTCATGTTTTAAACGGTATTGTCTGCTTATTATGCAGCTGTGCTCGGCAGATCCGGCATTGATGCGCCGGAAGCCACAAGACTTTGATACCATTCGTAGCTGTAGGGGAGAGCTTCATCATCTACGTCATCCCAAAGTATCCCCCACGGACGGAGAAAGATAGCATAGGAGTAGCTGCCGTAGTCGTCGGTATTATTACCGCGGATCACGATCATATTATCTACAGGTGATCGTATAGGGTCAACGCTCCACTCGGAAGTATCCAGAGCTACACTCATGTACTGACCGCTGCTTGAGACCATCGTGCCGTGCTCACCCTCACCGTCATTGGAAAAGCTGACGTTTGCTACACCGTTGAGACTGTCATAGCTTGAATCCTCATCCCATATCTCCAAATAGCCGGTCAGATCGTCATATACGGTGATCCTGGCAAATGCATCCCACCAGTAGTCGTTGTAGTCTGCATATTTACCATCTGCTTCGGAGATATACCACCAGCCATACCAGTCACCATCCCACCAATCGGCAAAGGAGGCGTCAAGCTTTTCCGAAGGGACATCGGTGATTTTATCACCTGTGATTTCATCACCTGCGATTTCATCACCTGTGACATTGTCGTCTGAGGCGTTTTCATCATACAGATCCCAGTCGGCAACGGCATCGAAGTACTCGTTTTCAACACGCTCGAGAGTGGTCGGATCGATAGTAAGAGTGTATATGTGCTTTTCTGCATTGTCGGAAAGAGTAACAGTGACCTCGTCTGTGCCTTCTAGCCTGTACGATGTACTGACCTCAAGGGTGTTACCCGGCTCGACAGTTGTAAAAAAATCATTTGATACGCCTGCATATGTTTCAAGATCCGTAACGACATACGTAGATTCCATTTGCACATCGTTTTGGACAGGTATTACGTTGAGTGATAATCCGAAAGATGCACTTTCTTTGGAATTGTTTGTAAAATCAAAGGTTAAAACAAGTGCATCCTTGCCGGTTTCACTGTACATGATGCATGAGCCTTTGTAATATAAATCGTATTTGCCGAAGTCTAAGAAATTAGGATCTGCGGGCTTCTTTTCGCCGCAAGCACACAGACCTGTCAGCATAGTAAATGAAATAAGAATGCATATCATACATCTGAATTTTTTTCTCATTGAATTTCCTCCGGTTTTCGATCCTATCTGAATGAAACGGTAAATGAAATATTACCGTTCACTCCAACGGTGCGGCGTGATATTGTTGTCACGCCGCACTGTCATTGATCTCTATAGATTTACGCTTACGGACGCGGAGTGCCGCAAAATTCGCAGAATTTGCCGCTGTTCTGAGCACCGCAGGCAGAGCAGACCCACGGACCTGCCGTCGGAGCAGCATTGTCAGCTGCCGAGGGTGCGTCGGATACAGGCTGAGCTTTGGGACAGTTACGCATATCGAGAACTGTCTTGCAAATTTCATCTGCCATGTTGTAGTAATTACGATACTCGGGGTAGTCCATCGGATCAAAGCCGTTCTGTGAGAAGCTTCCGACCGCACGACCAAAGCTCCTGCCTGCGCCTGACGGCATGGGATTCATTTCTATCGTGCTGTCATTGAGTCTAAAGCGCATCTCATCAAAGTAGGGATTTCTCACAGAGACAATGATATAGAAGTTGTAGGTGTACTCATATCTTGGTGGATTGTAGCTGACCCTTTTTCCATCGGATGTTTCACGCTTCAGCTCCGTACGATTTTCATCGATGTCCATTCGACAGCCGGTGATAGCGTTGAAGTCCAAAATGTCGGGATTTACCTCTTCCAGATCACGTGCGCTCGTTACAGTCAGCCAATTATGCTGCTCATCGAGCAGGAGCTTTGTATATTCGCCCATTGAACGGGTGATAGTAAACTGTGATGCACGTGTACGGTTTTCTTCACGGTATTGAAGCTGGGCTTTGATCTCATCAACGGTGGAATGACGGCGTTCCTCAAACCACGGTGAGAGCTTCTTGGCACAGTTTTTACAGAGATTGCCGTCCTCAAGCTTGCGATTTCCAAGAAGACCGATCTTCTCGCCGCATACATCGCAGTATTTTTTGTCAAACAGTCCCATGGTGTTCCTCCTGTAAGATTTGATGTGTCGATGTTGCTTGCTCGATAACGTCCGATGATTGAGCGACGAAATCCATCTGATCGGGATTTTCCATACCTCCCCAATCGGAAATTCTGTTTATTACAAAATGCTGATACAGAAATACTCCGATAGTCACCAGAAGTACCAGAATGAGTAAGATGATCAACACTTTTTTCATTTAATATCTCCGTTATCAAAGGGATCTCCGCACTCGGGACAGAACTTCGGAGGCTTTGTCGGATCCTCGGGCTCCCAACCGCATTTATCGCACTTGTACTGCGGAACTCCGGCAGGCTTCTTAGCACCGCATTCGGAGCAGAATTTACCCTTATTTACTGCACCACAGGAGCAGACCCAGCCATCGGCAGTTACTTCGGGCTTCTTCGTTCCGCACTCGGGACAGAATTTGCCTGTAGCCTCAGCACCGCAGTTCGGACATGTCCATGCATTTGAAGCCGGCTTCGGTTCGGGCTTTTTCGTGCCGCATTCCGGGCAGAATTTACCTTGGATATCTGTTTTACCGCAGCTGCATGTCCAGCCTGTCGGTGCAGCTGCCGGAGCGGGCTGCTGTGGTTGCTGCTGTACCTGCTGTTGAGCTTGCTGCTGCTGACCCATTTGGTACAGTCCCTGTGCTGCGTTGAAGCCGCCGTTTCCACCCATCATGCCGCCTGCCATGCCCATGCCCATAAAGCCTGTCATAGCGCCTGCGGAGTTACCTGCCGCAGTCTGCATAGCACTTGCGGTAGCCTCTGTCATACGACCTGCCATCATATATGGATTGGAGCCGACTGTAGCAGCATCCTCAAGCTCGTTGATCTTCTTCATATCAGCTTCCGTCAGCGTGATAGGATTGAGCGATATCTTTTCTATAGAGATACCTCTCTCACCCCAGTTTCCACGGAGCTCTTCATTCATAGCAGCTTTCAGCTCTTTAGCCTTTGCAGGCAGCTGAGCCGGACGAAGCTCCTGCTCAGAGAGAGCACCTACAGCAGGCTGAAGTGCATCGATAAAGTCTGCCTTGAGCTGACCATCGATAAGCTCTCTTGTACATTCATCAGAAACATTTCCTGCCAAACGTGTATAGAACAGCAGAGGATCGGAGATTACATATGTATATACACCGTTAAAGCGGAGGTTGACTGTTCTGCTCATGCCGATGCGCTTATTGACGACCTCGAACATGATAGGTGCAGGTGTTCCAAATTTATTATCGAGAATTTCTTTTGTGTTGAAATAGTAGATACGCTGATCCTTAGGTGTTTCACCGCCAAAGGTAAAACGCTTACCGATGGTCTTAAAGGTATCAACGATGCTCTGTCCGAGATTGCCGGAAAAGAGTGACGGCTCTGTGGAGCTGTCGTATGTAAATTCACCCGGCTCTGCACAGAACTCTGTGACCTTGCCCTGATCGACGAGGATCATACATTGACCGTCGGCTACAGCTATGAGTGAGCCGTTTGAGATCACATTTTCAGAGCCCTTGTAATTGCTGCTGCGGCCGGAAACACGCTTTTGACCTTTACGCATCAGCACATTGCCCGGTAGAGAATCACAGTAAAAATATTCTTTCCATTGGTCGGCCATAACACCGCCGACAGAATCGATTGCAGCTCTAATAAGTCCCATAATTTTTTCTCCTTTTCTTAATTATGCCCACGGATCCTCCGCAGTAGGTATACGAATGCCGGTCAGTATGCTCGAATATTCCCACAGGAACCATTCACCTGTCGAAGCCTTTTGACGAAGCTTTATCGGACGAGGAGAATCAGCTCCCGGAGTTTTCAGAAATACACGAAGGTATCCAGATTCGACATCCTGAGGTCTTGGATCTGCTAAAACATCAAGCACATACGGTGTGCTCGGCTTATAACCGTTTTGAGGTGTTGCCCCGGCAAAGTAGGCAAGCGGTAAATAGCTCTTACCACGCAGCCTGTCACGCAGGAACTGCACATCGTATGGCAGCATAGGCCGAGGACCGCGCAGTATGTTCATAGCCTGTGTGCCATCCGATTGATTCTTATCGAATATACTGACTGCACACAAAAACAACGCACATATACTTTCCGGTGTACCCGGCATTGAGTCTGCGAGTGACTGAAACTCCTGTAGGCTTGTGGGAATGCATTGAAGTCTCACCTGCATAGTTATACTCCTTTCTCAAGTGATCTCTGCTGAGCTTTTTCAGATGCTTGCCCGGGTGCATTTTTAAGCATGAGCAGTATACGATATTTTAAAGATACACTCCGCAACAGCATTATGATATTGCCGAGCTGCTTTCCCTCGTTTACTTCACATATAAGCAGCACTTTTCGCTCAACACTTGAAATCTACCATTTTTTGTGCTATACTGTAAAAAAGATTTTGAAGCAAACGCTGTGCAGGCGTTTGCTTGCCGGAATACAGACCGATCCGGCGGAGGAATTTAAAAATGCTTACAACATGCCCCTCCCATATATCCTATACTATATATTATAAGGAAAATCTCCGATTTGTCTACCCTCAAAAACCCTCAAATTGATAGGTTGTGCACAATTTTTTTCTTTTTTTAGTGGACTTGAGGTAAATGATGGAAAAAACGGCAGATAGTTCCGGGTGGGTACACCGCCGGAGAGGAAGATCATGAGAAAAAGAATCGCTCTTATTTTGACCGTCATATTCCTGTTTGCAGCTATGTCGGGCTGTTCCGAAAAGGGCTTGCTTGATCCCAAGGAGCCTGTAGTGCTGACGATGTGGCATGTTTACGGTGAGCAGGCGGACTCGCCTATGAACCGTCTGGTTGAGGAATTTAATCAAACGATAGGCAAAGAGCAGGGGATAATCATCAATGTTACTCTTATGTCCAGTGCATCGCAGATCGGAGCAAAGCTGCTTGATGCTCAGGCACAAACACCTGGTGTACCTGCTATGCCGGATCTGTTTTTCTGTCATAGTAATAATGCTGAGGAGCTCGGTACAGAAAATATACTGGACTGGAATACTATATTTACAGATGAGGAGCTCGATTCCTTCGTGCCTGATTTTTTGGCTGACGGTATGGTGGATGAGCAGCTTTGTGTTTTTCCTGTTTCAAAATCAACACAGCTGCTGTTCGTTTCGGGTATACAGTTCGACCGTTTTTCTGCCGATACAGGCGTGACATACGATGATCTTTTAACGTGGGACGGATTTTTTGATGCTGCTGCGAAATATTATTCATGGTCGGGAGGAAAGCCCTTCTGCGCTATGGACTACCTTATTCGTGCTGTAGAGCTAAATGCCATGGAGTGCGGCGCAGAGCAGCTCTATACTCGGGACGGATGGTATGACTTTGATAATGAGATATTCTGCGATTCGTGGATGAAGTTTGCCGACAGCTACGCACAGGGTCATATTATCGTTTCAGATCTGTATTCCAACACGCAGGTCATGACAGGCGAGGTCATGTCGGGAATCGGATCTTCGGCATCTATCTTATATTATAACGATACCGTGACATATCCGGATAATACCTCCGAGCCTATGGATCTGCATATTTTACCTATGCCTAAGGCTGCGGAGGGAGATACACTTATAACACAGGCAGGAGTTGGGCTGTGTGCTTCGAAAACGACTGAACAAAAGGCGGAGGCAGCGGCGGTTTTTGCACGTTGGCTGACAGAGCCTACACGAAATCTTGAGTTTTGCGTAGGTTCGGGCTATATGCCTGTTACACAGGAGGCATTTGATCGTATCAGTGACTACGAGTTTTCAGCGGAGGCTTATCGAAGACTGTATACGACACTGAATGCAGTAAATAAGACTGCGACAGCTATACATGAGCCGTCCTTTGTAGGATATTATAATAAGGTGTATGCTCTCTATGATGCACTGCGTGAGATGCAGAAAGAAATGCCTGAGCGGATCACAGAGGAATCGTCACAAACAATTGCTGAAGAAACACTTGAAATTCTCAAGGCAATCGGATAAGGTCGTAAGAGTATGAAAAGAGTTCTCACCATTAAAAGAAAAAAGCATACACTTAAGCATAAGCTGTTTGCATATATGTTTTTATTGGCTGTATTTCTTCTTCTTCTGTTTTTTATTGGTATGTTCCTGATAGGAGGTTACACCGATACAAAGCAGCAGATAGCCGATACACTGGAATTTCAGACTGAGGTTTTTGAAAGACAGATTACATCGTATTACAATAACCTCGCTGTTATGGGAATACAGCTGTCGGAGAGAACAGCAGGTTGCATCGATCGTTATCTCAGTGAGAATGATCTGAACTTTAGTGATCTGAACGGTTCGCAAACTCATGTGACAGGCGTGCAGGAGGCTTTGATAGATCAGCTTAACAGAAAGCTTTTGGAGACGGACTGTACAGGTGCATTTATTCTTCTGAATACACAGATCAATCCCAATGTTGAGAATGCGGAAACATCACGAAGTGGACTGTATTTGCAGCGAAACAGTCTTGATTCGACAGACAGCAGGATACTTCTTTACCGAGGACTCTCTGATGTTGGTAAGAATCATGATGCTATGCCGCACCGCAAATGGCGATTGGAGTTTGATACGGAGCAGTTTCCAAATTACGAAGAGCTGGTCTGTGTTGAGCCTGAAGCTCTTGCAAAAAGCTATCGTTTGACAGAGATCATAACTTTGCCGGGTACGAGTGAAAGAGTCATGCTTCTTACGCTTCCCATATTCGGCACTAATGAGCAGCTTTATGGTCTATGTGGTCTTGAGATCAGTGAGAGCTATTTTAAACATGTTTTTGCACAGCCATCTGAGCTGAGTCGTGCTACTTTTTGCCTAAGCAGAGGAGAATACGGCTTGACGGGATCTGAAAGCAGCTTCAGTGCAGGCATTGCAGATGGCTACTATCTCGCTCCGAACGGACAATTTCGTTCCAAGTCGTTCGGAAGCGGACTCTTCTCATGTGAGAGCGATGAAATGTCTTATATAGGAATGGTACGATCTGTGCATCTATGCCCGGGAGAGGACATGTTTTCCGTTAGTACTCTGATACCACGGCAGGATTATAATAATCTTGTGATAAAAAGCTTAGTGCGGATCGTATTGCTCATGGTGGTGATCGTTGCATTTTCTGCGATCTGTTGCCTTTATTTCAGTAAGCGGTATCTTAGACCGCTAAAGCAGAGCATTGCTCAGATACGTCAAAAAGAATACGGAAATACTGAGAGCCGAGTCATTGAAGTGGATGATCTGTTTGCATTCCTTGCGGAACAGGATAGAAAAAGTGAGGAAGCAATTGCATCTATGCAAAAGGAAATGGATTCGATGGAGGAAAAGCTTGAGCAGATACGGACGGAACGTAATCAGGATAAGCAGGAGCTTCAACGATTGGCATATTCCCGTAAGACAGAGGTAGATCCTAATGACTATGAGAATTTCAGACGAGGTATTCATGATCTGACCGTGACAGAGCGGCGAGTATTCGATTATTATCTGGAGGGTAAGTCGGTTAAAGAGATCACGGAGCTGATGGGGATCAAAGAGTCTACGGTTCGATTCCATAACAGAAATATTTATGTGACGCTAGGTGTAAACTCTCTGAAACAGCTGCTGCGATGTGCGGCTATCATGAAGCAGGAAAGTGAAAATATCGATCCCGACGACGAAACCTCAGTATAAGTCAGCATAAATAACGAAAGCTTTCGATAAAAGCGATGATCGCTTTTGCCGAAAGCTTTTTATATTGCAAAGACTGTGCTCCATGGGTTCACCGTATCAGTCGAATAGGTACTTGATATAAAATAAAAAAGTGAGCCCTCGTAAAAAACACAAGGGCTCAAAAAGATATTCATGCTGCTTTACTTACAGGAACAATTAAATTACTTAAGTTCAACCTTTGCGCCAGCTTCTTCGAGCTTCTTCTGGATGGACTCAGCTTCGTCCTTAGCGATGTTTTCCTTAACAGGCTTCGGGCAGTTGTCAACGAGATCCTTAGCTTCCTTAAGACCAAGACCTGTGATCTCACGGATAACCTTGATAACATTGATCTTGTTAGCACCAAAGTTAGCAAGAACAACTGTGAACTCTGTCTTCTCTTCTGCTGCCGGAGCTGCTGCTGCCGGAGCTGCTGCTACTGCTACAGGAGCTGCTGCGGATACGCCGAACTCTTCCTCAAGAGCCTTTACGAGCTCAGAGAGCTCGAGAACTGTCATAGCCTTTACATCTTCAATAAGCTTTAAAACCTTTTCACTAGCCATTTTAAATTTCCTCCGTTAAATAATTCGTTTAATAATTTTTTCAAAAACTAATAAATGTAATTTATGCAGCGATTATTCTGCTGCTGCTTCTCCGCCGTTTTTCTGCTCGAGAATAGCATTGAGAGCTACTGCGAGACCACGGATATTTCCGTTCA
Organism: uncultured Oscillospiraceae bacterium; assembly: GCA_964461815.1. Lineage (GTDB taxonomy): Bacteria > Bacillota > Clostridia > Oscillospirales > QAMX01 > JAAZBA01. Next base: position 69,566 of record CAYWVF010000001.1, read on the forward strand.
GTACGTTTACGAAACCGGAAATCGGAGCATTGAAGCCGCCAAGTACCTTTGCAATAAGAACTTCCTTCGGCGGAAGGTCAGCAAGAGCCTTAACTTCTTCTGCTGTGATAAGCTTACCGTCTACGAAACCGGCCTTGATCTTGAACTTATCGTTCTTCTTTGCATATTCGCAGAGAATCTTAGCAGCGGCTACGGGGTCAGACGGGCTGATAGCAAGAGCTGATGTTCCGTTAAGATGCTCATCAAGAGCGTCAAAACCAACTTCTTTAGCTGCAAAACGTGTGAGTGTGTTCTTTACAACAGCGTACTCTACACCTGCCTGACGAAGCTCACGACGAAGCTTTGTGTCGTTTTCAACTGTGATTCCCTTGTAATCAACTAAAACACCGGCACTGGCGCTACGCATCTTTTCAGCTAATTCAGCTACTATAGCTTGTTTTTCCTTAAGAACGTTTGCGTTTGGCAATCTGTTTCACCTCCGTATAGCTATGCATCCGAAAGACAAAAGAAAACCCTTTGTCTTCCATGGAATTAAATAATTCCGTTACCGAAGCCAAAGGGCGAAATTTCATATTAAATCACGGAGCTATGCCCGGATCAATTCAAATTTACACATCCTCGGTACGGTGGGATATCCCATTTAAGTAAAACCCGTACGGTCTTCGGAATCAACTATGTTAGTATAGCATATAAATATACTTTTGTCAACAGCTTTAGCAAAAATATTTTGATTTTTTTGATGCTTTGAGCTGATGTATTATTTTGCGAAAATTATAACGGGATCAAGCGTGTTACAGCTTGTTTCAATGGTATAATTGTTGCCGGACACCTCGAAATCAAGTGTTTTTCTGCTTCCGTCCATCATAAGCTGCTCTATTTTCTCGACTTTTCTCGCAAATACGAGCTCAAGCTTATCGATCGGATCAAGCCCTATGTTAAATACTGCACAGAAAATGCTGCCGTCATCGGCTTTCGCTGTACGGAAGTAAACCTCCTCGTCTCCTGGATAATATGCGATATATTCATCCGTTTGCTTGAGCATCCTGATCAGCTGCTGCTTTCTGGAATAGTTGAGGAATGAGAATGCCTCAACTATATTATATTCTGTTTTCGGAGCGCCGGAGAATGTGAAAATCGTTCCTCCCAAGGAATTCTTGAATATAGTCGTTCCGGGGAACAGCTTTTCATAGTGCTCACGGTCGATGGTATTATATACCATCGAGTCGATCACGGTGTCACTGCTTGACGGAACCAATTCCATGATCCTTCTCTGATGCGGTACCTTATTGTTGTTTACGTACAGCTCCTCTACGGATGGCGTTTTTCCTGTCCATTCACGCACGTCTACGCCTATGTATTCGCCGAATCCACGTTTTATAAGCTCTGCTGCACTATCTGATGCGAGGAATACATTCCCTTTTAATGCCTGCATGAGCTGCTCGTCGGACAGATTCACCTCTCCATCAAGGCAAAGGATGCCGCTGTTTTCAGAGGAGAAGTACATCGGCAGACCGAGACGTTCAAGAACGCATTCTCCCCATCCACCGTAAACGTCCTTTCCTGTATAGACGGAATTATGATCCTTGTTATCGAAGACGTGAGACGGCGTATCGGATACAGGTATTCTGAAGCCCTTCCATTTGAGCGTAGGTATTATTTTGCTGAGTGCATCATAGAAGCCGGAATATTTTTTCAGAACATTACGATATGCTTTACCACTCTGCGGCTCGAAGCAATTGAGCTTTGTTATCCAGTGCTTTGCTCCTGCGGCACCCTCGATGATGCTTCCGGTAAAATGTGAATGGAGTGACATAGCACCTGTGCTGTATCTGTTCTGAGGACATGTGTCTGTTTCCGCAAGAATGACATCGGCTACGTTCTTGACCTTTGCTATCTGTGCGGCAGCTCTGAAAAACGCTCTCGTCAGATATCTTGCACCGGCAGGAGTGTAATTTCCATTGTTGAGTCGTATAATGACGGGGTTGCCCTCACCGCAGATGATCTTAGCTATATCAGCAGCAAATTCCGCATTGTTTCCTACGCAGCAAAAGGATGCTGGAAGCGTTTTATCAACGCTGTCGATCCCGGCTCTCATTACCTTTGCAGCTCCTATCAGAGACTCACGTTGGACTTCGGTAAATATTTTTTTATAATCATCTGCTTTTTCGGAATCAGAGCAAAATATATCGTAAAGCTCTTCACGGCTCAGTGACGTACCGGCAAGCTCATTAAACCTTTTCATATGCAGCGGACATGCACAGCCACCGCCTGCTCGACCTATCAGTCTGAAATCGTCGTCTACCATTATGTGATCCGGCTTGCACGATGCTATCGTCCTCATAGCGTTGTATATGTATTCTCTGAATCCTTCGTCGTAAGGACAGACAACGGAAACCTTTTCGCCGTCACGTATGCCGATATATTGCTGGAATGGGAACATTTCTCCGAGAACCCAGCCGTGACCTATTGATGCCTGTACGAGAACACCGTTTTTTACGCCTGATTTCGAGAGCTTTTCCTTAAAAAGCTTGTATTTTTCACAGTAGATTTTAGCTTTATCTGCCGGAGGATTACCTTCCGGTACTAACGTCATAGAAAATAACGCACAGGAAGCAATATCGTTTTTTATCTGATAAATAATATCCTCGCAGATCTCGTCGATATGCTCTGTGTCATAGCTCATTATGGTATAAGTATTTTCCATTTTATATCCTCATTGGTATAAAAGTTTATAATATTGAAAATCAACAGTGTGAGGAACTGCTTGGTCGTATATAGACAAATAGCTTCGGAAAAATGTTTGAAGATTTCTCCGAAGCTATATTTATACATTAATTAGCCACCGATTTTGCTCGGGTTGATCTTAACACCAGGACCCATGGTGGAAGCTACTACGCATGAACGGATGTACTGACCCTTTGCAGCAGCCGGCTTAGCCTTAACGATAGCACCAAGAAGTGTATCGAAGTTGTCCTGGAGCTTTTCAGCACCGAAGGAAACCTTGCCGATCGGGCAGTGGATGATGTTTGTTTTGTCGAGTCTGTACTCGATCTTACCGGCTTTAGCTTCTGTTACAGCACGAGCGATATCGGGTGTAACTGTGCCAGCCTTCGGGTTAGGCATAAGACCCTTCGGACCAAGGATACGGCCGAGACGACCAACAACACCCATCATGTCCGGGGAAGCGATAACTACGTCGAAATCGAAGAAGTTTTCGTTCTTGATCTTGTCTGCGAGATCCTCAGCACCTACGAATTCAGCACCTGCGTCAAGAGCCTGCTGAACCTTGTCGCCCTTTGTGAATACAGCAACACGAACTGTCTTACCTGTACCGTGGGGGAGAACGATAGCGCCACGAACCTGCTGATCAGCATGTCTGGAGTCAACGCCGAGTCTGATATGAGCTTCTACTGTCTCGTCAAATTTAGCCTTAGCAGCCTTGACAACGCTGTCAAGAGCCTCGTTGGGATCGTAAAGTTTGGATTTATCAATGAGCTTTGCGCTCTCTATATATTTCTTGCCTCTGTGCACAATGTGTTCCTCCTTGTGATAGTGGTTATTCGGGAAAATACTCTCGGTATTTTCATCCTCCCACCTAATTAATACGTCGATTCTAAGTTATTACTGCTCGACTAAGATACCCATGCTGCGGGCTGTACCTGCGATCATGCTCATAGCAGCTTCTACAGAAGCAGCGTTGAGGTCAGGCATTTTCTGCTCGGCGATCTTCTTAAGATCAGCCTTGGAGAGAGTAGCAACCTTCTTTGTGTTCGGGTTGGAAGATGCAGTGTCGATGCCGCAAGCCTTCTTGATAAGAACAGGTGCCGGCGGTGTCTTTGTAATGAATGTGAATGAACGGTCTGCATAAACTGTGATAACTACAGGAATGATAAGACCGATATCGTTCTTTGTACGCTCATTGAATTCCTTTGTAAAGCCCATGATATTAACGCCGTGCTGACCAAGAGCAGGGCCTACTGGCGGAGCCGGAGTTGCCTTGCCGGCCGGAATCTGTAATTTAACGTAACCTACAACTTTCTGTGCCATGGTTCAAATTGAGACCCGTCAAACAAGACCGACTGATCTTATTTGAAGGATCGCTCCTTTCTTTCGAAAACTCTGGAAATATTATGAAGTGGTTGTTTTTCGGGTAATTCGGATCCGATATCCGAAATCCCTCCCTCTTTGCTTTTTATACAGGAGCAACCTGTGTGAGCTCAAGCTCAACCGGTGTTTCGCGTCCGAACATTGACACGACTACACGTACCAAATTCTTGTCTGTTTCAATGAGGTCGACAACGCCGATAAAGTTTTCAAGTGGACCGGCGGTGATCTTAACATTATCACCGACCTGATAGCTGAGCGAGATCTCTGCCTGCTTGTCAATGCCTAACGACTCAACTTCGGAATCGGTAAGCGGAGTCGGCTTTGATCCCGGGCCTACGAAGCCCGTAACACCGCGAATATTGCGGATGATGTACCAGGTATCGTCGGACATGATCATTTTCACAAGAACGTAGCCGGGGAATATCATTCTCTCGACTTCTCTCTCCTTGTTGTTGCTGATCTCAATGACCTTCTCAACAGGTACTTTAACGGCATGGATAAGATCCTGCAGCTTTCGATTCTCAACTGCTTTTTCGATCGTAGCTGCGACCTTGTTTTCATAACCGGAATACGTATGAATTACATACCATTTTGCTTCCTGTGACATCTGACACCTTCCTTTAATATGCTGGCGGGATTTATTCGCTCAAATTAATGAATACCGATAAATGTTTGCATTAATAACCTGTAATTAATGCAAGCAGACCATCAAGTATAGCTGCCTGGAAGAAATAGTCGATAAGCGCGATAAATGCGCCTACTATGATACAAACGACTAAAACGACGCCTGTATTGTTTAAGACCTGCTTTTTAGACGGCCATACGACCTTCTTAGCTTCGCTCTTAAGTTCACGGAACCATTTAGCAGTCTTCTGAGCCATAGCCTTAGCTTTGGCTTCCTTCTTAGCCTTCTCCTGCAGCTTATCATTTTTCTGAGGCTTGTCCTGCTTCTTTTCGACGATCTTTTCCTCGGATGTCTCCGGAACCTCGTTCCTGAGCTCCTTCTTTTCGTTTTCTGACATCAGGCTTTCACCCTCCCTTACTTAGATTCTTTGTGCAGGGTATGCTTTTTGCAGAAACGGCAATACTTGTTCATTTCAAGTCTGTCAGGATCGTTCTTCTTGTTCTTGAATGTGTTGTAATTGCGCTGCTTGCACTCTCCGCAGGCTAAAGTGATCTTAACTCTCATTTAAAACGGCACCTCCCAATAGATTTTTTGCCTCCCTAAACAGGATGACTTCTCTTCAGGTTATGCACGACGATTTATCATGCAAAAAAAAAGAACCTGAATAGGTAATATAACTATAACACAGATGATACCCAAAGTCAATAGTTATTTTCATAATTTCGGTTGTTTTTTATATTTTTTATAGTTTTATTTGCCCAAAGCATTGACTAACGGACGGTATTCGACCGGGTATTACGGAGTATTTCGCATTGCATTTCCGCTCGGTGATCGACAAAACAATGATTTTGAAAATCAATGGTTGACTAAAATATAATTTTGTCGTACAATATAGTGGTGAGTAAGCTGAGCAGCCGCGCTGCACTGTGCCGAAAGGCTGTGCGGTGAGGAAAGTCCGGGCTCCATAGGGCAAGGATAACGGATAACGTCCGCCGAAGGCGACTTCAGGAAAAGTGCAACAGAGATATACCGCCGTGCAGTGATGTGCGGTAAGGGTGGAAAGGCGAGGTAAGAGCTCACCGGCTTCCCTGGAGACTTGGAAGCCCTGTAAACTCTATCCGGAGCAACACCGCTGAGAGGTCAGACCTTATCAGTCTGCGTCTGCCCGACGCTGTACCTCCAAGGTGGCATGAGACGTGCAGTAATGTGCGTACAAGATAGATGGCTGCTGTCAGACAGAACCCGGCTTACAGGCTTACTCACATTATATGAAAGCAGAAGGATAGTCAGCGTGTGACTATCCTCTTTTTGTTTGAAAGAAGACAGAATAATTTACGCTATTATTTCAATATTATTAACTTAATTTATGTTGACCTTATCATTAAGTAATGTTATAATTATCTGGTAAAATAATAAAGATAAAGGGCGGTAAAGTAATTTATGGAAAATGTTATAGCGTTTCCCGGTCTAGGATTGGAATTTACGATCAACAAGATCGCTTTTTCAGTCTTTGGCTTTGATATCCACTGGTACGGTATAATTATTGCCGTGGGATTCCTGTTGGCAGTGATATATGCACTCAAGAAATGCGATCAGAGCGGATTAAAGCAGGATGATCTTATTGACATGCTTATTTTTGCTGTACCGATCTCGATCATCGGCGCAAGAGTTTACTACGTTGTGTTCAATTATGACAAAATATACTACTACGATCACGAAGCGATGTTCCGCATATGGGACGGAGGACTTGCCATATACGGTGCTATCATAGCAGCAGTCATCACGGCGGTGATCGTATGTAAGGTAAAGCATATAAAGATAGGTGCAATGCTTGATATAGGTGCGTTGGGACTGCTTATCGGTCAGGCTATCGGCAGATGGGGAAATTTCGTAAACCAGGAAGCATACGGCGGATTATCAGATGCTCTTTGGAGAATGGAAATATATGATTATACGACAATGTCACGTATATGTGTTCAGCCGACATTCCTCTACGAATCACTGTGGAACGCACTCGGATTCCTGCTTTTGCATCTGTACTTCAAAAAACGCAAGTTCTATGGCGAAATATTCCTTTTATATACAGCGTGGTATGGATTCGGTCGCGGCTTTATCGAGGGCATGAGATCGGACAGCCTGTATTTCTTCGGTACGGGACTCAGAGTAAGCCAGTTCCTCGGCTTCATGCTCTGCTTCATATCTGTCGGCATACTTGTGTATATGTATCTGTTTAAGGATCGCGATGAAGATGCAATGCTTACACCGTATCTTCCGAAAAAGGAGAAAGCCGCAGCAGCTGCCGATAACGGATCGGTAGAGGATACTGTCGTTGAGACTGAGAACATGGACGAGGCTCCGATCGAGAATAACAGTGAAAAAGCTACCGACAATGAAGAAGCTGCTAAGGAGGATAAAACAGAATGAGCTGTATATTAATGGATGGCAAAGAGGTATCAAAAAAGATACGTGCCGAGATACGTACAGAGGTAGATGCATTTAAGGCTGAAATGGGAATAACGCCCGGATTAGCTGTAGTGATCATAGGTGAAGATCCGGCTTCGAGAGTATATGTCAATAACAAGAAGAAGCGTGCAGGTCATTGCCATATGTACTCACGTGAGTATGCACTTCCCGAGGAGACGACACAGGAAGAGCTGCTGAAGCTTATAGACGAGCTTAACAATGATAAGGACATACACGGTATCCTTGTTCAGCACCCGATGCCAAAGCACATAGATGAGAATGTCATATTCCGTTCGATCAGTCCGTTAAAGGATGTTGATGCATTCCACCCAGAAAATGTCGGACGTATAATGCTGGGAGATTTTGATTTCCTTCCGTGTACACCTGCGGGAGTTATGGCATTACTTGATGAATACGGCATAGACCCTAAGGGTAAGGAATGTGTGATCGTAGGACGTTCGAATATAGTCGGAAAGCCACAGTCCATGCTGCTGCTGCACCGCCATGGTACAGTTACGATATGTCACTCCAAAACTCCGGATCTGGCAGAGGTAACTCGCAGAGCCGATATACTGGTAGTAGCTATCGGCAAACCGAAGTTTGTGACTGCCGACATGGTAAAGGATGGAGCGGTCGTTATAGATGTAGGTGTGAATCCGGATGGAAACGGAGGCCTTTGCGGAGACGTTGATTTTGATGAGGTGTCAAAGAAGGCTTCGTATATCACACCTGTTCCGGGAGGCGTAGGTCCTATGACTATTACGATGCTTATGAAGAATACACTCACTGCTGCAAAGCGCTTCGCAGGTAAATAATGCTTTGAACAGGCAGACGATCTTGATCGTTTGCCTGTTTTTTGTATTGAGAATATGCATATAAATAATTCCTCGTACTACTTGACAAGGCACACGTTTAATAGTATAATTTTAGTTGTGGGAACGTTACCATCATCGCTTTTGATGATTACCCACGACATATAACTATTGTATGGAGGTCAATATTTATGGCAAGAGTCTGTATTCCCGATTATGAATATGCTGAAAGAGTAAAGAAAGCCGCTGCATTGGCTGCCGAGGCAGGTCTTGATGTACTTGTCGTCAATTCTACAGAATCCGATTATGCTAACGTTCGTTATTTTTCAGGCTTTTGGCCTCTGTTCGAGCGTGCCGGAGTTGCTATTGCTCCGTCAGGCGACGCAGCGCTCATGTGCGGACCGGAAAGCAGGATATTTGCCGCTGATGTCAGCCGTATAAATAAGATATATCCGTCACTTTATTACCGTGAAGCTGCAAATCCGGCTTATCCGGAATTTCAGAATAATACATATAATGACGTATTCCACGGAATAGGTGTAACAGGCTCTAAAATCGTTATCGGTATCAGCGGAATACTTGAAACATCCGCTGTTATGCTTGAGGGCTTGCGTGAATGCTATCCGGAGGCAGAGATAAGGATAGTTGATGATATTATGGTAAAGCTTCGCAGGATCAAGAGCGCAAATGAGCTTGCCTGCATGAGAGAGGGTTACCGCATTGTTGATCTTGCAATGAAGGAAGTCATAAAGGAACTGCGCCCGGGAGTAACAGAGCTTCAAATGGTAGGTGTTGCACAGCGTGTGATCTATGAAAACGGTGCTGAATATGAAGGACTTCCGATGTATGTATTCAGCGAGAAATCAACAAGCCATGCTATTTCACGTCCGTCCTATAGAGTTATCAATGACGGCGATATAGTGCAGCTGAATCTGTCTGCAAAAATCGACGGCTATTCTCCGTCTATCGGATATCCTGTATCTATGGGCCCGTTAAAGGGCTTGAAGCGTGAGCTCGCTGAGTTTTGCTATAAGGCACACGAGTGGACGGAATCACAGCTTAAGGCAGGTGTAGTTGCATCGGATATTGCCAAGGGCTTCTATAAGCTGTATTGTGATAACGGCTATAAGGATAATTTCACATACGGTCCGTGCCACGGCACAGGTCTTATCGAGGTAGAAGCTCCGTGGATGGAGACGATCTCGGATTATAAGCTTGAACCCAATATGACATTCCAGATAGATACATTTATTTCCGGTCCATCCTTCGGTATACGTTGGGAAAAGGGTATTGCTATTACCGAGAGCGGCTGTGAGAATTTAGGTGTGCCGATAGGCGAGATCATTGAGATAGGCTGACAGAAAAGAGGTATCGGTTATGTATCTTGCTAATCTTATGTCCGGGGATCTGGATAGGATAAAGAATGAGAAGATCCCGGTTGTTATTCCGGTAGGTACAATGGAGTATCACGGCCCACATTGTGCTTTGGGCTGCGATACATATGTTGCGATGGGCTTGCTCGACAAGCTTAGTGAACGTAAGGAGATAGTCATAGCACCTCCGGTCTGGTATGGCGTGGCAAGCTATGCTGTAGGCGGCCCTGAAAACGGAACGGTACATATAGATGTCGATGTTTTTGAAAGCTACATGTACAATATACTTAAATCCATGATCTACGGAGGATTTAAAAATATTTACATGCTTATCCATCATCAGTATGAGATAGGCAATCTCATGCCGATGACGCTTGCATGTATGAAGGCGGCAAAGAAGCTTATAATGGAGTATCTTGAAGATACATCAGGACGTGGCTGGTGGGGCTCAAACAGCTATGCTACGTACTACGAAAACCTTGACGAGAGCGATTGCCCATGGAACTGGATCACCACACTTCCGTGTATGGCTCCGGAGGTACAGGCAGCTACAGGCTATGACCACGCAGGTAAATTCGAATGCTCTATTCTCCGTGCGCTTTACCCGGAATGCGTAGATACCTCTAAGATACCTACGAGTGACGCATGGTTTATTCAGAGCGCTGTTGACTCATCTTCCGAGCTTGGAATGAAGATGGTAGAGCTGTCACTTGAGGATCTTGAAAAAAGATAAAGTAGATTATACGGAAAAACAGCATAACAAGGCATTCATCACATATGGTGAATGCCTTGTTTGGTACCAATTTAAATATCATAACAAAACGAAATAAATCCGAAGAAATTCATATTCCAATCAAATGAACATTACATTATAATTATTATGGAAAGGAGGACTTGAAAATAGTATTGCATATGTTGTATAATAGTATCAAATGAAAATTTATGTTGGAGGAAAATGATATGCGAAGCTATATAGATCTTTGCGGACAGTGGGAGCTTGTGTACTCCGATGTCAGACCCGAGACAGATTCAATATTGCCTGATTTTGATAAATCATATAAGACAGATGCCGTGCCGGGCTGGTGGGAGGATATGATCCCGTCACTTCAAATGGCTCCGTACTGGTGTGATGTGAAATTTAATCCCGAATTCCGTCCTTTGCGCTATCCGATGACGGGTACCGTTCCGGATATGGTGCTTCAGACTATAGTCGGATGCTTCTGGTATCGTCGTGACGTGTATGTTGAGAATGACATGTGCGGAAAATCGATAGTGTTCAAGTGCGGCGGGGTTCAAAACCGCGGACTTTTATGGGTCAACGGCAAATTTGCAGGCGAGCACTGCGGCTACAGCACATCGTTTGAGATAGATATTACCGATCTTGTTAAATTCGGTGCTTATAATGAGATCGTTTTTGCCGTTTCAAATCACGAAGCATATAATGAATTCGGCGATCCGATAAGCGGCTGTACAAGCCGTGCGGCAAACAGGTATACCGGCGGTATTACAGGTGCTATATCTATAGAGTTTAAGAATCACGATTCGATCTCCGATGTGTTTATTTCTGCATATGATATGGCTAATGACAGCTTTACTGTCTACAGCACTATTGACGGCGATGGTGAGCACAGTATCGACTGGGAGATACTAGACGGTGATGAGGTCATTCACAGTGGTCACAGTAACGACGCTGAGTTCACCGTTGCACGTGGCGAGCTTGAATTGTGGAGCACAAGATCACCTAAGCTGTATCGTCTGAGACTGACACTTGTATCAAATGGAGAGGTGTCCGATGTTTCTGAGCTTGATATTGGTATCAGATGCCTTAAAACAGATGGCTATAAGCTGAATTTCAACGGTAAGCCGATATTTATGCGTGGTATCTGTGAGCATGGATATTTCGCAAAAACAGTTCATCCCGATCCGAATATTGACTATTATTACAAGATAATACGTAACCTGAAGCAGCTTGATTTTAACTTCATTCGTTTCCATACATGGGTACCGACAGAGGAGTACATGACAGCGGCAGACAGACTGGGAATACTTCTCCATATTGAAAGCCCGAATAATACGACAGAAGCCGAATGGGCTGATATAATGCGCTTTGTTCGTCGTCACCCAAGCGTTGTGATCTGCTGCTGTGGTAATGAGCTGCTTATCGATGACTGCTTCCTTGAGCATCTTGAACGTTGTGCTGCTATCACCCATACGCTTGCACCGGATCTGCTGTTCTCACCGATGAGCGCACTGCGCGGAATCGAATACCACTGGACTGAGACAAATCTCGGAAATGATGTCGTTGAAGAGCCATTCAAGCACAATCCACGCAGATTCAAGAGAATGCAAGCTTGCAGCGACGTTTTCTCAAGCTATTCTCTCGGTCAGCTCAGCTATGATTCCGTAAAGGGCGATCCGGAAACCGTAGACAGCTGGGCAGATATATATAAGCTTCCCAGACTTACACATGAGATATGTATACACGGTACATATGTAGACCTTGGACTTGAATGGCGCTACAGCGGAACACGTATAGGCGAAAGCGAGCTGTTCTCATCTGTAAGGAAAATACTTACAGAAGCAGGACTTGTTCATCGTGCACCGCTCTACTATGTAAATTCCTGCAAATGGCAGAAGCTTCTGAGAAAGCATTGCTTTGAAAATACTCGTCTCTGCAAAACTCTTGCAGGCTACGATTTCCTCGGGGATATCGATCATCATTGGCATACATTCGGCTATCGTGTAGGTATGATGAATGAATTCTACGAGATGAAGCCGACGGAAACAGTAGAAAATATCCGCAGATATAACAGTGAAAGCGTACTTTTGACAGATATCGGAACGAAGCATTGCTTCTCTGAAAACGATATCATTCGTATCAAATTCCTTACCTCGTTGTTTGGCGGCGAAGACCTTAACAACGCAAAGCTTGACGTCAGATTCGAATCCCTTGATAAGCATGTCCTCTCACGCTTCTCCTTCACAGTAAGTGCGGTAAACGGCGGAGTAAGTGAGCTTGCTTTGCTCGAAACACCTGCACCGAAGGTAACAAAGCCCACATGTATCCGTGTCTGTGCACGTATATCGGAGGGCAGCTATGAGATGGAAAATGAGTGGGATATATGGGTATTCCCGGAGGTCAAGGCTGATGAATGCGACAATATAATTTGTACGACAGAGCTTGATAATGAGCTGCTTACAAAGCTTGAGAATGGTGCAGATGTGCTCCTACTCGGTTCGGGTCCGTTCGCATCGAATCCCTTATCATTCAGAATATCCCTTGCAGGACGTACAGCAGGAAACCTCGCAACTGTAATTGAAAATCATCCCTTGACAGAAGCATTCGAGCATGAGGGCTTCTGCGGATGGCAGTTCTCCGATCTTATGGATGATGCATCATGCATCTATTATAAACCTGAAACGACAGTTCCGTTTGATCCGATAATTGAAGTAGTATCAAGCTATAAGTGGATACGCAAGCAGGCTGCCGTAGCGGAGCTGAGAGTAGGAAAAGGCAGATTACTCATATCGACCTTTAATCTTTCATCGAACGGCATTGCTGCAAAATGGTGGAAGCATAATCTTATCAGCTACATGAACGGAAAGTCATTCTCTCCGCGTACAAGCGTGACGGCGGATCAGTTGCGTACTCTTTACGCAGACGGTACATCGGCAGCCGGCAGTGAAAATGACAATCGTGCAGGTAATGCTAACGACAGAACAATGAAGAAATAAATCTAAAAGGAGTTATAAAAATGGTACGCCTTAAGGATGTTGCAAATTACGCAGGAGTCTCTGTGTCAACGGTGTCAAGAGTGCTCAACAACTCAACTCGTGTTGATCCTGTTACACGCTCGAACGTAGAGAATGCTATGCACGTTCTGGGCTACCGTCCGGATGACATAGCTCGAAGACTTAAAAAGAACAGCTCAGAGGTCATAGGAGTTATAATTCCGGATATTTCGAATCCCTTCTTTGCAAATGTTGTACGAGGCGTGGAGCGTGAGGCTGTAGCTTCCGGATACAGCGTAGTGCTTTGCGATACAGATTCATCCATAATTGCCGAGCGTAATGCTGTGGAGCTCCTTGAGGGTCAGCGTGTGGCGGGGATAATCAGTGCATCAGTGGCAGATAAGGACGGATTTGAGGATATCTATACTAACTTATCGGCAAATGTTGTGTTCATAGACAATTTGCCGCCGCATTTCGGAACGTTTTCTACAGTTACTATCGATAATTTCAAGGCTTCTTTTGAGCTTGCGTCGATTCTATGCTCAACAGGGAAGCGTAATATCAGCATTATTGCAGGTCCGAGTAATGAATCCAGTGCGGCAGAACGCTTGAAGGGCTTCCTTTCCGCACTGGAGTATCATGGGATCGAGATAAAAAATGACAATATTGCCGAGGGCGATAACGGATACGATTCGGGCTACAGCTGTATGAAAAAAATACTGTCGAGAGGTACACCCGATGCGCTCCTTGCATGTAATAATTTCATGGCGTACGGAGCGGTAAAGGCTATCATGGAGGCGTCGCTAAAGTTTCCGACGGATATCTCCGTTGCAGCATTTGATATCATCGATTACAGTCAGCTTGTCAGGCAGAAATTCATATCGGCTAACCAGCCTGCTGCGGATATAGGCGTAGAGGCTGCAAAAATATGCATTGAAAAGACGATAAAGGACGTAGTTTTACCGCATAATATTGATTAAAATGTATTATCCTTTAAGGACAGCTGCAAGCTGTCCTTATTTTTATTTCGCCATGAAAAAATAAAGACATTGCATGTAAAGCAATGCCTTTATCACAAAAAATTATAATGATCTAAGAAGAAACAAATATTTCACAGAGCTGATCGTGAGTTTGACTATCAGAAAACTCTTTTACCGTGAACAAATACCATTTCCGCAGCGTAATCATCATTTACTATCTGAAGGTCTGCGAATTTTCCTTCTTTGATAGAGCCTATCTCGTTATCTGCCTTGATCTCACGAGCAGGATTTATCGTACAGGACTTTATAGCCTGACGGAATGGGATGCCATAGGAAATAATATTCTGAAATTCAAGCTGAAGGTTAGCTGTAGATGCAGCAATAGCGCCATCGGGCATGAATGCCTTACCATCCTTAACTGAGACGGGCTGACCGCCAAGCTCGTACATACCGTCCGGGCAGCCTGCTGCCATAAGTGAGTCGGATATAACGCATGTGCGATCCTCTCCGAGCTGACGGAAAGCGATCCTGAGTGCAGCAGGATGGATGTGGAAGCCGTCGCATATGATCTCTGCTGTTACCTTGTCGGAATCGAAGATAGCACCAACAGCACCGGGCGCACGATGTGTAAGACCGTTCATCTGATTGAACAGATGTGTAGCGTGAGAAATACCGGCATCAAATGCTTTAACAGCGTCATCATATGTAGCAGCCGAATGTGCAAGGGAGATCGTTACGGTATCGCCCATCTCTTTGATAAACTCCTCTGAGCCCTCGACCTCGGGAGCAATGTCAACGAGTTTGATAAGACCTTCGGCTACTTCGTTGAGTTCCTTTAACTCAGCTGCATCCGGCTTTCTTACATGCTCGGCACTCTGAGCACCCTTCTTAGACATAGCAATAAACGGACCTTCCATATTGATACCGCGTATCAATGCACCGGGAAGACCTGCCTTAGCACATGCTGCGATATTTTTGAATATTTTAATAAGCTCCTCGTGCGAAACGGTCATGGATGTAGGGCAAAAGGATGTAACGCCGTGAGCTGCAAGATATTTGGACATGGTTTCAAGTGCTTCGGGTGTAGCATCACCTGTATCAGAGCCGGCACAGCCGTGAATATGGATATCAACAAATCCCGGCATAATGAGTTTGCCTGTAAGATCAAGCTCTTCACACGGGCACGCTGCCTTTAATTCACCATGCGGAGCGATCTTCTCTATTTTCTCGCCGTTTATAAGTATATCCGCATCAATAATATCAAAATTTTCGTTCAATACTCGGGCGTTCTTCAAAAGCATATGTAAACATCTCCTTAAATTAAATATATGTTTATTATACTATATTTGCGTGATTATTACAAGGGATGTCAAAAAAATAGTTTTACGGTAACGGCAGACATTATAAAGGCTGTAATATCAGCGATCACTGCACACGGTATCACGTAGCGTGTTTTCGTAACACCGACAGAGCCGAAATAAACCGTGATAGCGTAGAATGTGGTTTCACATGATCCAAGCATCACTGCGGCAACACGTCCGGCATATGTGTCCACACCTGCACTTCGGATCGTATCGGCACCGAGAGCCAGAGAGCCTGACCCCGAAAATGGCTTTAAGAGGATCAGTGGTGCAGTCTCAGGCGGAATGCCTAATATATTGAGTATAGGTGCTGTAAGGTTGGAGAACAGCTCGATAAAGCCGGAGGCACGGAGCATGTAGACTGCAAACACAAGAGCAAGCAGCGATGGGAATACGGAAACAGCAGAGTGCATACCATCGGATGCGCCCTTTAAAAATGATGAAAATGCTTCTGTTTTTCTCGTAAGAGCGGTAATGAGCACTAATGCGATGAACGCAGGTATGATGATATCAGACATTACGAGACCTCCCGGACATAAGACGTGATAAGATCAACCCGACTGCTACAGATACCGTGGAAGTGAGTATCACGCATGGAAGAATATCGTAGGGTGAAGCAGCACCGAGCGAAGCACGTATAGCTGCGACTGTAGTGGGGATAAGCTGAATGGATGCGGAATTAAGAACGATAAAGGTACACAGATCATCGGATGGCTTACTTTTGTCGTGGTGTGATGAATTATCGTGTATCATTTTGGCAGCCTTGAGTCCAAAGGGCGTTGCGGCATTGGCAAGTCCGAGTAGATTTGCACTGACATTTGCGGATACGGCGTCGATGATCTCTTTCTTTTTTGATGCTTCGGGCATAAGAAATGAGAGCGGCTTTCGCAGGAGCTTCCCTATAAAAGCTGTGATACCGCAATCACTCATGACTGCAAGTATTCCTTGCCACAGGCACATCATCGAGCCTACAGATACGGCAAGATTAAAAGCGCCTGAGGCTGCATCCGTAACGGCTTTCGATAATTCGGAAAGCCTACCGGTGAAGATTGCAGATATTACAGATATAATTATAAGTATTGCCCACAGATAGTTCATCATGATATTTTCCTCCTGACGATATGATCTTTATCATAAATATATGTCAAACTGTCTACATTTAAGATAGCCTGATAGTGCGACATGGCAAAACATAGAAAATAGAGTTCGACAAATTTCGATATTATATCAATTTTTTCACACAAAGTTTGTTGACATTTTTTACTATAAATGCTATAATACAAAAAGTGGAAATTACAATAAGTTTTCAATGAATTTATGATAAAAGAAAAGGAGTATGTTTATGAAATCAACAGGAATTGTTCGTAAGGTTGATGAGCTGGGTAGAGTAGTTCTTCCGATAGAGCTCAGACGCACACTTGATATCGCAGAGAAGGATTCTCTCGAGATCTACACAGAGGGCTCAGATATGATCATATTGAAAAAGTATCTGCCTGCATGTATTTTCTGCGGAGATGCAAAGGATGTTATCTCATACAGAGGAAAGAATATATGCAAAACATGTATTGAAGAGCTGAAAAAGGACTAAGACAGACGATATACCGCACAAAACAGTACATATTGACACACTTATCGTACAAATGATCAAAAAAACGGAGGATAAGGGCAAATGAAGGATAAACTTATTTGGGCGTATTTTTTCCAGCTGAGTAACCACATGTGGGATGACGAAAATACAAAGGCAAGAGGATGGTTTTTACCTGAAGCTACGGCACCGATAGGCTCGTATGAAGAGGGCAAGGATTATGCGACATATAACTATGTAGATGTTGAGCTATGGGACGAGATGGTTCAGTTCATTGCGGAACGTAAGTACAATATGCTTGTCATTGATGTTGGCGACGGAATAAAATATGAATCACACCCTGATGTCTCTGCTCCGGATGCATGGGATAAGGATTTTCTGAAGAAAAAGCTCGATGAGCTGCGCACACTCGGAATCGAACCGATCCCAAAGCTCAACTTTTCATCCGGTCACCATGCGTGGCTCAAGATATATCGCAGAATGCTGTCTACACCTCAATATTATCAGGTTTGCTCGGATATTATCGGAGAGGTGTGTGAGGTATTCGACAATCCCAGATTTATGCATCTCGGTCTTGATGAGGAAGCACCGTTTGTATTGAATATCCGAGAGGGTGCATTTGTACGTGGAGAAAAGCTTTGGTGGCATGATGTATACTTTTTCTTCTCGGAATGCGAAAAGCATGGCGTAAGACCGTGGGTATGGTCGGACTATTACTGGAATCATCCGGATCTGTTTGTTAAGAATATGCCGAAGTCCGTATTACAGTCGAATTGGTACTATGGTTGGTTCAAGGATTTTGATGACGGAAACCGCAATAAGTTGATGATACAGACTTACGAGGAGCTTGATAAGCTGGGCTACGACCAGATACCGAGCTGTTCTACATGGTCTACTGTAGTTAATCCGTATCAGACAGTTGCATATGGCAAGAATAAATTGTCGGAGGAACGCCTCCTTGGTTATATGATAATACCGTGGACATATGCACATAACAGAGATGTGGAATACACGCTCAAAGACGATGCACATAGACTGTATATTGCAAGAAAGAGACTTTATCCGGAAACAATGTAATACAAGTGAAGAACCGAGATCACGTGATTTCGGTTCTTTTTTTACAAAAGCAGAATATGCAGAAGCATGATTTGACTTTTTGACAGTACGATGGTATAATAAAAAAGGTAACTATATTGCTAAGCTAAAGGATATGTACTGCCTATGAAGATAATCAAATACGATGATTCCAATTATGACAGATTTTTAGTAGAGCACACGCAAAGCAATGGCAAAAGAACAATTATGCCCGATGAGCATCATCATGACGGATATGAATTTTATTTTTATCTGGGCGAGGGCATGACATACATCATTGACAGTGACCAGTATACGATCAATAAATACGATCTTGTGTATATAGAAAAGCGTGTGTATCATCGAACGATCTATTGGACGAACAGGGAGGAACGTATACTTTTTACCTTTAAGGAGAGCGTTTTTGATGTTGTAAGTGATAAGACGCCGATTTATGATGCTTTGAAGCGTATTGCACAGACACCGAAGATGACATTTGACAAGGGATCAAAGGACTGGATACAGTCTGCGATGAGCGATATTGTAGCGGAAAATATTCAGGGAAATGAGCTCCTGCTAAAGCTTGACCTTGTCAATTTTATACTTAAGGTGGATAAGCTGATCGAACGAGGGCATCTATCTCCAAGCGTTGATGTAAAAACAGATAGCGATACAAAAATAACCGATATTATCGACTATTTGTTGAAAAACTACAGCTCCAAAATTACGCTTGACGAGCTGGAAAAAAAGTTTTTTATCAGCAAGTATCATCTTTGCAGGAGATTTAAGGAGGCTACGGGACAAACTATAGTAAATTTCCTGAATGAAAAACGACTTGTCGAAGCATGTCAGCTGCTTATATCGACTGACCGATCTGTACGTGACATAGCGGTGATGACAGGCTTTGAAAGCGTTAATCACTTTAACGAGCTGTTTAAAAAGAAGTATGGCTTGACACCGTATAAGTATAAGCAAAGGGAAAAGGACGAAAATAGATAACGAACACAGCTCGGAGAAGCATTCACCGAAAAAATAAGGGAATGGCATTTTGCCATTCCCTTAATATTTTATAAATCAGACATTGATCCTGAACATATTTTCAGGCAAACCAAGATAAAACGCATCTCCGCTCTTTATCGGATATGACTTACCGGGGAGAAGTCTTGTACCGTTTTCGAGGTATGTGCCGTTGGAGGAGTTGAGATCCTCAAGCACTATACGACCGGATTCCGGACTATATGATACGCAGCAGTGACGCTTGCTGACGATCGTATGAGACGGAGCAAAGAGAACCTTTGCAATTGTCGGGTCACGTCCTATGACTATTCTTCCCGATACTGTGAAGTTTCTTCCGGCAAGAGGTCCTGATACTGCTTTGAGAACTGCTCTGAGCGGATGCCCCTGCAATACCGGATTTGAAGCGGGTGACGATGCGGAGGTGTTATTTTGAGCTGTATGTGAAGCAGATACGGAATACTCTATTGTATGTGACATGTCCGCTTCATACTGCTCTCCATGATCCGGGGAAGAGACAGGCTTAGACTGCGAGACACGTTCACGACGTGGGAGCTCATAGTCATTGTCATCATCGTAGAGTGCTTCATCCTCTTCCTTTGACTTTTTACGGGCACGCATTATGAGAAGCAGTGCAACGAGAACTATTATAGCTCCGACAAGAACGATGATATACTTTATAAGATCTTTTATATCGGGAGTGGAGGAAGCGTCCTCTGAGAAAAGTGTGAAAGGAATACTGTATGCGCTGAGAAGCGTCATGATAGGATCGTTTATGAGAGATACAAGCGATGTTTCAGAGCCTTCCCAAGTATTTACGGCAATAACGGCACCGGCAGAGTTGAGAAGTGGCATACCCTGATAGCTTCTTGACTTTTCAAGAGCGCAATTGCATGATGGGAATCCGGTAGAGGCAGATGTACCTACATATGTAAGCTCGGAGTCAACGCCGTCGATCATCCATGTTGTGATATAAGCGTCATTTTCTATCGGAACCATTCCGTAGAGCTCACTGCCTGCAAGATAGAATGTATGGACTTCATCACCCTTTGCCGAAAAAGTAGTGTCAGCGAGTGACAGCGGCTTAATGTTAAGTGCAGCTGTGTCATCGGTAATGGAAAGAAGCGTGACAGAGCTGCCGTTGACCTGTCCTGCGATCTCTACAGGGATGTTTGAGCCTTCATGTACGATATAAAGTGAAGTATCACTTATCGTAATGGAATCGAGAAATTCATCGTAGTCGAATACAAGACCTTTTTCCTCGTACAGATTTGCAAAATCCTCGACCAGCTCGTCAAGTGCGATGCTCGAATCGAATGCTGCACCGTCGGTTATGAAATGCTTGACGCTGCTGTCTGTCTTGCCGATAGCAAAGGCTGAGGCGGAGGACCAGATAAGAAATTCTCGCTCATCAAGCTGCGGAACTGTGATCTCATGCACAACATTCATCTGTACGATGCTGTCTATATAGTCACCGCTTTCGTATTTAGCATATGCCGGAGAGCTTAAAAGAGAGAACATCAATAAGATCGATATGATCACAGGTAAAATACGGGAACGCTTCATAATATGTAGTCCTTTCGAAATAAGTGTTTTATAGATAAGATACGGAAAAGCATCATTGTCTTTTTCTGAGGTCATCACCGAAAAAATACAGAGTCGTGTAAGAATTCAAAATTCTTGAAGCAATGCTCATGCCGTATTTCCTTTTGAATTCAATTTCATTGAGACTTGTGATGACGATAGTATGCTGCCCTGCCAGCAGTCTTGTATTAATCAGATTATAAAGCTGAGACACGGCATAGGGTGAGGAGGATTCAAGTCCGAGATCGTCCAGTATTAGCAGGTCACAGTCTGCATACTTACGCAGATCGGAACGTGTATCGTCACTGTAGGAGCGGAAACGATCCTCATCGAATCTGGATGATAGCGTACATGCTGATTCGTAGATCACGGATCTCATGATGCTTGCAGCTTCATACGCAACGCAGCCTGCGATATATGTTTTCCCGGCTCCCGGAGAACCCATAAACAGCATGTTTTCCTTTGATATGCAAAAATCGGAAATAAAGTTTTTGCATGTATCAAGGATGAAACGCATGTTATCTCTCGGTGACATTGGAGTTTTGGGAAATATTTTGTCGGAATAGATACTCAGATCGATATCCGAAAGCTTTGAACCGGGAGAGCCGATCATTAGTGTCAGCTCATTGAGTAATTCATCCTTATATAAGCCCTTGAGGCAGTCACACATTTCACTTTTTATAAAGCCGCTGTCCGCACATTTTTCGCAGCGATATGACATCGAAAGATAATCCTCCGGAAAGCCGTGCTCCGATAGAATCCTCTTTCGCTCGTCCTGTAGTGCGAGATTATCGAGCTTGATCTGCTCCAGCCTTTTTTCGGCATCCGTATCCGATTCAAGTGAAAGCTTGATACAGTCGATCACGGAGGAGGACAGCTCGGTAGATATTTCCGAAAGACGTGGAATGAGACTGTGAAGTGATTTTCTGCGCTCGGCAAGCTTATGTTCATGTTCGCTGATAAGCTGCTTATGTCGTTCGATGGCAAGATGCAAAGCTTTACCGTCATATGCCATGCTTAATCACCTTCTTTATTGATATACTTTTTAGCACGCTCGAAGTATTCATAGTTTACTTCGGTTAATTTACCTGTTGAAGTGCCGCCTGATTTATTATGAGTTTGCGCTTCCATATCGGAAAGCTTCAGCTTCCCTTCACGCTGCCAACGCTTCAGGATAGAGTTCATATATGGCCAGACGAGAGCGCCTTTGTTTATAACTGTTATGTCGTAAGCCCGTTCTATAACGGAAAATTCAAAGCCCATATCTATAAAGCTTTTTATGTATGCAAGCTCCGTAGGACTCGGCCTTCTGTCACGGATGCCGACAAGACGCTTGAGCTGCCCCTCAAGAGTACTTCTCTGCTGGAGCTGCTTTATATGTGCGTCGGCTGACTCAAGACTGTCTATTCCGGCAGAATCCCATCGACATGCCTCCGATGCGATCTCACGAACTGTCAGCTTTTTTGTCGATGCTCCTGCTGCAATACGCTTCGTGTATTCCTCTGACTTATAGCTTATGAGCAGCAGAATGACCTCACTTGGAAGATCCAAAGTGTTGTATACATTCATCAGTGTACCTGCTTCGTATTGCTTCAATGGGCGACCGAGTGCAGCTTCACATGATCTGTAGATTGTGGCAAAGTCATGATCTCCGTCGAGTGCGTTTTTTATCTCGTCGGATGAATAATCCGAACGCATTTCAAGTGGTTTGGGAGAAGCAGCACCAGACTCATAAACAGACGGAATAATGACTTTTTCCGATATCAGCAGACTTATCGCCTCTGAAAATCGTTCCTTTGTCATACCGAGCGCACCGATAGCGGCAGAGTCGTCTATATATCCGCTGTTTTTAACAATATAAAGCAAAAGCATAGCACAATCTGCGTTTTTTGATGCGATCACAGCATCAACGGCAGAGTGCGGCAAGGCATATGCATTGCCAAGCGGTATCTTTATATCATAAAAAGCAGTTGACATAGTGAGACAAAACCTTTCATTAATCGACAATCTAAGCAATTATACCATATTATAAAAGTTTTTGCAATTGCTTTTATGTTAAGGATATAAAATTTTAAGAACTACTTGACAAATGAAAAAAGCAGTAGTATAATACATACGAAAAGTGATGATTGGGATCAGGTTCACAGAATTTGAAATTATAGAGAGCCGTCGGTCGGTGGAAGACGGTATTTCGGCTGAGAATTAATCACCCATGAGCTCAGAGCTGAAAGGGTAACAGCTTGTAAGCAGTCCCGAATAAGTTTCTGCGTGTTCGTCGCGTTAAGACGTAGCGTTTAAAAGAGACGATAGTCATCGGAGAACGTAGAGTGATAAATTTGGGTGGTACCGCGACATATGTTTATATGCTCGCCCCAATTGCTTGGGGCGAGCTTTTTATTTTAATTTTTAGGAGGATGTCAATATGGGAAATCAGATAGTTGCTATTGCGGAGCGAATACGTGCATTAAGGGATATTTTGGATATTACTATTGAAGAGATGGCAGATGTATGCGGCGTTACGGCTGAAGAATATGCTAAGTATGAAGCGGGCGAATATGATTTCACATTTACTTTCCTATATAAATGTGCTGCACGCTTCGGTGTAGACATCACAGAGCTCATCTCGGGTGAGCAGCCGAGACTTTCCGGCTACTGTGTAACACGCAAGGGCGAGGGACTGCCGATAAAGCGCCGTGAGGGCTTTGTTTATGAAAATATGGCATATCTTTTCAAGGAAAGGATCGCCGAACCGTTTATAGTAACAGCAAAATACAGTGAAGATGCTCAAACAGCGCCGATCCAGCTTTCCGTACACGAGGATCAGGAGTTTGATATGATACTTGAAGGCTCAATGAAATTTGTGTACGAGGGACATGTGGAAATTTTAAATGAAGGCGACGTAGTATATTATGATAGCCGCAGAGGTCATGGTATGATCGCAACGGGAGGCAAAGACTGTAAATTCCTTGCCGTTGTCATGCGTACAAAAAACGACTAATAATGATTTGAAAGGATACGCAAGAAAATGAACTATTGTTTCGAGAAATATCTCAGTGAAAAATATGATGAAAACGGAGTCCTCTGTGACGCTAAGTTTAATATACCTGACAGCTTTAACTTCGGATTTGATGTAGTAGACGATATCGCAGCTCGCTGCCCGAATAAGCGTGCCATGCTCTGGTGCGACGAAGAGGGTAACGAGAGGACATTTACGTTCGGCGACATCTCAAAGCTTTCAAATAAGGCCGCAAATGTATTTAAAAATGCAGGCATCAAAAAGGGCGACAGAGTAATGCTCGTTCTTAAACGCCACTATCAGTTCTGGTATGCGATCATGGGACTTTGTAAGCTCGGCGCAGTCGCAATCCCGGGTACAAATATGCTGACAACAAAGGATCTCGTGTATAGATTTGATGCAGCAGGTGTAAGCAGTATCGTATGTACGATACCCGACCCGATCTCCGATGCTACGATGGAGGCAGCTGCACAGTGTAAGGATATGAGAGTTCTCTTCGGCGTGAATGGCGAGAGAGAAGGATATCTGAACTTTGATAAGCTTATCGATGAAGCAAGTGACGTATTCGAGCGTCCTACAGGTGATGAGGCTACACATGTCGATGATATGATGCTCATGTATTTTACGTCGGGCACAACAGGTTATCCTAAGATGGTATGGCATAATTTCTCATATCCGATCGCTCATATAATCACTGCAAGACATTGGCATAAGGTAAATCCCGACGGACTGCACTTTACGGTCGCTGAAACAGGCTGGGGCAAGGCTGTATGGGGTAAGCTTTACGGACAATGGTTCTGCGAAGCAGGCGTATTTGTATATGACTTCGACCGTTTTGTAGCTAAAAAGCTGCTTGAAAGGATCCAGAAATACAAGATCACAACATTCTGTGCTCCGCCTACGATCTATAGATTCTTCCTCGCAGAGGATCTTTCACAGTATGATCTTTCGTCGATAAAAGAGGCAACTATCGCAGGAGAAGCATTGAATCCAGAGGTATATAACGACTTTTACAGACGTACAGGACTTAAGCTCCGTGAAGGCTTCGGACAGACGGAGACAACACTTACTGTATGTACACTCAGTGGTATGGAGCCGAAGCCCGGCTCGATGGGTAAGCCGTCACCTGCATATGATGTTGATATCATTGTAAACGGAGAGAGTGCAAAGCCCGGCGTTTCAGGCGAGATCGTACTGAAATTAAAGGATGGAGTAAAGCAGTGCGGACTTTTCGGCGGCTATTATCACGATGATGCACGTTATGCAGATGTATGCAGAGACGGATATTATCATACAGGCGATGTCGCATGGAGAGATGAGGACAATTACTTCTGGTATGTCGGACGTACAGATGATATCATCAAGAGCTCCGGATATCGTATTGGCCCGTTTGAGGTGGAAAGTGTACTTATGGAGCACCCGGCAGTACTGGAATGCGGTGTAACAGGTGTACCGGATCCGGTTCGCGGTCAGGTAGTCAAGGCTACGATCGTGCTTAATGCAGGCTATGAACCTACAGATGAGCTGAAGAAGGATATCCAGAATTATGTAAAGAGCCATACAGCTCCGTTTAAGTATCCGAGAGTCGTTGAGTTTGTAAAGGAACTCCCGAAAACTATCTCCGGTAAGATCAGACGTGTTGATCTGAGAAAAGATAAATAATTTGATAAAAACTACGGTAGAGATATCTTCTGCCGTAGTTTTTGTTGGATTTACTGTTAAATTTCGAATATACACAATATATTAGTATTGACTAATGAAAAAGATGTTGCTATAATAACATTTGTAAATATTATGATATGGGAGGAATATATTATGTTGAAATTCGGCGTTATAGGCTGTGGTATGGGCAAAGCTCATATGAAGGGTGTACTTGCTAATTCTGAAGCTGCTCTCGTAGCAATATGCGATACAAATGTTGAAAAGGCTGAACAGACGGCAGAAGAACTTGGAGTTAAGGAAACTGCCAGACTTTATTCTGATTATAAGGAAATGATCGAGAAGGAAGAGCTGGATGCAGCTATCGTTGCAACACCTGACGGAACACACCGTGAGATCGTTGTTGACCTTCTTAATGCAGGCGTTCATGTAATGTGTGAAAAGCCTATGGCTCTTACACGTGAGGACTGCCGTGCTATGATCGAAGCTGAAAAGACTTCCGGCAAGAAGCTCATGATCGGTCAGATCTGCCGCTACACACCGGGCTTTAAGCTTGCAAAGGCACTTATCGATGGCGGTGCTATCGGTGATTTGTTCTATGTAGAAAGCGAATATGCTCATGATTATATGCATATGGGTACAAACCATTGGCGTATTGACCCGGCACGTCATCCTATCGTAGGCGGCGGCTGCCATGCAGTTGACCTCGTAAGATGGGTAGCAGGTAATCCTATAGAGGTTACAGCATATGAAAACCACAAGCTGCTCCCGGGTTGGCCTGTAAATGACTGCACGATCGCTATAATGAAGTTCCCGAACGACGTTATCGGTAAGGTATTCTGCTCCATCGGATGTAAGAGACCTTATACAATGAGAAGCCAGTTCTTCGGAACAAAGGGTACTATCCTTTGCGATAATACATCACGTGAGCTTACATTGTTCCAGCCTGAGGTCGATGATAAGGGCAATGAGATCCACGGCGGCGGCGAACCGAGAAAGATCGTTGTTGATATCAACAATCATAATGCAACAGCAGAGATCGCCGAGTTTATAGATATCCTTCTTACAGGTAAGCCGGTTCGTACAACAGGCTTCGAGGGTGCTGCAACAGTATCTGCTTGTCTTGCATGCGTAGAGTCTGCTAAGACAGGTAAGCCGATTACAGTAGATTACAATTTCTAATAGCTTTCAGGAGAAATTCTTATGCTGAGAATGGCTGTTATCGGTGCCAGCGGAATGGCAAGAAGACATATGGAAGGGATCCTTGCAAACGAAAATTCAGAGCTTGTCGCTATCTGTGAGCTTGATCTCGAAAGAGCACAGGAAGCTGCAAAAAGCCTTGAGATCGCAAACAAGGTGAAGATCTATAAGGACTACATGGAAATGGTCGAAAAGGAACATATCGATGCAGCAGTAGTCGTAACACCTGACGGAACACACAGAGAAATAGTTGTAAATCTCCTTAAAGCAGGTGTCGATGTCCTTTGCGAGAAGCCTATGGCACTAAACCTTGACGATTGCAGAGCGATGATCGCAGCAGAGCGTGAAACAGGTAAAAAGCTTATGATCGGTCAGGTTTGCAGATATACTCCTGCATTTAAAAAAGCGAAAGAGCTTATTGATTCAGGTGAGATCGGTGAACTTTTCTTCGTGGAGAGCGAATACGGTCATGATTATACACATATGGGCGATGATCATTGGCGTGTTGATCCGGAACGCCATCCAATTGTAGGCGGCGGCTGTCATGCAGTCGATCTGCTAAGATGGGTAGCGGGAGACCCGGAGGAAGTGAGTGCATATGCTAATCACAAGCTTCTGCCAAAGTGGCCTGTAAACGACTGCACTGTCTCTATCATGAAGTTCCCGAATAATGTTATTGGCAAAGTGATGTGTACCATAGCCTGCAAGAGAACGAGCCTTTCTATCAGAAGTCAGTTCTATGGGACAAAGGGTACGATCCTCTGTGATAACAATTCGCCGGAAATGACATTGTTTAAACCCGTTATTGATGAAAACGGCGTCGATCATGGCGGTGGTGAGCCCATAAAGATCGAGATAGATATCAATAATCATAATGCAACAGCAGAGATTGCTGAGTTTATAGATATTCTTATTTCGGATAAGCCTGTTAAGACTACAGGTATTGAGGGTGCATCTACAGTTGCTGCGTGCCTTGCGGCAGTGGAATCTGCTAAAATAGGCAGACCTGTCAAGGTCAGTTATGATTTTTAAAATACATATTACGGAGTCGCTGCGCTTTTGCAGCGACTCCTTTTACAGAAAAAAAGCTAAGTGTCCGTAATACATCAAGCTGTATCGGACACTTAGCTTTTCTTTTGTCAATTTTGATGCAGTATCTGCTGATTTTTAATTAACGGATAGGTGTAAAGCTCTTTCCCGTCAAGATCACAGCTGTGCATATCTACAGCACATATGCAGTTGTTTTCGTAGGTAGTGTAGTAGTATATCCCCTTATCTGTGTTGATGCAGGAGGTGTATTCGGTGATCTCATAGCTGCCGTCAGGCATGATAACACAGCCACGCTGTTGAGAAACGGCACCGAGAATATGAAAGAATTGACTTATACTCTCGTCCTCACTACTCCCTGAGACAGAGTTGAGCTTTGTAAACGCTGCACGCACAAATCTTGATGAGGATGACAGATCACCGGGAAGTCCCATGCCTCCCATGCCTCGGCTGTACGGAATGAGCTCAATGCTGCCAAATTGGTTTTTCGGAGGCATTGCGGTGATGTTGAGATAATCACACAAATGTGTCATATGATAATCAAATGTAGGATTGTTTGTGAGCACACCGACGGGGTTTTCGTAAATTTTAAGTCCGTCAATGACCGACTCAACAGTGATCGCATTTTCACGGTCGGCAATTATCCAATGCAGAGGTGAGAGCGGAAATGCTTCGCTGAAATTTATATTGCATAGGTTGATCTTTTTCAGAAGCGACATAGCGTCAGATAGATCTTTGCATTGTGACAGTATCCATGGAATAAATTCAAAGGGTGAAATGTTATCCATTCCGTCATTTTCATCGGAATAGTATGCATTGGATGGGAAATTAAGTCCTGCTATTGAAAGACCGCATTCGTTTGACGCTTCATAGTATAAAGGATATCCGTCAACTACTGTTGCCATACCGATAATAGCATAGTGACTTGTGACCGACTGTCTTCGACGAAAATCAAATACAAAATTTCTCGGTGTGACAGTCACATTTTCGTTGTATGAGTATTCAAGATCAAGAGTTCTGCCAAAATAGTGGTCAGATGTCTTATATGTTATCGCAGTACACATGATTACCTCCAAAGAAACGCCGGAAAGCGTGATATTGTTTAAATATAGCTTGTGCGTCGAATAAATAAATTATAGCAGAGAAATATGAAAAGTTCTACCGCACATATAAAAATAGTAATTGCTTATTGACAAACCGAACCATATATGCTATTATACAAATAGGCTGGATTAATACTGAAAATGAAAGGAAATGCGATATGAAAACGATATCAAACGGGAAAATCGTTATAGAAAATAAGAACTTTTGCCTGACACTGCGTGATGACTGCATCGTGGAAAGTCTTATTTATAAGGATAAAAATATCGAATGCATCGCAAAAGGCAATGAATGTGCGCTGTTTTCGTTGACCGAGGAACGTCCTTATAATAATGAAATAAAGCTTGCACATCCGAATAAGAAAACCACCTTTGAAGCAAACAGCGTTCGACTTGAGGATGGAAAGCTCATTGTCGGATTTGAGCTGGTAACGTTTAAAGCTCGCATTGCGGTAAGAGAAGAGGACGATTATATTACGTTCCGACTCGAGGAATTTGATATCAAATATGAGGATTTTGCTTACCTTACCATGACACCTCCACCTGTATGCAGATTCAGACTTATTCAGCTGCCGATAGCCGACCGTGAAAACTTCGGTGAGTGGCTAAATGTTTCATGGGATAAGGATGTAGCGATAAATGTGCTTGCAACATCACCGTACGCCGATATAGATTCTAAAAAGGGTAAGGGATATAGTGTTATGAGTGCCGATGCCGTTGCAGGTATCAAGCTCAAGGGCTGCGAAGCTGCACTTATCGTGACATCATCGGATGAGCTTCTGAACGCTATTGAGAATATAGAAAACGATTATGATCTTCCAAAGGGAGTCGCAAGCCGCAGACACGAAAAAATCAATGCGTCGGAATACTGGGCAAGTGATGTGACACCTGTAAATGTCGATAAGCATATCGAATATGCCAAAAAGGGTGGCTATAAAATGATGCTGCTCTATTATTCGTGTCTCTACAAGTGTGTGGACGGTTATCTCACATGTGGTGATTACGATTTCAGGGATGAATATCCAAACGGCATTGATGACCTGAGAGCGATGCTCGATAAGATCAAAGCCGCAGGTATTACGCCCGGATTCCACTTTTTACATACACATATCGGGATGAACAGCAGATATGTTACTCCTACAGCAGATCACCGTTTGAATCTGACTCGTTATTTTACCCTTTCGAAGCCCATCGGTATGGATGACACTGAAATATATGTTGAACAGAATCCCGAAGGCTCCGTTATGCATCCCAAATGCCGTATGCTTAAGTTTGATGGGGAAATAATATATTACGACTCTTTTACTACAGAATATCCTTATTGCTTTAAGGGTTGTATACGCGGTCATTTGAATACGAATGTAGCAGCTCATAATGTCGGAACTATAGGTGGAATACTTGATGTGAGCGAGTTCGGTGCAACAAGCATCTATCTGGATCAAAATTCCGGCTTGCAGGATGAGGTGGCTGATAAGCTCGCAGAAGCATATAACGCAGGCTTTGAGTTCGTGTACTTCGATGGCTCGGAAGGAACAAATCCGCCTTTCGGATTCCACATTCCTAATGCACAGTATCGAGTATATGATAAGCTTGATAAGAAGCCGATCTACTGCGAGGGTGCAGCTAAAGCACATTTCAGCTGGCATATGCTCAGCGGCGGTAATGCATTCGATGTTTTCCCGATGAATATATTCAAAGAAAAGATAGCACAGTTCCCGGCAGAGGAAGCACCGAGAATGGCATGTGATTTTACACGACTTAATTTCGGTTGGTGGTCATTCGATCTCGATACGATGCCTGATCATTATGAATACGGTACAAGTCGTGCGGCAGCGTGGGATTGCCCAACTGCGATGCAGTGCGATATGGTTAATTTTGACAAGAATCCTCGAACAGATGATGTTCTTGAGGTGATGCGTCGTTGGGAAGAAATGCGTGAGAAGCATCTGCTGACAGATGAGATGAAAAATGAGCTGAAAAATACAGCGCAGGAGCATATTTTAATTATAAATGAGGATAATGAGTACGAATTGTGTGCATATGACAGGATCGAAGATACTGTTGAGGGACTCTCTGCGTTTGTATTTGAACGTGAGAATAGAAATTATGTAGTCTGTTGGCATACGTCGGGCGAGGGAATGTTAAAGCTTGCGGTCAATGATGCGGTTTACGAGAATGAGCCGGGACATGAAAAGATAGCATTTGAAAGGTGCGATGACGGTATCGTGATTCCTGTTGCAGGAAGAAGATATCTTAGTTCAGCTTTGTCAAAGGCTGAGTTGGTCGAAGCATTCAAGAATGCGAGCTTTATCGGTTAGTAAAAAAACTGTTCCATATTTCATGGAACAGTTTTTTTCTTAGGCTTCATCACCTTTAAGCCCCATAAGCAGAGCAAGTACACCTGTGAGAATGAGTAAAATAGACAAAATAAGGTAAATAGACCATCCTGAGCCGAGCTTAAGTGCCGGAGATGAAAGAAACGCCCAGACGCCAACGATACCGGATGCAATGGGAATGATCGATGAGATACAATTGTCAGATCGCATAAGGCAAATTACTATTGCTGCAATACAGAGTACGCATAACAGCGTGGAACGGCTCACAAGTGAATCGATGCTGAAGCTTCCCAAAGAAGCAGTAAGCTCAGCTGTGAGTGAAGTGTGGTTATACGGCATCCATACAAGACCACAGATAGATGCACTCATACCGTCGCCGTATTTCCAGAACGGTATGAAATGAAGGACAAGAAGGATTGTCGATATAGCAGCACTTATACGATTGAAAAGTGAAATCTGCTCGGTTTTGACTAGCTTTGACATTGTATTAACTCCTTTATTCATATGATGATTTAAATAATACCTTTCAAAGCTAAACCAAATCGAAACAAAAACTGAATATAAAATGAATTTTTTGCAGATAATATGTAAATATCCCCTGTTTTCAAAAGAAAACAGGGGATAAAGTCATTCCTTGATATATTCCTGGACGATTTGTTGACCGTTTCTTATGTTTGCGACTTTGTATCTAATATCAATCTCTATCATATTATCAGGTGTTGTAGTAAATGATAGTATCAGATCGCACATAGGATTGCCATCCATAAAATTCCACTCATCATAGCCGGAGGTAACATCTGAATAATCTTCAATAGTGCTTATGCGATTTGGAATACCGGGATATGTGGTAGGTTCTCCGTAGTTCTTTACAAAGATATCGTATAGGTCAGAAATAAGAACACCAAGTTCGGCTTTGTCGACATCAGAAATTCTGCTGCCGTATCCGAATCCGTATAATGCGTTATCGTAACCAAACATCAGATACTTATGAAAATCAACCTCATCAAAGGTGACAGTATCAGCTACATAGAAATAATTGTGTTCATCAAGACAGGTGAATATATCTTGTGAAAGCTTTGTACGTTCACAATATTTTTCAAATGAGTAGCCGATATGCGTGGAGTCCGAGAAGTCGAAAACGCTGACAGGCTCATTGCTTGTACAGGCAGTTGTAATGGCGAATAAACATAAAGCTATAATTATACAAATTGATTTTTTATTGTTATGTAAACGCACCTCCGTTTTCCTATTAAATAATACTTGCAGATTATATGCAGATATTCCCCTGTTTTAACGAAAATAGGGGATAGAGTCATTCCTTGATATAATCCTGATAAATTCGTTGCCCATCTCTTAGATTTGCAACCCTATACTCTAAATAGATATCCATAAGATCATCGTAAGCGTGCCTGAAGACAAATCTCAGATCGCACATGGGATCGTCATCCGTAAAATTCCATTCGTCAGTTCCACCTTGAACAGCGGAATAGTCTTCTAAAGTGCTTATGCGATTTGGCAGACCCGGATATGTAGTTGGTTCGCCATGTTTATCTACGATCAATTTATAAATATCGGTTATAAGTGATTCTAATTCATCCGGTTCCATGTGTGGAATTCTACAACCGTATCCGATCCCAAACAGAGCATTGTCGATGCCAAACAACAAATACTTCTGAAACTCGACACCATTAAAGGTAACGGTATCAGCTAGATAGAGGTGATCATCTTCGCCTATGCAAGTAAAAGTGTCCGGTGAAAGCTTTGTACGTTCACAATATTTTTCAAATGAGTAGCCAATATGCTTAGCATCCGAGAAGTCGAAGACGCCGACAGATCTGTTGCTTGTGCAGGAGGATAGAACCAATAAAAGAATAAATATTGGTAATATACGATATAGATACGATTTCATGATAGTACCTCTTTTAAACGGGATTTAATTCGGTGATGTTTACAGTATAATGTTCGTTTCGACCATTAACATAACAATTGAATGATAGTGCATGTCCGGCGTTAAGTGTGCCTGATGAAGTTTTTATTGCTCTGTTGATCGGAAGATAATTTACATTAGAGTAAGTGGTGTTTGGTGCAGGATTAAGGATAGATACGGTAACTGTATGCGCATAGGGAGATTCTAATTGCTCGTAACCGGGATAGGTGTATAAAACTCCTTCTGTGATATAATAAACCTCTATAAGTCCTACAGTAACATTTGTTCCCTTTGTATACGTGAAATCACATTGATATGGTCTGTAATAGAGTACACCATATGGACCAACATATTCTGTTGAGTATAATTTACCTATTACAGTGAAATCAGAGTCATATCCATTATATGTAGCTGACCCCCAAACGGTTCCTGAATTTGTAATAGCATTTGGGATAGTGTTGTTTATGACTAGTTCGCCGTCTGCGTTTTTGTTATAGGAGATAATTATATCGTTTTCTATTAATCCATTTGAGTTATTTGTTACACAAATGACTGAATCATTAGAGTTGTTAATACTTAAAACTTTTACTGAAGTATTATCGGCTATAACTGCGCCTTTTTCGATCAAAACATTTTTCACAGCATGGGGGATTTTTGAGGCTTTAGTTTCAAAAATAACAGACTCAGAGACTACTATTTCTCTATTAATGTCTATAGCGAATGCATTGCCTGTAAGTGATATCAGCATTGCCAATGCTAATACAAAAGCTAAAATAAAAATCTCCTTTCGAAAGTGTGTTGTCTGTCTGCACGTACTCCATTCTGATCAGAACATTGGTATCACATCCTCAATGTTATTTACATTTTCAGTGTACTATATATGTTGTCAGATGTCAACGCACCTTTTGTATCTTCATACAAAAGTAATAAAAACAGAGTGCTCAAAATAAACACTCTGCTGAAATTTATTTACACATAAACACACGTTTGATTGCATCGAGGTAGCCGTACCCATACAGGTCGTCAGGTTCAAGATAGCTCGTTTCCGTCCACTCGTTCCAGCTGTTGATGGTAATAAGCGGCGAGGGAAGTGCATGAGTGTCTACATATTCCTTTGCCATAATAAGAGCCTTCTCAAAATTTTCGGGCGTATTGTTTTTCACGATACCGGGACGGAAGCCACGATAGCGAGGGTTATTATCCCAGCCTACAGAAACGTGTGGGAAGTAGGGGATTTTATAATTGTCATCGATCCGCTGCCATTCCTTTGCCACGTCCTTTAGTATCTCGGTGTAATCTCTGTCGATGTCCGTAAAGTGTACAAATTGATAATGCGAAATACTGTCGAAGCCGAAAAGCTCCGTAGCAGCACATGTAGTGCCGGATGCAGAGGAATCAACGCCGCTGAGATTTACACTGTTTTCACCCCATGCGGTAAGCTGAAGATGGAGGTCGGGGAAGCCTGCACGTACAGTTTGCTCACGGAAGTATGCCAGAGCAGACTTCGTGTTTTCAATGCCGCCGAGTCCGAGTATGAGGTTGTGGAGATCATAGATCATAAATACCGGACAGCCATTGATCTTATAGTACGACGGATGAGAAAAATACCGTGATATGACTCGCTCAACTACACGGTCAAATTGTGTGCGGTTTTGTGAGCCGAGCCAAATAACTTCACTGCCGATGGAATCGGAGTGCCTGATATCCCAAAGATGGTTTGCATCATGGTTTGCCCACATGAGATAAAATTTTACTCTATCATTATTTTTGGCTTTCAAATAGCCGTTGTCAAGGCATTGCTCGAGAAACGGACGTGAATCGTACCAATACCAGTCATATATAAATACATTCACGCCGTGATCGGCAGCGGCATCGATCTCCATTTCCATAACATATGGGTCTGCCTCGTTGACATAGCCCCAGAGAGGCTTGCGAGGCCAGTTGTGTCCGGGAAATTTTGAAACTGAATTTTTGACGGTTTGCCATTCTCCCATACCCTCAGGCCAGAACATACGTGAACGTGATTCATCGCCTGTGTAGGATGGCCAAATATATGCAGCTACATCATATTTTGACATGCTGATAGCTCCTTTGATTTTTATAATATAATTTTTGCGAATAATACTGAACAGATGGGATCACAGCGATATCACAGCTGTGTATTACTATGCTCGAATAAAAAAGCAGGGAAAATATGCATTTTCCCTGCTTTAAACACAAACTGATTAAGCTTTGAGGTTTGATTCAAGTGTTGCGAGAGCGTTCCAAAGCTCCTTCGGAATTCTCTTCTCGTCAAACTTAGCATAGAACTGCTTAATGTTTTCAACGTCATCAAGCCAGTAATCCTTTTCAACTGTAAGGATGCTCTTGAGATCATCGATACCGAACTTGTGGTCGCCTTCGATTGTGTAATCGAGACCCTCGAGGTCGATATCCTCAGCCTTAGGAACATAACCGATAGCTGTTTCCTCTGCGCCAACCTTGCCTTCGCAGCGAGCGAGAATCCAGAGAAGAACTCTCATGTTGTCGCCGAAGCCCGGCCACATAAACTTACCGTTCTCATTGAGACGGAACCAGTTAACGTTAAAGATCTTGGGCTGCTTTGTGATCTTCTTGCCCATGTCGATCCAGTGCTGCCAGTAATCAGCCATGTTGTAGCCGCAGAACGGAAGCATAGCCATCGGGTCACGACGAACAACACCAACTGCACCGGATGCAGCAGCTGTTGTCTCGGAAGCCATGATAGAGCCTACGAATACACCATGATCCCAGTCACGAGCCTGGTATACCAGCGGAGCTGTCTTAGCGCGACGGCCGCCGAATACGATAGCAGACAGCGGAACACCCTTCGGACTCTCAAATTCAGAAGAAATACACGGGCAGTTGATAGCCGGTGCTGTGAATCTGGAGTTCGGATGAGCACCCTTAGAACCGTCATCGGGATCCCAAGGCTCGCCCTTCCAGTTTTCAACGTCGTGAGGCGGATTCTTGTCGAGGCCTTCCCACCAAACGTTGCCGTCTTTTGTCATTACAACGTTTGTAAAGATTGTATTGGAACGTGTAGAAGCAAGAGCGTTCGGATTGGACTTAGCATTTGTGCCGGGAGCAACGCCGAAGAAGCCGTATTCCGGGTTAACAGCGTAAAGCTGTCCGTCTTCGCCAACTCTGATCCAAGCGATATCATCGCCTACGCACCATACCTTGTAGCCCTTCTCACGGAAGATCTCCGGCGGAATGAGCATAGCGAGGTTTGTCTTGCCGCAAGCAGACGGGAATGCAGCGGAAATATACTTAATGTCTCCGTTCGGATATTCGATACCGAGGATGAGCATATGCTCAGCCATCCAGCCTTCGTTACGGCCAAGGTAAGAAGCTATACGCAGAGCGAAGCACTTCTTGCCGAGAAGAACGTTTCCACCGTAACCGGAGTTGATGGACATGATCGTGTTGTCTTGCGGGAAATGAACGATATAACGGTTTTCTTCGTCGATGTCAGCCTTAGCATGGAGACCCTTGATATAGTCGGGGCTGTCTCCCAGAGCATCGAGAACCTTCTGACCTACACGTGTCATGATGTTCATGTTAAGAACAACATAAATGGAGTCTGTCAGCTCAATACCGTACTTTGCAAACGGAGAACCTACGGGACCCATGGAATAAGGGATAACGTAGCATGTTCTGCCTATCATGCAGCCTTCATAAAGCTTATAAAGCTTAGCATACATTTCGGACGGTTCCATCCAGTTGTTTGTGGGGCCTGCTTCGTCCTTTGTCGGGGAGCAGATAAATGTTCTGCCTTCAACACGAGCAACGTCGTTAACGGCTGTACGATGATAGTAGCAACCCGGAAGGATATCCTGATTGAGCTTTACGAGTTCGCCTGTGGAACAAGCTTCTGCGCGGAGAGCTTCGAGCTGAGCTTCGCTGCCATCGATCCAAACCATATTATCAGGCTTGGTGATGGCGACCATCTTATTGACCCAGTCGAGGACTGCTTTGTTGTTTGTCATAGATTTGTCTCCTTTTTAGGTTAATTGATAGAGTTTTATATGTTACAATTATAACAAGCAGAAGGTTAAGGTGTCAAGGACATTTTGCAAGATAAACATTAACAATATGCAAATTTATTTATCATCTGTCACAACTCGATGTCACTTGCTCTCAAGTGAAAGTGCATCCTTGGCGACAGTAGGCAGTGCAGGGCTGCGAGACGGTACACGCTTATAAGGATCGTACCTGAATTTCCTACAGCTATAGCCTTTATTTACTACGCCGTATCTGCGGCAGAGCATATCATTATGGTCGATCTCACATGCGTGGGTACAAATACTGCATGAATGTTCGATATCTTTTCTGAAAAACATAGTAAGCTCCTCCGAATGAATACTATTCTACCCACAATATAATATTATACCACAAAATTGACAAAAAGCAACAGCCTTTCATATAAAATTTGAAATATAAAATAAAATTGCAGACTTTAATTCAAAATTAATATTCATACGGTGATAAATAAAACGCTGCAAAGCAAAGCAGACGATCGTTTAGGCTAAGTTTTCCTGCTTCTGAATACGCTCACACAGACGATTGCAAGAAGGATGGTCAGCGAGCAGATAACAGAGGTCAAAAAAGACGATCTCATATCCATCTGACTAAGGACTGATACCTGTGATGCCAGTATATAGGAGGTCTCTTCCGAAAACGGGATCACGAGAGTCAGTGCATATGTATAAGCAGCGGAAAGGATCGCATGTAGAAGCTTCCCGAAAAAGTACGGCTTAAAGGAGAGCCCGGAGTTTCCCAGAAATGACAATGCCTGACAATGCACCGATATTCCTGCCCAACCGAGAATAAACGATGCCATTGCAAGCTTTGCGGTAAAGCCGGAGGATGCACCGGAAAGACTCCACAGTCCGGAGGTGATTTCAAGCAGACCTGTTAAGAGTTGAGTGGATTTTTCAAAATCGATCCCGAGCGGTGACAAAATGCAGCTTAGTACGTTAGCGGCAGCGGAAAAAATGCCGGAGGAAAAGAGCATATCTACCGCTATCGCAAAAAAGATGACAAAGGCGCTGATGTTGATAACAGAGCTCATGGCAGAGCGCACGGAGTCTACGAAAACGAGAGAAAGCTTTATATCCTTGTGTTCTTTTCTAACTTCCTTTATCACATGTGACGATCCACCCGAGCTGTTTTTTGATTTATAGCGGCGAAACAATATTCCTACGGTTATACTGGCGCATAAGTGTGCCGCATAGAGCAGAAAGCCTGCACCTTTGCTGTCAAGTATGGCAGAGCCTACGATGCCGAGTATAAATGCAGGACCCGAGTTGTTGCAGAAGCTCAGAAGACGCTCTGCTTCTGCCTTTGTACACAGTCTTTTATTGTAAAGCTCTATCGCAGTTCGAGCACCTACGGGATAGCCTCCCACTATTCCGAGTATAAATGCACATGCACATGAGCCGTTGACGTTGAAAAGCCTTCTCATAACAGGCTCGAACAGAAAAGCTATGTCCTCCGCAAAGCCCAACCCAATAATTATGTTTGATATGACAAAGAACGGGAACAGTGACGGCGCTACGGTTTCCAGACACATGGCGACAGCGCTTTTGCCTGTTTTTATACACTCTTCGGTATATACTATCAGCCCTGCGAGAGATAGTACGACTGAGATGATGAGTAAAAGCTTGTAAAAAAATCCTAATTTGCGACCTGTGAACATATATTGAAACAGACCTCCCGAAAACAGCATTGATGCTTTAATATATTCGGAGAGGGGCTTATTTAGAAAACAATAATTATAAAGGTCGGGTGATGGCGCTTGAGAGGGGAAAAGAGGAGTCTCAGTGAAAGATTGTCGCTGACGTTTGATATACCGGAGGATAGCTTCAGTGATGCAGAGAGGATAACCATAATAGGACGCAGCGAGGTGATAGTGATGTCGCATAAGGGCTTGACTGAGTATACTCCCGAACGCATATGCGTAGCTGCATCAAGATGCGAAATATGTATATGTGGAAAGGACATGGATATAAAATCCATGACGCATGATGCTGTTTCGATTTACGGTACGCTCAGTTCGATAGAGTTTCGATAAAGGAGGCTTCTCAGTTTGTTAAAATGGTTGTATAAAAATATGTCCGGCTGGCTTTATGTGGAGGTCAGCGGAGCAGGGATAGAAAGGTTTTTAAATATATGTGCGAAGCACGATATTGAGCTGTGGAATATCAGATACATAGAGGCAGGAAAAATTAACTGCGAGATGAGCGTGAACGGACTGCGTATGCTCGGGAAGCTCAAAAAGCATACAGGCTGTAGGATAAGGATATTAAAGCGTGACGGTATACGATTCGGTTTTAAGAGAATTCACAGAAGAGTAGGATTACTGTTCGGATTCTGCCTGGTATGTGCGGTGATATATGCGCTGAGTAGCTTTATATGGACGATAGAGATCACGGGCTGTGAACGTGTGAGCGAGGCTCGTGTTATGCAGGTGATGAATGAGCTGGGAATAAGGACAGGTGTCAGAGCATCATCAATATCACCTGAGTATCTTAGAAATTATGCGCTGCTTGAGCTCCCAGAGCTGTCATGGCTGACGGTAACGACGAATGGAAGTCATGCGGTGATCGATGTACGTGAGCGTGATGAGAAGCCGGATATAGTGCCGGAGGATATACCGTGCGATATAGTTGCAGGTGAGACGGGACTTGTAACGATGCTGAGAGTACGTGCAGGGCAGGCAGTGGTAAAGACAGGAAAAATGGTGGAGGAGGGAGATATGCTCGTCACAGGCTTTATGTCCTATTTGGACGGACAGTACGTAAAGCTTGTCCATGCTATGGCTGACGTTTATGCACGTGTGTGGGATAAAGTGGATACCGTTATGGTGAAAAGCACGGATGAGAAGCGCTACACAGGCGAGCAGACGACAAGATACGCAATAAATATCGCCGGATATCGAATAAATATTTATTTTGACAGTAGCATTTCATATACAAAGTGTGATAAAATAGTAGAGAGGAAAAGACTGAGCATGGGAGATGAGGTGTATCTGCCTGTAACGCTCATAAAGGAAAAATATATTGAGTATGAAACAGTACCGAGGATCATGAATGAGGAAGCATGTGACGAGCTTATGAGAGCGGCGGCGGCCGGGCTGTTAAAAGAAAAAAACGGAGGAAGTATAAACAATACATCCGTTAAAATAACATCTGACGAGGATAGTATACATGCACGTGCGACTTGTGAGAGCGTGCGTCAGATAGGTGTGACCCGTTTGGCGAAGCAGGATCAATAGATTTAGGGGTGAAATTTTTTGGAGCAGGTAATAAATGTTGAAAGACTTGAACAGGTGCTTGATGTGTTTGGGTCGTTTGATGAAAACATAAAAATAATCGAAAAGGAGCTTGGAGTAAGACTTGTATACAGAGACACCGAGCTCAAGGTGAGCGGTGAGCCTGAAAACGTCATGCTCGGAGCAAAGGCAGTGGAGGGATTGCTGACGCTGTCCGCAAAGGGTGAGAAGATCAATACGCAGACAGTCATGTATATCATATCTCTGGTGCGTGAGGGAAATGCTGAGAAGATATCGGAGATATCACGTGATGTTATATGCGTAACTGCAAAGGGAAAGCCCATCAAGGCTAAGACGTTAGGACAGAAAAAATATATAGATGCTATAAAGAAAAATACAGTCACATTCGGAGTCGGTCCTGCCGGAACAGGTAAGACATATCTTGCGGTAGCGGCGGCTGTTTCGGCATTCAGAGATAAGCAGGTGAACAGAATAATTATTACAAGAC
Source organism: uncultured Oscillospiraceae bacterium (assembly GCA_964461815.1). Classification (GTDB taxonomy): domain Bacteria; phylum Bacillota; class Clostridia; order Oscillospirales; family QAMX01; genus JAAZBA01. The sequence goes on from CAYWVF010000001.1 coordinate 110,366, forward strand.
CTGCGGTAGAAGCCGGCGAAAGACTGGGCTTCCTGCCTGGTGATCTGCAATCGAAGGTCGATCCGTATTTACGTCCGCTGTATGACAGCCTGTTCGATATGATAGGTGCAGAAACATATCATCGTTATGTAGAACGAGGCAATATAGAGGTAGCTCCGCTTGCATATATGCGCGGCAGAACGTTGGATGATTCCTTTATTATTCTCGATGAGGCTCAAAATACGACGCCCGAGCAGATGAAGATGTTCCTTACACGTATAGGCTTTGGCTCAAAGGCTGTGGTGAACGGTGATATCACGCAGATAGACCTGCCGGATGGAAAAATGAGCGGATTGAAAGAGGCTGTAAAGGTGCTCGATAATGTTGAAGGTATAGAGATATGTCAATTTTCCGACAAGGACGTTGTGAGACATGAGCTCGTGCAGAGGATCATCAGAGCTTACGATGCATACGATAAGAAAAAGGCTCAGAAGCGTGCAATGAGCAACGCTTCAAAGCAATTTAAGAAAAAGGATGCGAAGGATAATGAGAAAAAATAATATAATAAATTTTGAACGTACCAAAAGCGGACTCGGGACAACAAGAAGATTGCTGGTCATGATGAGAGATTGCGTTGACGTTGCATGTGCCTGCCTCGGGATAGAATTTCCGGTGGAGATAAATATTCGACTGACGGACGATGAGGATATCCATAAGATAAATGCACAGCAGCGCAATGTGGACATGCCTACGGATGTTTTGAGCTTCCCGACACTGGATTGGGTCGATGGAGTCGGAGAGATGCCGGACGATTGCGATATCGATTTTGATACAGGAGCGGTATTTATCGGCGATATGGTATTGTCACTGGAACGCTGCCGAGCACAGGCTGAGGAGTACGGACATTCGTTTATGCGTGAATGTGCATACCTTACAGTGCATTCGGTATTGCATATGTTCGGATACGATCATTTGGATGAGGGCAAGCGCAAGCGTATGATGCGTGAGCTTGAGGAGTACATTTTACAGTATATTGAAGTTTAAAGAGGTGCATTTGTAATGATGGATCTACCGAAAAAAGTGTATAGCGGCGGTCATGGTAAATGCCATGTGCAGGGCATAGCTGTAGATACAAAAAGAGAATATATGTATTTTTCATTTACTACCATGCTTCTGAAGACTGATATGCAGGGAAATATCGTCGGTTCTGTTGAGGGACTTACGGGACATCTCGGCTGCCTTGATTTCAATGATGACGATGGCAGGGTATACGGCTCTCTGGAGTATAAGCAGGACAGCATCGGTCGAGGCATTCTCAATGCCATAGGAGTTGAAGAGGATGAAGAGGATGCATTCTATGTTGCGATCTTTGACGTGTCGAAAATCGACCGTATGGGAATGGATGCCGAGCGTGACGGAATAATGACTACAGTGTATTTAAAGGAGGTCGTTGATGACTATAGCGGTACTTCGCAGGATGGAAAGCTGCACAGATACGGCTGCAGCGGAATAGACGGCATTTCATTCGGCCCTGATTTCGGTGATCATAAGGGCGAAAAGAAGTACCTGAAGGTCGCATACGGTATATATGGTGATACAGAGCGTGATGATAACGATCATCAGGTCATTCTCTCATACGATATCTCGGAATGGAGTAAATACGAGACTGCGCTGAGCAGAAAAAAATCACATAAAAACGGCCCCGAAGGTGTACACAGAAAGTATTTCGTATATACCGGAAATACAACGTACGGAGTACAGAATCTTGAGTACGACGGAAATACAGGTAACTGGCTTATGGCTGTTTATGAGGGTGAAAAGAATAAATATCCGAATTTGCCGATGTATATAATTGATGGCAGCGCAAAGCCTGAGCTTAAGGAGATAGAAGGAAGAAACGAGCTGACAGTTCCGCTCCTGAAAGACGGAGTGTATGATGAAAAGTCCGGAATTTACGGCTGGACATTTGAATACGGTCAGACAGGACTGTTTTCTCTTGATAACGGATACTTTTATATATCACATAACGGTGTGAATGACGATGGTGAGCAGGACAGCACCGTCTACCTGTACAAGTGGAACGGAAAGACTCCGGATCCGTTTGAATTCGCATAAATTATTTATAATAAAGGATTGATCAAAGAAAATGAGTATAAAAAAGACAGGAATGTTTTCAATAGTCGGACGTCCGAATGTGGGAAAATCTACACTTCTGAATGCTCTTGCAGGTCAGAAGATCGCTATAACCTCCGATAAGCCTCAGACAACAAGAAATAGAATCAGCGCTATCGTCAATAAGGACGATATACAGTACATCTTTATGGACACTCCGGGCTTTCATAAGCCGAGAACGGTGCTAGGAGATTATATGGTCAAGGTCGTGGAGGAGAGCGTAGCGGATACAGATGCTGTGATCCTTGTGGTGGAGCCTCGTGAAGCGGGTACGCAGGAGGAGATACTCTTAAAGAATATAGAGGCCTCTGGAGTTCCGTGTATACTGGTCATAAATAAGATCGATACGTTGGAAAATAAAGAGGAGCTTCTGTCAGTGATCACAGATTACGCATCACGTCTTGACTTCCATGCGGTGATACCGATATCGGCACGCACGAAGGAAGGTATCAATATCCTGACAGAGGAGCTGGATTCGCTGACTATGGAGGGCGATGCACTGTTCCCCGAGGATATGATAAGCGACCAGCCCGAGCGTGTATTGATGGCTGAGATCATTCGTGAAAAGGCACTGAGATTGCTTGATCGTGAAGTACCACATGGAATAGCCGTGGAGATCGAGCACATGGAGGAACGTCCCACAGGTACGATAGAGGTAAGCGCTGTAGTATATGTTGAGAAGGAGACTCACAAGGGTATAGTCATAGGTAAGAACGGAGCGATGCTGAAGAAAATAGGCGAGCAGTCACGTATAGATATGGAGAAGCTGTTCGGTACAAAGGTATTCCTACAGCTTTGGATAAAGGTAAAGGAAGGCTGGAGAAATAATCGTTTCTTTATGCGTAATTTCGGCTATGAACAAAATTAAAATAACGGGAGTAGTTATTCGAGAGACTGCGGTAAAAGAGTATGACAGTATGCTGATGATCCTCACGGCTGACGGTCTCGTTTCGGCGATCGCTTATGGTGCAAGAAAGACCACGGGAAGCAAGACCTCGGGAACACGATTGTTTTGCTATAGTGATTTTCTGATATTTGAAAAGGATGGGAGCTATACGGTTGACAGTGCAGTGCCAATAGATACTTTTTTCGGGATATCTAGATCAGCAGCTGCGCTTGCGGCTGCATCGTATATGGCTGAGGTGCTCGGTGATGCGGCACTTGACGGAGTACGTGACAATGAGCTTATGCGATTGGCACTTGTGAGCTTTTATGCACTTGCACAGGGCAAGCGTGATGTTACGACGGTCAAGGCGGCATTTGAACTGCGTATTACTGCTGTGTGCGGATATGAGCCTATGCTGGACAGCGACGGAGATACATTCTCTTTTATTGACGGATGCGTGTTTGAACATGGCGAAGAGGAAGAGGACGAGGCGACAGAGATCACACCGGGCGTACTGATGGCAATGCGGCATATAGTGAGCTGTGATATGAAGAAGCTTACTTCATTTGAGGTGACGGGAAAGACGAGAGAGATACTTACATATGTATGTGAAAGGTATCTCGAGATACAGTTCGATAAAAAATATAAAACATTGGCAATATACAAAAGCGTAGCAATATGACTTTCCGCATAGGAAAGGAGGATAAGTTTGAATACAAAGGAAAAATCATTAAAAATATTGGAGCTGCCGATAGTACTTGAAAAGGTCGCATCGTATGCGGTGAGCGACGGAGCAAAGGATATTATTAATTCACTCGTTCCGCTGGAATTTATTGATGACGTCCGTGAAAGACTAAAGGAATGTACGGATGCTCTCAGACTCATGAGCTCACGCTCCGCCCCAAGCTTTTCGGGACTGTCCGATATTACCGACAGCGTTAAGAGAACGAAGCTCGGAGGTGTGCTCAGTCCGCGAGAGCTTCTCAGAATAGCATCACTTTTAAGATGTACAAGATCTGTCAAGGAGTACGGTGATATCGAATTACGTAAGGATGAGTTCACGACGATTCTGGACATCAGATTTAATATACTGACACCGAATAAATTCCTTGAAGACAAGATATCGACCTCTATTCTGAGTGAGGATGAGATCGCCGATTCGGCTTCGAGTGAGCTGTCTGCGATCAGACGTAAGATGAAGAACGTGAATGCACGAGTAAGAGAAGTTCTCAACAGGATCATCTCATCGCAGTCGTATTCAAAGGTCTTGCAGGAAAGCATTATAACACAGCGCGGAGGACGTTTTGTTGTACCTGTTAAAGCCGAGTTCAAATCGGAGCTTCAGGGACTCGTACATGACGTGTCGTCAAGCGGTGCGACACTGTTCGTCGAGCCGGTACAGGTCGTGGAAGCCAATAACGAGCTCAGAGTCCTGGAAGTCGAAGAAAAAAAAGAGATAGAGCGTATCTTAGCTGAGTTTTCAGAGAGCGTAGCTGCATCCTCGGAGAGGCTGCTTGAAAGCTTTGAGACGCTGACATACCTTGATGCGGTCTTTGCACGTGCGAAGTATGCAATGAGTATGGATGCGATGGAGCCTGAGATAACAGAGGATAAATGTATTGAGCTGAAGCGTGCAAGACATCCTCTGCTGGATCAGAAAACAGCAGTACCTATAGATATAGCTATCGGCGGAGGCTACGATACACTCGTTATCACAGGCCCTAATACAGGCGGTAAGACGGTAGCGCTGAAAACGCTCGGACTGCTTACTCTTATGGCACAGTGCGGGCTGCATATTCCGGCATCCGAAACATCAAAGGTGTGTATGATGGATGGAATTTATGCCGATATCGGCGATGAACAGAGTATTTCGCAGTCACTTTCCACATTCTCGGCACATATGAAGAATATCGTTGGTATCATGGAGGATATGGATTCACGCTCACTCGTGCTTTTCGATGAGCTCGGAGCTGGAACCGATCCGACCGAGGGTGCTGCGTTGGCAATGGCTATCATCGAGCATACACGTTCAAGAGGTGCGCTCGTTGCGGCGACGACTCATTATGCAGAGCTTAAGGTATATGCGCTCAGTCATGAAGGCGTTGAAAATGCAGCGTGTGAATTTAATGTAGAGACCTTGAAGCCGACATACAGATTGCTCACAGGCATTCCGGGTAAGTCGAATGCATTTGCTATATCAAAGCGTCTCGGCTTGGATGATGGTATAATAGAGGCTGCACGTTCGTTTTTGGGTGATAATGATCGTGAGTTTGAAGAGGTTATAGGCGGACTTGAACGTGAACGTCAGAAGCTCGAGGATGAACGTGAGGAGGCTATGCGTCTGCGCCGTGAAGCGGAGGAGACTAAGCGTGCATCTATAGAGAAGACAAAGCAGGTCACAGCTAATAAGGAACGTGAGCTTGAACGTGCGAAGCGTGAAGCAAAGCGTATAATAGATGATGCGAGGGCTGCCGTACAGCTTGCATACGATGAGGTCGAAAAGCTGAGAAAAGGTGCAATGAAGGATGCATATGCTGTAAATGTGCTCGAAGCAAAGGCTGCGGTCGGAAGACTTCTCAATGATGCAGAGAACACTTCGAAGCTCAATGTAAAGAAGCATTCAAATTATAAAGGCCCATCAAGACCACTGAAAGCAGGTGATATCGTTGAGCTTATAAGCACAGGTACAAGAGCTACGGTGCTTGAAGCAAGTGAAAAAACAGATACGGTGCAGCTGCAAGCGGGTATTATGAAGATCAGTGCAAAAAAACGTGATTTGAAGCTGCTTGACGACGAAACAACAAAGGCTGCGGTGAAATATGCACAGCCTTCGGTCAGAGTAGAGACTGTATCCAAGACCATGACGGCAAAGACGGAGCTTGATCTGCGAGGGAAAAATGCAGATGAGGCTCTGATAGAGCTTGAAAGATTCCTTGACAGCTCAGTGCTGGCAAATATGCAGACTGTGACAGTCATACACGGTAAAGGCACAGGTGTACTGAGAAACGCTGTACACACATACCTTCGCCGTGACAGACGTGTACGTTCGTACAGACTCGGCAGATACGGCGAGGGTGAAACGGGTGTTACGATCATAGAACTATGATCCGTTGCATGAACACAAAGTGGTAAAAAAAGAACAAAACCGATAAAAAGATTATTTAAATTGCCAGTTGTAATAAACTGTTAAGTTCTGTATACTTATATCATATAGTATAGTTTGCAAGATCATGGCTTGAAAGCCGTGACAGAATGCGATAGGGAGCGATGTACATGTTTTCAAAAGAAGTACTTGTCAATAATCAGGTAGGACTCTATGCGCGTCCGGCAACGTTTTTTATTCAGAAGGCAAACGAATTCAAGAGTACGGTTTGGGTAGAAAAGGAAGAGCGACGTGTAAACGCTAAAAGCCTTCTCGGTATTCTCTCCCTTGGTATTACCCGTGGAACAACGATGACGATTATTGCCGAAGGAAGCGATGAGCAGGAAGCTGTTATGGCTCTGGTAGAGCTTGTATCATCTAATTTTAATGAGTAGTTTCCATAGCTTGAAGCTATTAGCAGCAAGAAGAGACGGGGTTATCCCTCGTCTCTTTTTGATGTCTGATAAAAGTTATGTATATGCGTGATATTATGCATAAAATACCACCGCTGCACTCTATGTGCGTCGTGGAACGTTATTTTACATTTTATACCAATATCTGCAATATTTAGTGTGGCAAAAAAATGAAATATCCGATATCTTGTGGTTTAAAGCTAAAAAAATTACAATTTGATTACAAAATATATTGACGTGGAACATTTTTTGGTGTACAATAAAGAATGTATAATGTCGGTTTTCTGAGTGCGGAGAAAACAGAAAATGAATATTGATGAATTAAGAAAAAAAGCCGCAGATCTGCCGCAGAATCCCGGAGTTTACATGATGAAAAATGTAAACAAAGAGGTGATCTACGTCGGAAAGGCTAAAATACTGCGAAATAGAGTATCCAGCTATTTCCAGAACACATCGAGACATACTCCAAAGGTAGCGGCAATGGTAAGAGCTGTACGCAGCTTTGAGGTTATCATAACCGATACAGAGTTTGAAGCACTGGTGCTTGAAAATAACTTTATAAAGTTTTACAGTCCGAAGTACAATATTCTGTTGAAGGATGATAAGGGATATCCTTATATTCGCGTCAGCAATACCGCATACCCCGATTATACAGTCGTAGCGAAGCCGTCAGATGACGGAGCTCGCTATTTCGGACCGTATAACGGCAGGACAGTTGCTTTTGAGGTTATCAATACCGTGAAGGAGACTCTCGGAATACCGAACTGTAAGAAGCGTTTTCCAAGAGATATAGGCAGATCGAGAGCATGTATAAACAAGGAGATAGGGCGCTGTATAGGGCTTTGTGAGGGCGAGATTCCTTACGAAGAATACAGAAAGCTGATAGATGAATCACTGATGCTGCTTAAGGGCGAAAGTGAGAAGCTCGAGGATAAGCTGAGAAGCGAGATGGAGACTGCGGCTGAAAAGCTTGAATTCGAGCATGCCGCAAAGCTTCGAGATAAGCTCCGTGCAGTTGAGAAGCTGAGACAAAAGCAGAAGGTGACAGATGCGAAAACTCCCGATATAGATATAATTTGTGCATATGTCGGAGAGGTAAAGGGTTGCATAGTCGTACTGCATTATGTCAACGGAATGCTGCTGGGAAAGGATATAGAGCTGTTGGACGGAGGTCTGGAGGAGGATGACATTCCTACTGCGATAGAGGAATTTATAACACAGTTTTATCGCAGAGATATCCATATACCGTTCGATATAGCACTGTCTCATGACATTCCGAATGATGAGCTGCTGGAGCAATGGCTTCGCAGCAAGGCAGGACGAAAGGTAAGTATTTTTACTCCGAAGCGCGGAGAAAAGAAAAGACTGGTGGAGCTTGCATATGCGAATGCAATGGATGAAGCCAGACGTGCGACGGCAAAGGAGGAGCGCAGTGCAAAGGTGCTCGAATTGCTGAAAAGCACGGCATCGCTTTCCGAAGTTCCGATGAGGATAGAAGCTTATGATATATCCAATACTGCCGGAAGCGGAAACGTAGGTGCTATGATAGTTCTTGAAAACGGCAGGTTTAAGAAAAAGGACTACAGAAAGTTTAAAATAAAAACGATCGTCGGACAGGATGATTACGGCTCCATGCGAGAGGTGCTGCTGAGACGATTCGGTGAGCTTGAGGGTAAGGACGAGAGCTTTAAAAATATGCCGCAGCTCATATTGATGGACGGCGGTACGGCACATGTTGGTGTGGCAGTTGATGTTTTAGCAAGGCTCGGGATAAAATGTGATGTTTTGGGCATGGTAAAGGATGACAAGCATCGCACGAGAGCTTTGGTAGATGTAAGCGGAAATGAGCTTGGCATAGAGACTAAGCCTGCACTGTATAGCTTTATAGGTACGATACAGGAGGAGGTACACCGATTTGCGATCAAATATCACAAGGAAGTGAGAAGCAAAGCTGCCGTAAGCTCAAGCCTTGACAGCATTCCGAATATAGGGCCGGAGCGCAGGCGGCTGTTGCTGCGTGAATTTAAAACTGTTGAGAAGATAAAGAACGCAGAGCTTGAGGAGCTGGAAAACGTATTGCCGGCAAACGCTGCACGCAGTGTTTATGACCATTATCATCTCGGAACAAATGAAAATAAGAACAAAAAGGATAATTCTGAATTATGAGAATAATAACCGGAAGCGCAAGAGGAATGAAGCTTAAAAGCGTAGAGGGAATGGATACACGTCCGACTTCCGATAGGACAAAGGAATCCATATTTAACATAATCCAATTTGATATCGAGGGACGTAATGTGCTGGATCTATTTGCAGGTACGGGGCAGATGGGACTTGAAGCACTGAGCCGAGGTGCGCTTACTGCGGATTTTGTGGATATACGTCAGGATTGTGTAAAGGTGATACGCGAAAACGTAGAAAAAACAGGCTTTAAAGATAGATGCAAGGTAACACTGGGCGATTATGAATCGTATCTGATGCGATCAAAGCCGGAAAGCTACGGACTGATCTTTTTAGATCCTCCGTATGGTAATGGATTTATGCAGAGGGCACTGGATATTATAGCAAAGCGTGACATCCTCAAGACAGGTGGACTTATACTTTGCGAGGGTATCAAAACAGAAGAAATGCCTGAGCTTCCGATACCGTATGAGCGTGGAAGAGAGTATATATACGGTAAATCCAGGATACAGCTTTATATAAAAAAAGCACTGCATGAGGATGGTGATAATTAAGTGACCAGAACGGCAGTGTATCCGGGCAGCTTTGATCCGGTGACAAACGGACATTTGGATATAATTATCCGTGCAGCGGGTATGTTTGATAAGCTCGTTATAGGCGTGCTTGTAAACTCGAGTAAGAAGCCGGTATTCACAGCTGAGGAACGTGTAGAGCTTCTCAGAAAGGCGATACCGAGGATCCCCGGTTGCCAGATCGAAGTCAGAAGCTTCGAGGGCTTACTTGCGGATTTTGTAACTCAGGTGGGTGCTGTGACGATAGTCAAGGGCTTGAGAGCTGTATCGGATTTCGAGTATGAATTTCAGATGGCTCTTGCAAACAGAAAGATAAATCATAAAATAGATACTATCTTCCTCATGACGAGCGACAGATATATGTATTTGAGCTCAAGTATCGTAAAAGAGATCGGCAGATACGGTGGAGATATAAGCGATTTCGTGCCGAAAGCGGTACTTGCAGATGTAGAGAAAAAATTGATCGTAAAAACGAGAGAAAGGAATGTATAAAATATGGCAGGCGGAATCGACGAATTACTTGATGTGTTATATGGAATGGTAGAGGAGGCATGGTCCATACCGCTCGGTAAGGACAAATGTGTTATAGAAAGAGAAAAAGTACTTGACCTGCTTGATGAGATCAGAGGAAATCTTCCGAATGAGATCAAGGCTGCAAGAGAAATCGTTGAAAAGCGCAATGAGATCGTAGCTGCCGGTAAGAAGGAAGCAGACTCACTGAAGCTTCAGTCCGAGGAAAAAGCAAGACAAATACTTAACCAGAATGAGATCGTTATCAAAGCCAAGGAAAAGGCTAATGAGATCATAAATGTATCGGAAGCAAAGTCCAGAGATCTTAAGGTCGCAGCAAGTACATATTGTGATGATGTCCTCAAGCAGACGGAGGACAGCGTAAATGATACACTTGCCGAAATAAAAAAGCTGCGTGCTCAGCTGAAAAATGCGTTGTCCGGAGAAAGATAATCACCGTTGAAATAATAATTTGCGGAACCAAGACATTTTTCATGTATTTCTGTATTTTGTTATCAAAAAATAAATGTAAAAAATAAAAAAAACTATTGCAATTCCGTTATAAAGTAGGTATAATATAAGTGCGCCGTGGTGATAAGTGGTGAAAAGTGGGGCGCAGATGGCGGTGACTACTTGTGACGGGAGAGTTTTTCCACAATATGGATGAAAAAGGCCGCGTTTTCTTTCCGGCAAAGCTGAGAGAGGACGTAGGTGAGAGCTTCTATGTCACAAAGGGTCTGGATGGATGTCTGTTTGTGTACTCCAATGAGAACTGGTCACTGCTTGAGGACAAGCTTCGAGCACTGCCATTATCCAAAGCCAGAAATCTTCAGAGGTTTTTCCTTTCGGGTGCAGTGCAGTGTCAGTGTGATAGCCATGGGCGTATACTTATACCTTCAAATTTAAGGGAATATGCGTCACTTGAAAAAGAGGTTTGTATAACCGGGGTTGTAGATAGAGCTGAGATCTGGAATGCTGACAAGTGGAGAGATATAAATAAAGAAATATGCGATAATCCTGAAGAAATCGCAAAAGTAATGGAAGAATTGGGATTTTAAATGGAGCAGATGACTCATATCTCAGTGCTGAGGGAAGAAAGTATCGAGGCTTTGAATATCAGAAGCGACGGTACATATGTTGATGCGACACTGGGCGGCGGCGGACACAGCCGTGAAATACTCAAAAGACTTGATACAGGCCGTCTTTACGCAATAGATCGTGACGATTATGCAATAAACCGTGCAAAGACGGAGCTTAAGGAATTTGAAGACAGGCTGACGCTGATAAAAAGTGATTTCAGATACATAAAAGAGCGTCTCGAGGAGATAAACGCTCCCGCACCGGATGGAATATTGTTCGATCTCGGTGTTTCCTCATTCCAGCTTGACGATGCCGACAGAGGCTTTTCGTATATGCATGACGCACGTTTGGACATGCGAATGGACAGAGAAGGCAGTCGCAGCGCATGGGATGTTGTGAACAGCACACCTGTACGTGAGCTCGCAAGGATCATATTTGATTACGGCGAAGAGCGTTACGGCAATCAGATAGCAAATGCTATCGACAAAGCCAGAAGCGTTAAGTCTATAGACACGACGTTTGAGCTTGCGGATATAATAAAGAACGCAATGCCGGCACAGGCAAAAAAGGAAAAGCAGCATCCGGCGAAGCGCACATTTCAGGCAATAAGGATCGAGGTAAACGATGAGCTTTCGGCAGTATCGGAGGCCATTGAAAAAGCGGTAGATATACTGGCACCGAACGGACGTATAGCGGTAATAACATTTCATTCGCTTGAAGACAGGATCGTAAAAAGAGCATTTGCTCAGATGGCGAAGGGATGTATATGTCCGAGTGATTTTCCGCAGTGTGTCTGTGGTATCAAGCCGAAGATCAGACTTGTAAATTCTAAGCCCTATGTACCGTCCGATGACGAGATCGAGATGAATCCGCGCTCAAGAAGTGCAAAATTAAGAGTGGCTGAAAGGTTATAACCTTTATTTGGAGGGAAATGTAATGGCATATGCCGACAATACAGCAAGAATAGAAGACAATCTTAATAATGTAGACCCGACTTCGTCGAGCGGAAACGTAGCCTACGATCTATCAAGATTTGATAGACGAAGAGTAGTGCGTGAAGCTGTAGAGCTTGAGAGGCAGGAAGCACAGGAGTTAAAAAAGCCTGTCAGAGCGCCGATGCCAAAGGCAAGGATATCGTATATGACGATACTTAGCTATTGCGCGGTAGCTGCTATAGCCATAGCGATGCTTATGAGCTACGTTGGACTTCTGGAGCTAACGGATCAGACTTCTACGAAGAAAGAAGAGCTTGAGGTTCTTCAAAATGAAAATATAAGACTGAATGCAGAAATGGAAAAACGCTACAGTCTCGGTGATATAGAAGCTTATGCTACTAACACACTGGGAATGGTAAAGGCTGACCGCAGTCAGGTTGAGTACATAGAGCTGGACAGCCCGGATACGATCACGATGATGACGCCTGAGGAAAATGGTAATCTGGCGTATAGTCTTTCCGGATTTGTTAAAAGCCTGAACGCCGCACTTTCGAATCTGAGATAAAAGTTTTGATTATAAAACGGCGGGAGCATTCATAATTATATATAGGAGAATGAAGGAGTGGGGGAATAAAACACAGGAATATCCTGGGTGTTATGCTTCTGCTCCAATGTTTTTATATAGCGGAGCATGAGAGGAGTGCGAAGATAAAAGTTGAAAAAGAGAAAGCCCGTAACAACTACCTCTGTATTCAGAAGGACGTTGTTTTTATTGGTTATGTTCGGCATAGTGACGTTTTTTGCCGTAACTGCGAAGCTGTTTCAGGTTCAAATGGTTGATTATGAGCAATATCAGCAGAAGGCTGTGGCACAGCAGACGAGAAATGAAATAATCACTCCTTCAAGAGGTGTGATATATGATAGAAACATGAAGGAGTTGGCAATAAGTGCCACCGTTGAAACCGTATCGATATCTCCTGTCGATATAGTAGATTATGAAAAGGATAAAAAGTATACAAATCATGAAACAGCGAACCTTATAGCCGAGGGACTTTCTAAGATACTTGACCTTGATTATGAGGAGGTCTATGAGAAAACACAAAAATCGGGAAGCTACCATCAATATATAAAGAGAAAGATAGAGAAAGAGGATGCCGACAAGGTAAGAGAATTTATAACTGAAAATGATCTGTCGAGCATGATACATCTTACAACGGATACAAAGCGTTACTATCCGTACGGCTCATTTGCATCACATCTTCTGGGCTTTTGCGGAACGGATAATAACGGATTGTACGGACTCGAATTACAGTATGATGAGTACCTGAGCGGCACACCGGGAAGAATAGTTGCGGCGAAGAATGCACGCGGCGTAGATATGCCTTTCCAGTATGAGCAATATTACGATGCCGAGGATGGGTACAGCCTTGTATTGACTATAGATGAGGTAGTACAGCACTATCTTGAAAAGCATCTTGAGTCTGCACTTGAAAATGCTCAGGCCGCAGCGGGTGTTTGTGGAATAGTTATGGATGTGACAAATGCAGAAATACTTGGTATGGCAACGAAGCCGGACTATGATTTGAATGACCCGTTTAACATAGGCGATGAGAATATGGCATTACTTGAGGCTCTGACAGAGGAGGAAAGAGCTGCCGAGATCAAGACGATGCGTGAGAAAATGTGGATAAACAAGGCTATAAATGATACGTATGAGCCGGGTTCTGTATTTAAGATCATAACGGCTGCGATGGCTGTAGAAGAGGATGTAATATCCGGCAATGACAGCTTTTATTGCAGCGGCTCTGTACAGATATTGGATCGTACAGTCGGATGCTGGAAGGATGCAGGTCATGGAGCGGAGACATTTGTCGATGGTATAAAAAACTCATGTAATCCTGTATTCATTGAGCTTGGTAACAGACTCGGTGCATCTACATTCTATAAATATTTTAAAGCATTCGGATTTACACAGAAGACAGGTGTAGCTCTTCCCGGTGAAGCCGGTGGCTCCAGCGCACTTTATCACAGTGAGTCATATTTGTCAAGTGTTCCGGTAAGCCTTGCGGTTTCCACATTCGGACAGACGTTCAAGATCACACCGTTACAGATGATAACAGCTGTTTCGGCTGCCGTAAATGGAGGTACATTATATCAGCCGAAGATAGTAAAGCAGGTTGTGGATTCAAACGGTACAGTGATCGAGAGCTATGATTCAAATGTAGTACGTCAGGTAGTGTCGGAGGAGACATCAAAGGTAATAAATGAGGCACTTGAAGAAGTAGTTACATCGGGTACAGGTACAAACGCCTATGTAGCAGGCTATAGAGTAGGCGGAAAGACAGGTACAACTGTAAAAACAGAGACTAAGGATGAGTTTGGCGAAACAAAGCTGCGTATATCCTCATTCCTGGGCTTTGCACCTGCGGACGATCCTAAGATAGCAGTGTTGATACTTGTGGATGAGCCGACAACAGGAGTAACATCGGGAAATATGCTTGCAGCTCCTTATGTTGCAGCAGTTATAGAGGATGTGCTCCCGTACCTGGGCGTAGAGCCACAGTATACGGAGGAAGAGGAAAAGTCGATCGAAACAACGATACCCGACTTTACAGGCTTGACAAGAGCAAAGGCTGAAGAGCTTGCAAATGAATATAAGCTTGAGTTTGAGTTTAAGGGAGACGGTGACGTTGTTACAGATCAGATGCCTGTAGCAGGTTCAATAGTACCGAGAGATGCGGGAACTATAATATATATGGGTGGAGAAAGACCTAAACATACTCTTACTGTTCCGAACATTGAGGGAATGACATTAAAGGGTATACAGAAGCTACTGAAGGACTCATATTTGTATATAAGACCTCAGGGAGTAAATAAAAATGCACCGTTAACATTGTCGGTAAGTCAGGATCCGGCTTACGGAACGGTCGTCGAGGCAGGAACAGTCATTACTGTAGACTTCCTTGATAACGGCAGCAGCGGAGCAGAATAAAGCAAACGGTATGAGATTCAGAAGGGAGAGCGTGGAGAAATGAAACTAAAGAAATTGCTTGAAGGTATAGAGGTCAAGAGTGCAAACTGCAGCCTCGATATGGAGATAGACAGTATTTGCTATGATTCACGATGCGCTTTTCCGGGCACTGCCTTTGTAGCGGCGAGACGTGTTGGTGCAGACGGTCATGACTATATTGAAAATGCGATAGAAGAGGGAACAAGTCTTGTTGTAAGCGAAAGACCTGTTGATTCTGTCAATAATATAGTTGTCGAGGACGGAAATAAGGCATTGGCTATAATGTCGGCAAATATGTACGGTCGTCCTGCGGAAAAGCTTAAGATGATCGGTGTGACCGGTACAAAGGGAAAAACCACGGTATCGTATTTTATCAAGTCTATATTGGAAAAATGCACCGGTAAAAAGGTCGGACTTATAGGTACGATACAAAATATGATAGGCGACGAGATACTGGAAGCACGCAATTCAACTCCTGAGGCTCCTGAGCTTCATAAACTGCTTGGACGTATGTATGACAGTGGCTGTGAATATGCTGTTATGGAAGTCAGCTCACATTCATTGGCGATAGACAGAGTGTATGGAATAGAGTATGAGATCGCAATATTCAATAATTTATCGCAGGATCATCTCGATTACCATAAAACGATGGAAGCGTACCTTGAAGCAAAAACAAAGCTTTTCAGTATGTGCAAGATAGGTGTTATCAATATAGATGATCCGGCATCGGAGCAGGTCATCGCAAAGACTACGGGCAAGAAGTATACGTTTTCGATCAACCGTAATGAGGCAGATCTACAGGCTAAGAATATACGCTTTTTGGAGGATCAGGGCTGTTCGTTTGAGGCTCTGACCGATATGGGAATAGGCAGGATATACCTTTCTACTCCCGGAATATTTACGGTATATAACGCACTTTCGGCAATAGGCTGCTGCGTGAACCTCGGAATACCGCTCAGTGAGATATCAAAGGCTTTGAAGGACACTGAGCCTGTGAGAGGAAGAGTAGAGGTGATACCGACGAATACCGATTACAAGGTAATAGTTGACTATGCTCATTCTCCGGCAAGTGTAGAAAATGTGTTGACGGCTGTAAGAGACTTTACACCCGGCAGGATCATTTCGATAATCGGCTGCGGAGGAAACAGAGATAAGACGAAGCGTCCTCTGATGGCTGAAGCGGCAGCCAAGGCATCGGAGTATGTGATACTGACTACGGATAATCCGAGAAATGAAGAGCCTAAGGCTATAATCAATGATATGCTTCCGGGCTTAAAGGGTATAAAAACACCTCACGAAGTGATCGTTGACAGAGCAGAGGCGATAAGACATGCTCTTGATATCGCAAAAAAAGGCGATACGGTTCTGATAATGGGCAAGGGACATGAAACGTATCAGGAGATCAAGGGTGTAAGATCCCATTTTGATGACAGAGAAGAAGTGCTGAAATATTATGTTGTCAAGCAGGGCAAGAAAAAGTTAGTTTGAAAGCGGGAGTAAATGATGAAGCTGACTCTTGGTGATATACGCAGAGCGTTGAATATTAAATGCGAAAGTGATACAGACAATATAGTTATTACGGAAATATCAAAGAACTCGCAGACTATAAAACCGGGAGGGCTTTTCGTTCCGCTGCGTGGAGCCAGATTTGACGGACATGACTTTATCCAAAATGCGGTCGAAGCAGGAGCTTCGGCCGTGCTTTGTGACAGAAATGATCTGTGTCCATCTGTTCCGACACTTAGAGTTGATAATACGCTCGAAGCTGTGCAGCGGCTTGCAGGATGGTATTTGTCCGGGTTGGACGTGAAAAAGATCGGAGTGACCGGGAGCGTCGGGAAAACGACCACAAGCATAATGATAAAGAATGCGTTGTCAAAAAAGCTCAAGGTATTTAAGACCTCCGATGATATGAATGGTCAAATCGGCATGACTTTTTCAGCATTCGAGCTTGATCCATCATATGACGTAGCAGTATTTGAGATGGGAATGTCTCAATATGGTGAGCTGTCACGTCTTACAAGAATAGTTCAGCCTGATATTGCCGTAATAAACATGATCGGCAGCGCACATATAGAATTTTTTAATACAAAGGAAAATATACTTAAAGCAAAGCTGGAAATACTGGAGGGCTTAAAGCCGAACGGCACAGTCGTGCTGAATGGAGATGATGAGCTGCTCCGCGGACTTAAAGATAAGCTCAGTTTCAAAACCGTTTACTACGGACTTTACAATGAAAATGCGGATGTGAAGGGTGAGTATATCTGCTACAAAAACAATACGGAGAATTTCACCTGTGACGACCACAAATTTGCTGTTCCGTCTAAGGGACTGCACTATGTACAAAATGCGCTTGCAGCTATAGCCGTGGGACGTGAGCTCGGAATAGATGATGAGAGCATAGCATCCGGGCTTATGGGGTTTGAGTCTGCAAAGGGACGCCAGAAGATGTACAAGGCGAATGGATATAACATTATAGAGGATTGCTACAATGCAAGCCCGGAGGCGGTAAAGGCATCACTGGGAGTCCTTAAGGACAGTGTGGAAAAGCAAGGCATAGCGGTACTGGGTGATATGCTTGAGCTTGGAGATCATGCAAAGCAGGCACATTTGGAATGCGGCGAATGCGCTGCGGAGTGCTGCGATATTCTGATTGCGTTCGGAGATAACGCAAAATATTACGCTGAGGGTGCTGAAAGAGCGGGAATGAGCAGTGAAAATATATATTATTTCACGGATAGAGCAGATGTGACTTCGGCAGTGAAGCGGTTGGCGGAGATCGATGACACGATCCTGTTTAAGGGCAGTCACGGTATGAAGCTTGATAGCGTACTTTTGGATTTTTTAGGAAATAACGTACAGACAGGAAAGGCGTAGGTCAACGGTATTATGAATATGATCATCATATCATTTGTGTTATCTTTTGCTATAGCGGCAATAGCAGCTCCAAGCATCATTACAGCGCTCAGAAAGCTTAAGGTCGGTCAGAAGATACTTGAAATAGGACCTAAATGGCATATGAATAAGCAAAATATACCGACAATGGGTGGCTTTATTTTCATCGGCTCATCGATCGTTGCAGCGATAGTATCGATCGTTTTCATACCGGGAAAGGGTAAGCTGCTTGTAGCGACAGTGTTTGCGATGAGTGCGGCGTTCGGCGCGATAGGTTTCCTCGATGACTATAAAAAGGTCAAGAAGAAGCAGAATATGGGATTGACAGCGATCCAGAAGCTCGTGCTGCAGATAGCTGTTGCGATAGTATTCATAAGCATTATGCGTGCTTTGGGATATGTATCGCCTGAGATTATAATACCGTTTTTTAATTTTACCATTGAGATGCCGTGGATAGTGTATAATATATTTATGGCGTTTGTTATAGTAGGAGCAGTCAATGCTGTAAATCTTACGGATGGTCTTGACGGTCTTGCCGCCGGAGTTACATCACTTGTTATGATATTCTTTGCAGCAGCGGCGATCTTCCTGTCAGTCGGCGGAAATGAGGACACACAAAGCTCGATGAAAATGCTTGCGGCAGCAGCGGCAGCCGTAGCCGGAGGACTCGGAGGCTTTCTTATATATAACTTCAACCCTGCAAAGGTGTTTATGGGAGATACGGGCTCGTTGTTCCTCGGAGCATGTGTTGCCGGAATGGCATTTGCGATAAATCTACCCGTAATACTTATCCCTGTAGGTATTGTATACATAGTGGAAACTCTTTCGGTTATGATACAGGTCACATATTTTAAAATATCAGGAGGAAAACGTATATTCAAAATGGCACCGATACATCATCATTTTGAAATGTGCGGTTATTCCGAAAAGCAGATCGTTATATGTGCGATGCTCATAACACTTGCGTTTTGCATTTTGTCATATTACGGTATAACTCTGCTGTAGATCATCTTTAATTCGAGTTCCGTCGTGAGGAGGGATAGTCAGGAATGAAAGAGACGAATAACGAGTCAAGAAGAGTGACTGATATACAAGAAGGTTACAATTCATCACGCAGAGCAAGAGGTTCGTCGATGAGAAGAAGGGCTCATTCATCGACAGTACACAGAAGCTCACGAAGCAGCTATGATGATAAAATGGTGCAGACCTCACAGGATACACCTGTGGGAACATCAAATGTAATTGATATAAGTGAACATGCTAAGAAGCGTGAAAAAAAGAAAAAGGTCAAGATCAGCTTTAATATAGGTGGTCTTGATGTGCCGTTTCTTATGCTTATAATAATGCTGTCTCTTGTTGGACTCGTAATGCTGTTCTCTGCCAGCTATTCCGCTGCGTACTATAAATACGGTGATTCGCTGTACTTCATCTGGAGACAGGCGTTATATACCATCGGCGGCTTTGCCGTAATGATAATTATCGCAAATTTACCGTATCAGATATATTATAATCTAGCATTCCCTGCACTCGGTGTTGCTTTTGTACTGCTTATCCTCGTTCTTTTAATAGGTGATACATATAATAATGCTACGAGATGGCTTGATATCGGAGGTATATCGTTTCAGCCCTCGGAGATCGCCAAAATAGCGGTGATCATTGCATTTTCAAGCTTGGTTGTTCGAATGGGAGATCGTATGAAAACCTTCACATACGGTATAATCCCGTTCCTTGCAATATTACTTATGATGGCAGCACTTCTTATGAAGCAGCCTCACCTTTCAGCAACGATAATCATTTGTGCGACAGGAATAGTTATTCTTTTCCTTGGCGGCGCAAATATCGGCAAGCTGGCTATCCTCGGTTGTATAGGTGTAGCCGGAGCATTATGGCTGGTGCTCGGCATGGGATATGGTATGGATCGTATCAACGTATGGCTTGATCCGAGCCTTGATCCTCTCGGCGATGGATTTCAGAGCCTACAGTCGTTCTATGCTATCGGCTCGGGCGGTTTTTGGGGTCTTGGATTGGGACAGTCAAGACAGAAGCATCTTTTCATCCCTGAGCCTTATAATGACTTTATATTCGCAATAGTGTGTGAAGAATTGGGCTTTATTGGTGCTGTTCTTATAATAATCCTGTTTGCTGCACTGGTTATCAGAGGCTATTATATAGCTTTAAGAGCAAAGGATATGTTCGGAACACTGCTTGCAAGCGGAGTTATAACACAGATAGCTCTGCAAACATTCTTTAATATAGGCGTTGTTACGGGACTTTTACCTGTTACAGGTGCATCACTGCCGTTCTTCAGCTCGGGAGGTACGTCTACGATAATGCTTTTCGCAGAAATGGGTATTGTGCTGTCTGTATCAAAGCAGATAATCGCTCCTGCCAGACTCCAAAGAGAGCAGAATAAGCGTAATAAAAAGGGAAAAACGGCAAGAGAAGAAATAAATAGTATAAAATAAGAAAGGTCATACGAATTGCCATGAGAGTTATTATTAGCGGCGGCGGCACAGGCGGACATATCAACCCTGCATTAGCGATAGGGAAATATATAAAGTCGAAAAAACCGAATAGCGAAATACTGTATGTCGGCGGCACAGGCGGACTTGAGGAAAAGCTGGTACCTCGTGAGGGCTTTGATATAAAAACAGTGGAGATAAAGGGCTTCCGACGTAAGCTTGATCCAAAGGGTATAGTATATAACATTGATGTGGCAAAAACGGCACTGGAATCACTGAGAAAAGCGAAAAAGATCATTCGTGAGTTCGATCCGGACATAGTTGTAGGCTGTGGAGGTTATGCAAGCTTCCCTGTAGTATATGAAGCTCAGCGCCTTGGTGTGCCGACAGCTATTTTGGAGGTCAATGCCTACGCCGGTGTGACAACAAAGGTGCTGTCAAAAAAAGCGGATGCTGTAATGATCTGCTTTGAAGCATCTAAAAGCTATCTTAAATCGAAAAATATAGTTATGACAGGAAATCCCGTCAGGGAAGATATCATATATGCAGACAGAGAGCGTGCAAGAGAAAAAATGCAGCTTGGAGATACACCGCTCATACTGTCGGTATGGGGCTCACTCGGTGCAGAGGCTATGAACCGTATGATGGCGGATTTTATTGCACTTGAGGCGAAGGAAAAGAAGCATCATCTCATTCACGCTATCGGCAGCTACGGATATAAGTGGATGCCTGATCTTATAAAGGAGAAGGGCGTGGATATATCAGAGTGTAAAAATATTGAGATAAGAGACTATATTTATGATATGGCAAGTGTGATGAGTGCAGCGGATATCGTGCTGTGCAGAGCAGGTGCGGCTACATCCGCCGAGCTTGCCGTAATGGGTAAGCCTGCGATAATAGTACCATCACCCAATGTAGCCGAAAATCATCAGGAGAAGAACGCACGTGCGCTTGAGAGCAAGGGAGCAGCAGTTGTTCTTCTGGAGAAGGATATCGACGGCAAGAAGCTCTACGAAGAGGTTTGCAAATTACTGGAGAATAAGGAGAAGCTTGATTCGATGTCAAAGGCGATGAAGGCATTAGCAACTCCGGATGCAATAGATAAGATATACGATGTACTAATGAAGATCAAGAGGTCATAAAAGTGAAAAAAGCACAACTTTTTGTTAAGCCGCATAAGATAGGCTGAAACGCATAATAAGCGGGAGGCCTAATTAATGAACAAATATATTATAACAGGTGGAAAACCGCTCCATGGCGAGGTACGAGTGCATGGAGCAAAGAACAGCGTACTTCCGATACTTGCAGCTTCTTTGCTCTACAAAGGTGAGATCATATTACATAATTGCCCTGATCTAAGCGATGTAAATTCAGCCATAAATATCTTAAAGCATCTGGGCTGTAATGTCAGACGTGAGAAAACAACGATAATAGTTGACAGTACGGACTTGACAAGGGATGATGTGCCTGAGAACCTTATGCGTGAAATGCGCTCGTCGGTGATATTCCTTGGAGCTATTATTGCTAGACAGGGCTCAGCACATATGTTCACACCGGGAGGCTGTGAGCTTGGCCCAAGGCCTATAGATATGCATATAGATTCACTTCGCAGACTCGGTGTGGAGATCGAGGAGGAGAATGGAGATCTGGTATGCAGAGCAGCTGATCTGAAAGGAAAGGACATAAATCTGAGATTCCCGAGCGTCGGAGCTACCGAGAATATAATGATCGCCGCAACAGCATGCAGCGGTACGACACGCATTTATAATGCAGCGTGTGAGCCGGAAATAGAGGATCTGCAAAGGTTTCTTAATAAGATAGGCTGTGATGTTCACGGTGCAGGCAGCTCTGTGATTGAGATCAGAGGTAGAAAAGCAACGAATGCGGCAGAGCATAGCGTGATACCGGACAGGATAGTAGCAGGTACATACATGTGTGCGGTAGCTGCGGCAGGAGGCAGAATAAAAATAGACGGTGTCTGCCCACCTCACTTTTATACATTAACAAGCGTTCTCAGGAATGCAGGATGCGAGATCGAACAGACTGACGAGACGATCATAATAGAACGTACAGGTCGAAGATTAAGAGCAGTTTCGGAGATCACAACGATGCCGTACCCGGGCTTCGCTACCGATCTGCAATCTCCGCTTATGGCTGCGTTAAGTACAGCCGATGGAGCAAGCATGTTTGTTGAAAATATTTTTCAGAACCGGTATCGTCAGGTGGATGAGCTTCGAAGAATGGGTGCGGATATAGTTGTAAACGGATGTGTGGCTGTTGTACGTGGAGCAGATAAGCTTCATGGTGCAAAGGTATGTGCTACAGATCTTCGAGGCGGAGCGGCTCTGGTTGTGGCTGCACTTAGTGCAGAGGGTAGAAGCGAGATATTCGACATTAAGCATATAGAGCGCGGATATGAGTGCTTTGATGAGAGGCTGCGTGAGATCGGAGCCGATATTATAAAAAAGTAAGAAGTTAAAAGGGGATTGTGCTGCATCGTTATGGATTTGAGAAGACGAAAGAAGAGAAAAGAGAGAAGATCCTCATCAAGAGAAAATAATGCTTATGACGGAATAGGAAAAGAAATGGGATCCGACGCCAAAGCGACGGATCCCGGTACAGCTATGCATTCGGCAGAGCATAGAACGACAAGTCGTAGAAAAAAGCAGAAAAAGAACGAGAAGATGCGTATAGAAATGCGTCAGGCGCCGAGAAGAAGAAAAAGAAGGCGAAGAAGCGGTCATTCGAATACATTTCTCGACATAGCATATAAATTCCTGCTCGTTGCGGCGATAATATGCGCTGTTTTGTTTGCATTTACTGTGTTTTTTGAGATTAAGGACATAAAAGTAGATGGAAATGAGAAGTATAGCGCAACGGAAATAATTGCGGCAACAGGTATAAATGAGGGCGATAAGCTGCTGTTTATAAATAAATTCGAATCGACTAATATGGTCTATGAAAAGCTTCCGTATATCGATGAGATAAAAATAACACGCAGACCACCGTCAGGGCTTCTGATCGAGGTAAAGGAAAGCGAGGTAGCTGTTTGTCTGCAAAACGGAGGTATGACGTATCTCATAGACAAGAATTGTAAGCTGCTTGACTTTTATCCCACGGACAGTACGGTAATAGATGCTCCGATCGTCAAGTGCTCTGAGGTATCCGAGCCTGTAGCCGGAAAAGAGATAGCGTTTGTCGAGAGCTACATGCTTCAAGCCTTAAAGGATTCCATTGCATATATACTCAATGATGAGATAGCACCTAAGGTGACAGAGCTGAGTATTGAGAAATTATATGATATTAATTTCATGTATGAGGACAGGCTCAAGGTGGTAATAGGTGAGTCTACGGATATTGAAAAGAAAATATTGTACTTCAAAACGGTGGTTCAGGATATCGGCACAGACGAAAGCGGAACGGTAAATATGAAAAATCCCGAGCGCACGATATTCAGACCGTCAACAGCCGGCGGAGAAAAGTAAAAATAAGAATATTTTTATGTTTTTTTGAATTAAAGTGTTGACTTAATTAGAATAAACGGTTAAAATATAATATATAGCAGTGTCTTTGCGGCAGACACGGATTTATGAATAAAAATAATAATTATATACACGCTATGGAGGTATAATAAATGGGCTTCGAGTTTGAAAACACAAACGAAACAATAGTAAACATAAAGGTAATAGGTGTTGGCGGCGGCGGTAACAACGCTGTTAACAGAATGATTCAGGGTGGACTGCGCGGCGTAGAATTTATAACGATCAATACAGATAAGCAGGCACTTGTTCATTCATCTGCACCGAGAAAGCTTCAGATTGGCGAAAAGCTTACAAAGGGCTTTGGCGCCGGCTCGAATCCCGATGTAGGTAAAAAGGCTGCTGAAGAGACAAGAAGCGAGCTTGCAAAGGTTCTTGAGAATACGGATATGGTATTTATCACAGCCGGAATGGGCGGTGGAACAGGAACAGGCGCAGCTCCTGTAGTAGCCGAGGTTGCAAAAGAAAGAGATATACTCACAATAGGTGTTGTTACAAGACCTTTTGATTTTGAAGGTGCAAAGCGCCGTGAGCAGGCTGAGCGTGGAATCGAAGAAATGCGTAGCAAGGTTGACGCACTTATCGTTATCCCGAATGAAAGACTCAAGCTTGTCAGCGAGCAGAAGATCACATTTAAAAACGCATTCGAGATCGCAGATAATGTACTCAGACAGGCTATTTCCAGTATTTCTGAGCTTATCACAATGGAAGGCATAATCAATCTTGACTTTGCAGACGTTACTTCTATTATGAAGGGCGCCGGATATGCTCATATGGGCGTTGGTGTTGCAACAGGTCGGGACAAGGCTGAGCAGGCTGCAAAGATCGCTATCTCCAGTCCGCTGCTTGAGACATCCATCAACGGCGCAAGAGGCGTTATTATTAACATCACAGGTTCACCTGAGATCACGCTTGAAGAGGTCGATAACGCAGCAATGATGGTTAGAAATGCTGCTCATGAGACAGCTCACATCATTTTCGGTGCTTCTATCGACGAAACGATGGAGGATCAGATAAGAGTTACAGTTATCGCAACGCAGTTCGATGAAAAGCCTACATTTGAAGAAGAAAAGGTAACTATTGCAAAGAATATCGTTGACGATACAAGCGCAAAAGACGGACTTACAGATGTTGATGTTACAACAGACAGCCAGAGCGATGACTTCTTTGATGATATAAAGAAGATATTGGATAATAATAACCGTCGTCGTCATACTATTGAATAATATATGCTGACATGGCGTGAATTAGAATCGGCGTGCAAGGAATGCAAACAGTGTCCCCTGCACGCCGAACGTCAAAATATGGTATTTGGCGTTGGAAATCGCGAAGCGAAGCTCATGTTTATCGGAGAAGGCCCGGGCGAACAGGAGGATATTCAAGGAATACCGTTTGTCGGACCGGCAGGTATGCTGCTTAACGATTATCTTACCGCAGTCGGTATCAAGCGTGAAGATGTATACATAGCTAATATAGTAAAGTGCAGACCTCCGAAAAACAGAGATCCGCATGAGGAAGAGCAGGAAGCGTGTATAGGATACTTACGTAATCAGGTGCAGCTTGTTAAGCCTAAGATTATAGTTTTGCTTGGACGAATAGCGGCACGAAAGATACTTGATCCCGAGTTTAGGATAACACGTGAGCATGGCATATGGAGAGAGCAAAAGGGCGTGAGGATGATGGCTACATATCATCCGTCTGCGTTGCTTCGTGATGAATCGAAAAGACCGGAAGCTTTTTTAGATTTCAAAAGCATAGCACAGGAATTGAAAAAGCTTGATTTAGAGGTATGATATGAGAACATTTCGTATAGGAGAAAAGGCTGCGACTTGTATTGCACTTGGTTCCTCGTATTTCGGAACTACATGGGAGGAGAGTCGCTGCTTTGATTTAATGGATAGATATATCGAGCTCGGAGGCACATGTCTTGACACCGCAAGAGTGTATGGTGCATGGTTCGACCATCAGTTCGGAGCAGCCGAGAAGACGATAGGAAAGTATTTAGACAGCCGTAGACTTAAAGATAAGATAGCGGTAGTTACAAAAGGTGCTCATCCGATGCCCGAAACAATGCATGTCGGCAGACTTTCACGGACTGAGATCATAGATGATATATCACGGTCACTTGAAGCATTGAGATCAGATAAGGTCGATTTATATTTGCTTCACAGGGATGATATGAGTCGTGATGTAGGCGATATAATCGAGACGATGAATGAGCTTCTGAGTCGAGGCTATACAGATAGCGTAGGCTGTTCGAATTGGACACATAAGAGAATACGTGAGGCGAATGCATACGCTGTATCGCATGGATTAAGACCATTCGAAGTGAGTCAGATCCAGTGGAGCCTTGCGGATACGTCGCCGGAAATGTATGGTGATGATACGCTTGTGTGTATGACAGATGAGGAATATGACTTCTATAAGACTGAAAAATTCCCATTGATGGCATACGCATCGCAGGCAAAGGGCTTTTTTGCAAAGGGAGCAAGAGGTGGAATAGAAGCTCTTAATGCAAAGGCTATGGCAAGATTCGGAACTGAAAAAAATATCGAGAGATTGGAAAAGGTCAAAAAGCTGTCAGAGGAGAAAAATGAATCTCCTGCTGCAATATCGCTTCAATATATAACGGATAGCGAGTTGAAGCCGATAGCTATCATAGGCTGTAGTAGCGTGAGTCAGCTTGAGGATACGATGTCGAAAGCAACACTTAGCAGAGAGGAATTGGATTGGCTTAAATAAGGAGTTGAAAGTATGTGCAACATCGCAGGCTATATAGGTGATAAACCGGCAGCACCGATACTTGTCGAAATGATGAGCAAGCAGTCGGGCTTCGGTGGAGGATATTATACGGGAATTGCAACAATGCATGACGGTAAGCTCTATTACGCAAAGGTTGCAGGTGATCTTGATAAGCTCGTTTCAGAAACGAACGCTTTGGAGCTTCCGGGAAGCATAGGCTTTATTCACTCACGCTCGTTTGGACAGCAAAATTCGGAATGGGCTCATCCTTTTATAAGTGACAACGAAAAGCTGGCATATATTGCTAACGGCTATGGCGGAGCTCTCCAAAACAAAGAGCGAGCAACGTCGATTGCAAATGAACTGCTCGACGAAGGCTGTATTTTCAGAACTTCGATGCGAGGTGAAAGCACATACATATATCTAAAAGACGGCTCGACTATACATACGAGTGAGCTTGATGCACATGTTATCGCTAAAAACTACAGAAGTGGTATGGATTTCGGAGCAGCGATGATGCAGACACTGACCGATATACCGTGTGAGGTTGTTTCTCTTGCCATGCATACAGATTTCCCCGATACAATATTTGTTACGAGGATCAATTTCCCGATGACGATCGCAAAAGCGAATAATGAGACATTCCTTGCTACTACAACGATAGCATTCCCGGAGGATAGAGAATTTTACTCGGTAGAGCGTTTGCCGTGCCTTTCACTGTCCGAAGTGACACGCAGTGGGTATAACGTCAGAGCTATGAAGCATACCCCAATGTGTGTACAGCCGATAGATGCGAGCATATCACACGATGCATATGATCTAATATGTGAAAAGCTGAAAAATGCAACGGCAGAAGCTCCTGTATCGGTTGGAGAGCTTGTTGAAGTATGTAATACATTATGGGATAATGATAAGCTATGTCAGGCAGATATGTTGACATATGAGATAATAGGCGCGCTTTATAACAAAGGTGTATTGAAAATCGTCAAGGTCGAGGACGAAGGTCCTGCCCCGGATATAAAAACTACACATTTCAGATTGTATATGGACTAGGAGGAAAGCAGTATGGAATTGAAACAGCTTTTTGATATTACAGATGAAAAGCCACTTGATAGGATCGTAGATGATGGTGGATTTGCGGGAATATTCAGAACGATCGGATGCATCGGAGACAGCTTGTCTTCAGGTGAATTTGAGGCTAAGCATGAAAACGGCACAACGACTTATCATGATTACTATGAATACTCATGGGGACAGTATATCGCAAGAATGATCGGCAGCAAGGTATATAATTTTTCAAGAGGCGGTATGACTGCTAAGGAGTATTGTGATGACTTTGCCGAGCATTACAGATATTGGAGTCCAGAGTACGCTTGCCAGGCGTATATTATTGCGTTAGGTGTGAATGATCTGTTTGGACGCAAGCAGCCGCTCGGCTCACTTGATGATGTTGATTTCTCCGATTATAAAAACAACAATATGGAGACATTTGCCGGATATTATGCATCTATAATACAGAGACTCAAGATAATGCAGCCGAGAGCAAGATTTTTCCTCATGTCTATGCCGAGATCCGGCGATGAGAATGATAAGCTTCGTGGTGAGCATTCTGAATTACTTAATCAGTTCGCAGAAAAATTTGACAAGACATATGTGATCGATATGTATAAATACGCTCCGGTTTATGACGAGAAATTCAAGAATTTGTTCTTCCTTGGTCATATGACACCGTGCGGATATATTGTAACAGCGAAGATGGTAGCATCATATATGGATTATATCATCCGTCATAATATGAAAGACTTCAAACAGGTTGGATTTATTGGCACTGATCTCTATTATGAAGACGAAAAGTGAATAATGATCGCGTCTGATCTTAAAAATGTTTATTTAAGCGAGTCGATATCACATTGAAAGTGACATCGACTCGCTTTTTTGAAACGTAGCTTAAAGTTTAGGATAGCCTTACAATGTATTAACAAACTATTTGCACCCATATCCATACCATTTGTATGTGCCGTTATAACGTATTCATCCGCTGTTATTTTCGTAGATGTAGACTAATATTATTCAGGTTTGGCTACAGATAGAATATTTTTCTCCCGATCACACATAAGTATTGATAGGGATAGATATACAAAAAGGTGCATACTGACTCACCGATGATGCAAGTTCAGTATGCACCTTTTTTAGTATCGCCTTTACTCTATTGCCCCGCTTATTCTGCTTGACCTAATAATTTATTGGCATAGCTATTTAATTTTTCACATGGTTCGTATTTTGTCTTATATCCGGTTCCATTGATCACAACAAAAGGATTATATGCCATGATTTCTTCCTTAGACCCATCAGCCATTGTGAGTGTGAAAATAACTGCTTGACCACTATATTCTGTATATGAGTTATCTTCGTTATAGATAACAATTTCATTGAGATATGCAACGAGTTCTTTGCTCTCTGTTACCCGGATTGTCTTATCCGGAGGAGTCAAATGGATTGTTGCCGAAACGATATCCGATGTCTTTAGATCCTTGTAAGGCTTTTGACCGGAAAAAGCAAATGTAACAACACCTGTAACGATCAAACAGGCTATTATGACTATTAATCCTTTTTTCTTCATAGATATGCCCTTTTTCTAAATTATGTTTCTATTTATACAGACGAAAAAATCAGCAAAATGTTCCAATTCCAATGTAATTACAGCATATCAGACGGGTGTTATCACGATATCCTTGGTATCAAATGGCAACGGTCTACGGCAATAGTGCTTTCATCGGAACAGTTTGACCTTACCACAAGCTATATCAAGAATTTGCTCTTTCTTGACCTTAGTTGTCTCGGTGCGGTGATTGTCCTGCCGCAGTTAGTGCAGACTATTCTTTCGTCAGTAACTTTGGACTGTCTACACTTCTCCAATAACTCTGCTGATTTATTGTGGATATTCATTGTCGTTGACAGTCTACCTGTGAGGGTCTGCCTCTCTGCTTCAGGCAGAGCAAGCAAGTTTTTTATACTGTTGCAGGCTTATGCTAGTATTCGTTAGGACTACCTCTACTTTAGTTAAAATTGTTTATCTAACCAGAGTAGAAATAGCTGTCCCGTTTTATGCTGACCTGTATGCCATTTATGTGTCAGTATTCGTTTTTACAACCATCAATATTTATGTGTGATCGGGAGTTATTTTATTGACATTTTCGAATGCTTTGGTTATATCGCAGTTGTAATGATCAGTGGAAACTTGACTTTGAATCTACCCCGTTTTGTTACTGAGATTGTTGAGGGCTACACGTTGAGGCACGGTGCTTTATTTTGCTTCTGCAAAGCATAATACGGCATTTTTACTCATCATTGGTTTTCACATTTACAAGTACATCATGAGCTTGCCGTTGATTCAAATAGTTAATAGTCCGTTGCTATGATCTGTTTACAGATCAATATCACAGCTAGACGTGTTTTAAACAGATCATAGCGTTGAATCTCGTTTGTTTAATACAGCAAAAAAGCTCCTATGGCAGAGTGATCTACCATAGGAGCTTTTTATTGCTTAAAAATTACTTAGCAGCTGCTTCTCTTTCTTTATCAAGCTTTGTATTGCGGAAATAAAGTGCAACGTCGATCGAGATCTCAATGAAGTTGAGAACGTAGAAGAAGAAACTGAGGAAGAAGAGAAATCCGGAAGCATCCATAGCTGTGAGCTGAATTATCTTACGGGCAATACCAAAAGCATAACCGATAAGAAGGAATACTTCAAAGAAAAGGCTCTTACCCTTTGCTGTACGCGAAATAAGGGATTTACGGATGGAAATAGGCCAAGAAAGTCCAAAACAGAATATTGTAAGGGCTTCAAAAAGATCTGTTAACATTCCAAGTGTCATTGAAATATAAACTCCTTTTAAATATTTTTCTGATTTGTATAATTAGGAAGAAGTTTCGGCGAAACAGCCTCAGTAACAATACCTGCTGCTTCTCTCTCAGCATCGAATTTTGCTATATGATCAAGTGTAAGAGCTCCAACTGTAACATCTTTACACTTAGCTGCTGCACTCTTACCTGCGCTGCGACCGAATACGATGATATCAAGGAGGGAGTTACCCATCAGACGGTTCTTACCGTGGATACCGCCAACTGCCTCACCTGCGACAAACAGGTTGTTTACACTCGTTGTCATGCAGTCAGGTGTGATATCGAGACCACCATTCTGGTAGTGAAGTGTCGGATAAACAATGATAGGCTCTTTGCGAATATCGATGCCATACTTGCCGAACATACGCATCATAGCAGGAATACGTCTTTCAATAGTACCTTCGCCGCCGATTTTTTCGATCATCGGTGTATCGAGCCATACGCCGAGACCATTTCCTGTCTCAACACCGTTGCCTCTTGTTGTACACTCGCGGATAATAGATGCTGCGGAAACGTCACGTGTCTCCAGCGGATGCATAAATACTTCACCCTTAGCATTTACGAGCTTAGCGCCGAGAGAACGTACCTTCTCTGTTACTAATGCGCCGAAAATCTGCTCAGGATATGCAGCACCTGTCGGATGATATTGCAATGTTTCAGCATAGAGGAGCTTAGCACCTACACGGTAGCCGAGAACAAGACCATCAGCTGTAGCGCCATAGTGGTTTGATGTCGGGAAGCCCTGGTAATGCATACGACCTGCACCGCCTGTTGCGATAATAACTGTCTTAGCCTTAGCAACAAGGAGTTCCTTTGTTTCCATATTCATGAGAACAGCACCTGCTGCGTTACCATTCTCGTCGAGGATCAGTTCGATAGCTGCTGTAAAGTCTACAACAGGGATATTTCTGTTGAGAACCTCGTCACGGAGCGTTCTCATGATCTCAGCACCGGAATAGTCCTTTGCAGCGTGCATACGCTTACGGGATGTACCGCCACCATGTGTTGTGATCATTGTGCCGTCTTCATCTTTATCGAATTCTACACCTAATTCATTGAGCCATTTGATAGCTTCAGGTGCATCGCATACGAGCTTTGCAAGAAGTTCACGCTTAGCAGCAAAGTGTCCGCCACCAAATGCGTCTACAAAGTGGATAGCCGGTGAATCGTTCGGCTTGTCGGCAGCCTGGATACCACCCTCAGCCATCATTGTATTAGCATCACCGATACGAAGCTTTGTAACGATCATTACATTAGCGCCTGCTTCATGAGCTTCGATAGCTGCGGAAGAACCTGCACCACCGCCGCCGATGATAAGTACGTCTACGTTGTAGTCAGGATTTTCCAGATCTACAGATTCAGCTGTGATACGGCTGCGTGCCTGCAACATTTCAGCAAGCTCGTGAGGAACCTTGTCACCCTTGTTGGGGCCGATCTGCAGAGTTGTGAACTCTTCTTTCTTATAGTCGGGATGATATGCAGCAAGGAGGTCTTCCTTCTGCTGAGCTGTCATACGAGCAGGCTCATAAGCTATATTGCTTTCTCTGGCTGCTTCAACAGCCTTTATGGATTCCTGAAATTTCTCCGAATACATTGATGTGCCCCTCCTTATTTCTCAATCTCACGTGTGTTGTACAGCTCTTTGATCTCATCGATAGGCTTCTGCATAAGAGCTTCGATCAGGTCATTGAATGTACCGTCTTTGATCTCCTGAACTCTGTTTTCCAGATGAGCTGTCTTCGGAGCAAGGTACTTACCGTTGATACGACGTGCGAGCATAGCTACCTGCGGATGAGAAATGCCGGCAGGACAACGAGATGAGCATACACCGCACATTACGCAGTCAAAGGACTCTTCAGCACACTTGTCAAATTCGCCACGCTGTGCATATGCGATATACTGCATGACGTTGAGTTCCTGTGTACAAGCCTTTGTACATGCATTACAGCCTACGCATGCGTAGATCTCAGGATAAAGCTGCATCATTATCTGCTCTGTAGGCTTAATTTTGTTTATGTCGTAAACTTCCTTTACGAGAGGGAAGAAAGGCAGTGTAGCGATGTACATATTGTCTTCTACCTTTGTCTGACATGCAAGGCAAGCCTTCAATTCACGGTCGCCCTTGATGCGGTAGATCGTAGCACATGCACCGCAGAAGCCGTTACGGCAGCCGCAGCCGCGAACAAGCTGATAACCTGCGTATTCCATTGCACTCATTATTGTTAAATTGTCCGGAACGGAATATTTCTTACCGAACAGAAAGATAGTTACCATATTTTCCATGTTATTATCTCCTTGTCATCAATACTCGTTAGGCAGTTCGTCGAGTTCATCGCAGCGGAATACCGGACCGTCTTTACATACGTACTTAGAACCGATATTACATCTGCCGCATTTACCTACGCCGCACTTCATACGAAGTTCCATTGTTGTATAAACCTGAGTCTTATCAAAACCAAGCTCCTGTAAGCCTGCAAGAGTGAATTTGATCATTATTGGCGGACCGCAGATGATAGCAACCTTATTTGTATCAAATCCGAGCTCCTTAACGTAGTTCGGAACGAAGCCAACATGACCATCCCAACCTTCCTGCTCACGGTCGATGGTAAGGTGTACGCTGATACCCTCGTCTGTACACCACTCGTTGATGATTTCGCTGTAGTCAACAAGATCATCCTTACTTCTGGAGCCGTAAACGATATCGATCTTGCCATAACGATCACGGTAATGACGGCAGTAATTGATAACCGAACGAAGCGGAGCAAGTCCGATACCGCCTGCTATGAAAAGAAGATCTTTACCGACGAATGCATCGTCAACAGGGAAAGGATTGCCGTATGGACCGCGGACTGTGACCTGCTGTCCTGCCTCGGCCTGATGCAGCCACTCTGTTACGCAGCCGCACTTTTTAATGGAAAATTCCATAAACTCCTTGTTTGTAGGAGAGGATGTGATAGAGAACATAGCCTCACCAACACCAGGGATAGAGAGCATTGCACACTGACCGGGTCTGTGCTCGAATAATTTCTTGCCTTCCGGTGATACTACACGGAATGTTTTAACATCAGGTGTATCAATACGAACATCGGTGATGACACCAAGCTTCGGAATCAAAGTTTCTGTTTTATTATTCATCATCTTTTCCTCCGATCGTCTTCATTACTTTAACGATATTCATTGATATCGGGCATTTTGAAAGGCATCTGCCACAGCCTACACAGCTAAACAGACCGTCATTGTTTTCGGGATAATATACCAGCTTATGCATGAATCTCTGACGGAAACGCTCAAGCTGAGAAAGACGGGAGTTGCCATGAGCCATTCTTGTAAAATCGGAATACATGCAGGAGTCCCAGCAACGGAAACGAACTACGCCGTTACCTGTGTTGAAATCCTTGATATCATAGCACTGGCATGTTGGGCATACGAATGTACATGTACCGCAGCCGAGGCATGATTCGGAGAGCTTAGCCCACTCGGGTGAATTGAAATATTTCTCTGTTTTACCGCCGCCGAAATCATCTGTCTTCAGATCAGCAAGGGGCAGCTTCTTGAGAATGGACTTTGTCTTTTCCTTCTGTGCTTCAACAGCGTCTGTATCACATTCTTCTGTGAGAGACTCTATTTTTGCCATCAGAGCAGAGCCCTTTTCTGTGTTAGCCTGCCAGAAAACCTCTGAATCTGTTTTCCAAACTGTGATATCACCTGCAGGCATTGTAGCATCGATGCCAAAGGTCTGACAGAAGCATGTTTCCGTAGGTCTTGTGCATGCTACGGAGATAATAATACCATGCTCACGACGTGTAGCGTAGTAGCTGTCAACAGGCTCGACAAGGAATACACGATCAAGTATCTCGAAGCTCTTAACATCACAAGCACGCACACCAAAAACAACGAAATCTTCGCTTGCTTTACGTGTATCGATTATCTCGATGTTCTTTCCCGATGTTTTGAACTCCATCATATTTTCAAGCTGGGGGAAGAAGAAGTCCTTAGGGCTTTTTACTGTGTTGAGAGCATCGGACCATTTTGCGCCCTCTGCCCACTGTGTGTACACTGCATTACCTTCGGAATTATCAACAGGAAGATACAACGTTGCAGCATTATTAATAGCAGCAAATACGTTATCAAGAGTATTTAATGAACATTTACGCATCTACTCCGTCCCTCCCCTTAAATACATCTGACGGTTCGATATCATCTGTTGTGTAGTTGACGAGCGGAGCTCTTGAGCCAACTTCGGCACCTGCCTGATATTCGCCGTAGAAAGAATCAATATCTTTTATAAACTTTCTGTTGAGTAAGTGAAGCGGAATGTGCTGCGGACATACTCTGGAGCATTCACCACAGTCTGTGCAGCGACCTGCTACATGGAATGCACGTATGATATGGAACATTTTTTCTTCAAAGCTGTTAGCTGCGGCTTTGTTTTCCACGCCGGATTTCGGATTTTCAAATACGCACTTCTCACATGTACATGCCGGACAGATATCACGACATGCATTGCAGCGTATGCAGCGTGAAAGCTCGTTCTGCCAGAATGCAAATCTCTCATCGGCAGTCATTTTTTCAAGCTTCTCAACCTCATCAAAGCGTCCGGATTCGATGACCTCGCCATCCTCACCGATAAGCTCATCATATGCTACGTGCTTTTTGCTCTTACAATTTATGCAGCGCTCCGCAAGAACGGATTTTGCATCTACTAAGATAGCTGCATCTTCGTAAAGCGTATTAATAGCAAGATTGTCACCGTCGGCATTGATCGCAACGATACCTTCACCGACTTTTGCTTTTACTTTATTGATATCAGCCATACCTTCGCACGGAATACCGACTGCGTAGACCTTTTCACGGTCGAAGCGATGCTCTGTGAGGAGCTGATTAAAGCTGTATGTATCGCACGGCTTAAGGAAGACAAGGATCTTACCTTCGCCCTTACGTGTCTGAGCTACAAGGTACTTGGAGAAGTTTGCACCGCAGAAATCGTTCCACACAAAGTTCTCTTCAATATCCTTAGCGTCTGTGAATACGGCAGGAGTGATATCGTATGCAAATTCGCCTGTTCTCCAACCGAGTACACGAGTCACTGTACCGTCGTTAAGCAGAGAAACAGCTTTATCGATCAATACATTACGTGTTATTTTTTGCATCGCAGATCCTCCAATCTCTTGTTTTCACCAAGAGCGGCAACGGTCTCAGCGAAATCATTCATTGTAGCGGCAAACTTTGCACCTTCAGCAGCACTGACCCATTCAACACGGGTACGTTCCTTTTCAATGCCGAGATAATCAAGCATTGAGAAGAGGAGTGCCATACGGCGTCTTGTGTAGTAGTTACCGGATGTATAGTGACAGTCACCGGGATGGCAACCGCATATTATAACGCCATCTGCACCGCGCTGGAATGCACGAAGCACGAACATTGGGTTAACGCGGCAGGAGCATGGTACACGGATGATCTTGATGTCAGCCGGATAGTTTAAACGGTTGTTACCTGCAAGGTCAGCACCTGCATAGGAACACCAGTTGCAGCAGAATGCTACTATCAAGGGTTTATATTCTTTTATTTGCATATTGCATCCACCTCCGCAATGATCTGT
>CAYWVF010000002.1:0-140141 GCA_964461815.1 uncultured Oscillospiraceae bacterium
GCATAAGCGCTGCAAATTTGGTTTTCTTCATTTTATCAGTTTTTCCTCCCAAAAAATTTAAATAAATATAAGCAAATGTTAGTATATCACCTATTTGATAAGATTGCAAGATTAATTTTATAAATTTTTGCTTACTATATGAAAATATATCGCAGATCACGTGAATAAGCTTAAATAATGTAATAAAATGACAATAATAAATGAAAGGAAACGGAAAAAATGAAGCCTGTGATCTTGATAACGCATAAATATACGGCGGATCCGAATGATTTCGGAGTAGGAGAGCTGATAAGGATCAAGGAAAACTACTGTCGTGCTGTCATAAAGGCAGGTGGAGTACCGATATTGTCGGCAATGGGCGATCCGCAGGTGTATGCGAATATCTGCGACGGAGTAATATTTACAGGCGGAGCAGATATTGATCCGATAAGATATGGCGAGACACCGTACAAAGAGGACATGAATATCGTTAAAAGACTGGATGAGATGGAGCTTTGCGTATTTGAAGAGTTTTACAAGCTCGGAAAGCCTATGTTCGGCGTATGCAGAGGTATACAGCTCATAAATGTTGCGATGGGCGGCACACTAATCCAGGACATACCGACGATGGTAGAGAAGCCTACGCATCGTGAGAGCATAATACCGGGAAAAAATGCACATCGGGTGAGAACGGATAAGGACAGCTTCCTTAACGGGCTGTTCGGAGACGAATTTACAGTAAATACGCATCATCATCAGTCGGTAAAGAAATGCGGCAAGGGCTTAAAGGTGGCGGCAGTAGCGGACGACGGTGTGATAGAGGCGATAGAGCATGAGTCGTTACCGATATGTGCAGTACAGTGGCACCCGGAGAGAATGATCGGAGAAGAAAATTTCGAAATGCAGAATATGATGCCTTTGTTCGAATATTTTGTCAGCATGTGCGGAGAACACAGTGAAAGAGGATAAAAAAGATTCAAGTATTTACAATATAAGTGAAAATATCACTTGATTTTTTTGTTACGTGTGGTATAATATAGTTAAAATTCTAATGGAGGTATTTTCTAATGGCTTATAAGATCACTGACGCTTGCATCAGCTGTGGTGCATGTGAAGCTGAATGTCCTGTATCCTGCATTTCCGCAGGTGACGACAAGTATGTTATCGATTCCGATGCTTGCATCGATTGCGGTACATGCGCAGGCGTATGCCCTGTAGAGGCTCCTCAGCAGGCATAAGACAATTGAGCAACGAAAATCGGCGAGAGCTTTGCTCCCGCCGATTTATTTATTTGTATATTTCTTTATGACCTCGATGAATTTTTTACCGTACTTATTCGCTTTCACATCGCCTACACCGTTTACCGTGAGAAACTCGTCAATGGTGGTAGGCTTTTTTGCCGCCATATCGGTAAGAGATGCATCGGAAAAAATAATATATGCAGGAACGCCTGCAAGCCTTGCTAGCTTCAATCGACACTCCTTTAGAAGCTCATACAGCTCACCGTCAAACCTCTTTGTCTCTTCCCTTCGTACTGTATCATGCTGCTCGACAGATGCAGTCGGAGGCTGCTTTATCGGCATCAGTACATTCTTACCGTCAAATAATACCTCACGTGCTTTTTCCGACAGCAGCAGCGATTTTGTCAGCGGATCTGTAAAAATATACCCCTGCATTTCAAGGTGATCTATCATGGCACGAACGTCGGCAGGAGCAAGACTTCCCAGAAGACCATAGGTACTTATCTCATCAAGCCCAAGCTCACGTATCCTTTTTTCGGAGCTTCCGCACAGCACCTTGGCTACAAGAGAAGCACCGACGGAGAAGCCGATGTGGTTCTTAATGCGCCTGATGCAGGAGAGAATGATCTGTGACTCCTTTGTGATGCTCTTAAGAGTTATCCTTGCACGGCAATTTCCACAGCTTCCGCATTTCTTCCTGTGAGCCTGACCAAAGTAGTCAAGTATGTAGCCGCGCAGACACTCCGTAGTCCTGCAATAGCCGATCATGGCACGAAGTCTTACCATATCCTGATGCATCACGAGCTTGCGCTCACTCTCAGTAAGCTCCTCGTTTTCGGACGGATTTTGTATCATATATAACGCTGTATGTATATCGGCATTTGAAAAGAGCAGGATACACTCAGCACCTTCACCGTCACGTCCGGCACGTCCTGCCTCCTGATAGTAAGCCTCAAGGCTCTTCGGCATGTTGTAGTGGATAACGTATGATACATTTGACTTGTCGATACCCATACCGAACGCATTGGTAGCTACCATAACGGTGCGCCGATCATATATAAAATCATCCTGATTGCGTCGGCGCTCATCGTCGGACAAGCCTGCATGGTATCGAGTTGCCATGATACCGCGGTCTGATAGATCATCACATAGATGCTCCACCTCACGACGTGTAGTGCAGTAGATGATACCGCTTCTGTCACGACGATCGAATACGAGCTGACGAAGCACATTTAGCTTCTGCTGCGGAGTGAGCACCTCATAGCTCAGATTAGGTCTGTCGAAGCCCGTGATAATACGTACAGGGTCACGAAGCTCCAGTATTCGCTCAATGTCATCTCGTACCTGCGACGTAGCGGTAGCGGTAAAGGCTGAGATCACGGGACGATGTGGAAGTCTGTTCAGAAATTCGACGATCTTCAGATAGCTCGGTCTGAAATCCTGACCCCACTGTGAAATACAGTGTGCTTCGTCCACCGCCACAAGTGAAACGGTGAGCTCCTGCATGAGCGACGTAAAGCCGTCGGCAAGTAGGCGCTCGGGTGCGACGTAGATTATCTTGTATCTGCCGCAGCGCATACCATAGCATACGGATTTGATCTGCTCAAACGACAGTGAGCTGTTTATGTATGCCGCAGGGATACCTGCATTCTCAAGTGACATGACCTGATCCTTCATAAGCGAGATCAGAGGTGATATAACGAGCGTGATACCGGGCAGCATCAGAGCCGGAAGCTGGTAGCAGATGCTTTTTCCACCTCCGGTCGGCATGATACCGAGCGCATCACGTCCCGACAGCAGAGCATCGATCAGCTCCTCCTGACCTCTGCGGAAGTCCGCATAGCCGAAGTATTTATTTAAAATAGCATGTTTTTTATCCATTATATAATTATCCTCCGCAGTGTGATACTATTGTACCATACTGCGGAGGATTTTACAATAATATGTCTTTACATGGATTCGACGGTTTCAATGCCGAGTACGTCGAGCGACATGCAGAGCACTCTGCGTGTCAGCAGCATGAGAGCGATCCAGGAATCACGCTTAGCTTTATCCTGCTCGTCTATTATGTGATTATCATGATAGAATGTCGAGAACAGTGAGGATATGTCAAACAGATTCTCACAGATATAGTTCGGAGCTTTTTCAGCGAGTGAACGAGCAAATACATTCGTGGTAAGTGACAGCTTGAGTATAAGCTCACGCTCGATATCGGAGTAGATACCCTCAATCGGATATACCTCATCTGTGGAGATAGCGAGCTTTTTGAGAATGGAGTTGATCCTTGTGATCGTGTAGAGGATGTATGTTCCTGTTTTACCCTCGAAGGACAGGAATTTATCGATATCGAATACGTAGTCCTTGGCACGATGGTTTATGAGATCACCGAATTTGATGGCGGCAACACCGATCTTACGAGCATTGTCCTCACGGTCAGCTTCGTTTACATACTCCGAAGCGGTCATTTTCTCAAGCGCACCGTCAATGATCGTCTTTACAAAGTCACCCAGACGCATAACTCCGCCGTCACGAGTCTTGTATGGCTTGCCGTCCTTGCCATTCATCGTACCGAACGGATAGTGACCGAATTCCGTAGTCTCGGGAACGAGTCCTGCCTTCTTTGCACAGCGGAATACCTGCGTAAAGTGCATATCCTGGCGCTTGTCGGTCAGATACCATATAGCATCGGGTGCAAAATCCTTTTCACGCTGAATGATCGTAGCGAGGTCTGTGGTAGCGTAAATGCTTGAGCCGTCCGATTTCTGGATAATGACGGGAGGCATCGGAGCTTTATCCGTATCCTCAACTACGTCAACGACGAGAGCACCGTCGCTTTCACGAAGCAGCTTCTTTTCGTTCAGTATTTCAAGCAGCTCGGGGATATATTTACCGGCATCGCTTTCACCGTACCAGAGATCGAAGTATACGTTGAGCTTCTCATAGTCCTTCTTTATCTCGCCTACGGAGACAGTCATGATCTTCTTCCAGAGTGCGATATATCCGGCATGTCCTCTTTGCAGCTCTGCGGTTGCGGCATGAGCCTTTATGCTGAACGCTTCGTCCTCCTTTGCACGCTTTGACGCAAAGGGATATATCTCGTTCAGCTCGGCAAGTGATATCTCGGGCAGCTCATCGGTAGCTGCATTGAAATTCTCGCTAAAGCAGCTGTAGCTCGGGTAACGCTCGGACATTTCTGCGATAACAAGACCGATCTGGAGTCCCCAGTCACCGAGATGTGTATCACCTATGACCTCGTGACCACATGCACGTGCGATACGCTTGATAGCTTCACCTATGATCGCAGAGCGCAGATGACCTACATGCAGAGGCTTTGCAACGTTAGGGCCGCCGTAGTCGAGAACGATCTTCATCGGCTTATCGGCCTGTACGATACCAAGATGCTCGTCATTTGATATGCTGTTGATGTGATCGAGCAGATATTTATCACTTAATGTCATGTTGATGAAGCCGGGCTTTGCAAATTCGGCTTTTTCGAATATCGGCTCCTCAGCCAATACCTTTGCGACCTCCTCAGCTACGATAAAGGGTGCTTTTTTCACCTTCTTAGCTGCGGCGAACGCACCGTTGCACTGGAACTGGCACAGATCGAGTCTGTCGGAGGTGGTGACTACGGCAAATTCACGTGAATATCCGCATTTTTCGAACGCATCACCGACGATTTTCTGTAATTTTGATGTAATAGCTTCCATTTTATATCAATTCCTTTATTATTATTTGATTATATCGCAAAACTGCGAGTCTGTGAGCTTTGCAAGCTCGAGCGGTGACAGCTCCATCTGAAGTCCTCGCCGTCCGGCACTGATGATGATAGTGCTGCGCTGCTCTGCGGAGGAATCTATAGTAGTGCGGTATTTCTTTTTCATTCCGACAGGTGAGCAGCCGCCTCTGATGTAGCCCGTGAGCTTTAGCAGCTCATCGAGGTGTACCATCTCTATGCTCTTTTCACCTACCGCCTTTGCTGCCTTTTTCAGATCCAGCTCCTCTGCCACAGGGATAACGAAAACATATATCTCCTTTTTCGCACCTCGTGTGACGAGCGTCTTGTAGACCTCCTCAACTCCACGTCCCAGCTTCGTTGCCGCTGTGATACCGTCAAGAGCCTCGCCTACCTCGTAGGAATGCATCTCAACATTTATTCCCGATTTTTCAACAATGCGCTGTGCATTGGTTTTTGCTTCTGCCATGATAGTGACCACGCTTTTCTCTTGATTTTTACGTGCAAGTGTAAAATAAAGCCTGCACATGAGAATATATCGCTTTGTATTATAGCATAAATACAGTCTTACTGCAACAATTAATTACGCTTTTCTGTTTTTAACGAGTAATTTTTTGATAAAACCCGGACGAAACAGCATATCTAATGCTCTCGATGAAAGGTTCATTATAAGTATTGCAAACGGAGCACCGTCAGGGTACGCACCGAGGTATCGGAAAAGCATCGTAAAAGCACCGCAGCCGAAGCCGTAAGCCCATTGACCTGCCTTGGTTACAGGTGACGTTGTATAATCGTTTGCCATGTATACGGCGTTGAGCATCAGAGTACCGCCAAACAGCTGACATGCAGTCCAAACGAAGTTGTCAAGTCCTGCACCGGGGAAAATAAATGCTATCACGGCAGCTGTGCCGAGATATGCTGCGGCTGTCCTGTAAGAGATGACCTTTCTTATGAGAAGATATACGCCTCCTGCCATCAGCGCTACGGCACTCGTAGCACCGAGACAGCCGGCAGTCTGACCTAAAAGCATGTCGAGCCAATTGACTCCGGATATAGCTCCACCCTCGTAAAGCACTCCAAGCGGAGTAGTCACAGCCTCTGCATCAACACCTCCGAGGATGCTGAGTGCCTGACGAGGTGCTGTAAAATATGTCATGTAGGATGGGAATATGAGCCTGAGCGTTGCCCATGCTGTAAGAGCGGGATTGAGTATATTCTTTCCTATACCGCCAAACAGCTGCTTTGCGAGAACGATAGCTATCAGCATACCCAGAGCAGGCAGCCACAACGGTACGGATACAGGCAGCATAAGTGAAAAAAGTATAGCCGTTACAACAGCCGACAGGTCGTCTAAGCTGCTTTGTCGCTGTAATACCTTACAGGAGAGCCATTCGAAAAGCAGAGCGGAGCATATGCTGACCGCAATGATCACCGGGACTCTCGCACCGAACAGAAATATGCTGACAAGTACCGCCGGGATCAGAGATATGATAACGTCAAGCATGATGCTGTGAGTGGAGCTTTCACTTTTGATATTTGGTGCTTTATTCATCTTTATAACCTTGCTTTCAAATGAAAATAAAACGGAGCTTGGGTCAGCGAGATCTTTTATCATTAAGCCTTGCCTTAACGCTTTGAAAGGTGTATGTGAGCTCAAGCTCACAAGGGCACTCGAACATACATGCTCCGCATTCGATGCAGTCGGAGACGTTCAGTGCATAGCATTTATCGTAATTACCCTTTAACGCATACTTGTAGATGTACAGAGGCATGAGCTCCGACGGACATACATCAACACATCTGCCGCATCTGATGCACTCTCGACTGCTCCCGACTCGATCCTCATCGTCAAGCACCGACGTCAGAGCATTCACCGCACTTGTGATCGGTACGTCAAGGGAGGATAGCACGTATCCCTCCATAGGATCACCCAGAATGACAGTGCATGACTCATCCTTGAGTCCGTCTGCACCTTTTACGAGCTGCCTTGCGGATACTCCGATAGGTACTCTCAGGTTCTTGGGATGTGTTATCGCAGAGCCTGATACCGTGACGAGCTTAGTCGTCATAGGCTTGCCCGAGATCACTCCGCTGTATATTCTGTATACCGTCTCGGCGTTGAGCACAAGACATTTCGACTCATCCGTGTCATGATCGACCTCACTCATTACGGAGCGTATAAGCTGTGAGTCGGATATGACAGTATATCTTGGGTCGAGCTGTACCGTTTTTATACGGCTGTCGTTTCCTATAATGCGATTTATTACATTGACCGCATCGCCGCAGGTGCTGCTTATCGTGATAAAGCATTTGACGTTCGGTAAAATACTCAGCAGCAGTCTGATACCGCCTATGACCTTGTCGGTATTTTCCAGCATTATACGACAGGCAGACGTTACATACAGCTCATTGTCGGTACCGTCTATTATGAGTGTGTCTGCTTTACCGATAGAGGAGCGCAGCTTTACGTGAGGAGGCAGCTCGTCACTGCCGTGCCCGGATATCCCGGCTTCACGTATGCTGCTTACAAGCTCGTCTGCCGTAAGGCTTTCCGATTCGTCGTGTGACGGCAGAGAGTATGCTTTGTACGACATATCATTTTCTATTATCACCGAGCGAGTATATTCACCGTTCGGACAGAGCATAGGCTCGATCTCCTTTACGATGCCTGACATGGATGAGTATATCGGTACTGAGTCGGGGTCATCCGTATCGCCGATCCGCTGACCTATCCTGACATGCTCACCGAGCTTTACCACAGGAGTGCATTCTCTGCCGATACACATCCGCATAGGTATCATGACCTGCTCCGGTGCTTTTATAGATTCCGATGATATTCTGTCTGTTTCGTAGCTGTGAGTCTTTTTCTTTGCCTTTTTTCGGAATAGGATCCTTTTTGCTTTGTCCACGGTATTATATAGCTCCTCCGATTTTGATCTGCTATATTTATTATACGATATCCGCACCGCTTTTTTCAAGTGTTTATTCTTAATATGATGATACGTTTTAGTTTTTTTGTGCGCTTTACCGATTACGTGTGTATGATACGAGGATATAGTGTATATAATGGAAACAGAATTTAAGTTGACAAATGAGTGCATTTTATCATATAATATAGAAACTGAGCAAATCCCGATCTAAGGAGAATGCCCGAGAAGCGGGCGGTTGAAAATGGAAACAGAAATCAAATTATCAATAGATACAGCATTTGAGCTTGAAGCACTTTACGAAGATCCACGTCTGGAGATATTATCGATATCCACTACGGAAAGAAGGTCACATCATTCGGTATATTTTGATACGGGAGACGGATATCTCGACTCCTGCGGAATATCGCTGCGATTGAGAAGAGAGAGCTGCGGCGGCGTAGATGATATAGTATGCTGCCTTAAGAAAAAAGGAAAAGACGAGCACGACAGCATAAAAATACGTGAAGAATATGAATACACCGTCCCAAGAGAGCACATAAATGAGGGAATGTTTAAAAAATTCCCTGTAAGCTGCATTGAAGGACTTGCAGCTGTTGGAATTGACGAGAGCACAGTGGAAAAGCTGCGCCGTGGAGAGCTTATACCGTCGGCAGAGGTGAAATATACACGCTCTGTACGGCTTCTCAGAGTCAGTGCAGATACA
This sequence comes from uncultured Oscillospiraceae bacterium, assembly GCA_964461815.1. Lineage (GTDB taxonomy): Bacteria > Bacillota > Clostridia > Oscillospirales > QAMX01 > JAAZBA01. The sequence continues at coordinate 8,590 of CAYWVF010000002.1, forward strand.
GTATGTGAGCTTGCACTGGACGAGGGAATATTCGCATCGGGAGAGCGATTCAAGGAGGCAGAGCTTGAGCTGAAGCGAGGAAATGTCGAGGATATGCAGATGCTTGCAGCGTATTTGATGCGTAAATATAAGATGAAGGCACAGCCGCTGTCAAAGCATGACAGAGCGCACCTTTAATGGAACGAGAGCTTCATAAGAAGCGGAGAAATAAATCGTTTGGGCTATATAGCTGAGCATCACGGCAGTCGTCATGAAAATGATCGTAGGCTATTCCTGTGAAAAAAGCTCGGAAATCATGCTGTTGCGAGAAAACGACAGAATGCAAAGCAGCCATCCAAATGCGATAAAGCATTTGAATGGCTGTTTTTTATATACTTATTATAATTCAACTACCCAGCCGAACGGATCTTCGAGCTTGCCCCACTGAATACCTGTGAGTGTGTCGTAGATCTTCTGTGTCAGCTCACCGATCTTGAAGTCGGAGATCGTTACTGTCTTTCCTTCGTAGCAGAGCTCGCCTACAGGAGAGATAACAGCTGCTGTACCTGTGCCGAATACCTCTTCAAGTGTACCGTTGTCTGCTGCTGCCATGACCTCAGCGATGGGAAGTCTGCGCTCGCTTACCGGAACGCCCCAATGCTTAAGAAGCTCGATGGTGGACTTTCTTGTGATACCCGGAAGCAGTGAACCGCCGAGTGCAGGTGTGATGACCTCACCGTTGATCTTGAAGAATACGTTCATTGTACCTACTTCTTCAACATACTTCTTTTCAGCACCGTCAAGCCAGAGGACCTGAGAATAGCCGAGCTTTGCAGCCTTTTCCTGAGCTGCCAGTGAGATAGCATAGTTTGCAGCAGCCTTTGTAAAGCCTGTGCCGCCTACGCTTGCTCTTGAATACTCATCCTCAACATAGATCTTAACAGGGTTAACGCCCTCTGCATAGTAAGCTCCGACAGGAGAGAGGATGATGATGAACTTATATGTGTGAGACGGATGAACGCCTACACCAATATCTGTTGCGATAACGAACGGACGGATGTAAAGAGATGTTTCGTAGTTCTTCGGTACCCAGTCAGCATCTACCTTAACAAGCTCCTTGATAGCCTGAAGAGCATCCTCCTCGGGGATATACGGGATGCACAGACGCTCATCACTGCGGTTGAGTCTGCGAACGTTTTCTATCGGGCGGAAAAGCTGGATCTTTCCGTCTTCTCTGCGGTATGCCTTAAGGCCCTCAAAGGTCTCCTGTGCGTAGTGGAAGCACATCGTGGCAGGATCCATCTCCAGAGGAGCGTAAGGAACTATTCTTGCATCATGCCAGCCGATACCGTCTGTATAATCCATAACGAACATATGGTCTGTGAAGTATTTACCGAAGCCAAGCTTGGACTCATCCGGCTTTGCTTTTGGTGTTGTGGTGAGAATTTTCTTGATTTCCATACTACTGTATTCCTTTCATATATAAAATGTTAGTCGATCTTAACTCCGCGCTTATAATCATCGAGAAGGAGTCTTATACGCTGCGACGGATCCAAAATATAGCTTAAGGACATGTCGTGGTTGAGGATGTTGATAATGTGCGCGATGTATTTTGCCATATCTACCTCTGCATACCACTCACGTGAAAGGAGATCAGGTGTGCGGTAGATAAGATTTGTAGTAAACACGTAATCTATGATACCTGCCTTATGAGCCTCATCGAATTTGTCGAGACCCTCGGAGAAAAGTCCGAACGTAGCGCAGGCAAATATTCTTCTTGCCCCTCTTGATTTGAGCTGCTTGCAGACATCGATCATGGAGTCGCCCGAGCCGATCATATCATCGACAACTATAACGTCCTTACCCTCGACGTTGTCACCGAGGAATACGTGAGCGACGATCGGATTCTTTCCGTTGACTACACGGCTGTAGTCACGCTGCTTATAAAATACGCCGAGATCTATGTTAAGTACTGAGGAATAGTATGTACAACGGGACATAGCTCCTTCGTCGGGGGAGATTATCATCAAATGGTCACGGTCAACGCTTATATCGGGAACTGTACTTAAGAGAGCCTTTACCATCTGATATGTAGGCATAACGTTCTCAAAGCCGCTAAGCGGGATAGCGTTTTGAACTCTCGGGTCATGTGCATCGAAGGTGATGATGTTTTCAACACCCATGCGCTCAAGCTCCTGCAATGCGATCGCACAGTCAAGGGATTCTCTCATGCTTCTTTTATGCTGTCTGCCTTCATAAAGCATAGGCATAATAACGTTGATCCTCTTTGCCTTACCGCTGACGGCACCGATTATACGCTTAAGATCCTGATAATGCTCATCAGGGCCCATAGATACAGTCTTTCCATACTGCTCGTAAGTGACTCCGTAATTGAATACATCGGCAATGATGAAAATATCATGTCCGCGGACTGTCTGCTTTACTATAGCTTTTGCTTCACCTGTTCCGAATCTCGGATTAGAGATACCTATCTTGTAGCTGTCTCTCATGTAGCCTCCGGAGAGAGCCTGAGGTATACCGTGAAGGTCACGACGCCACATAGTGATATAGTTATTTACGCTGTCGAGAAGGGCTTCGCAGCCTTTCATACCGATTATTCCCAACGCGCCAACCGGCATGGTATACAGATCTTCATACGCTTCGGCCATTTCGATTGTCCTCCATACAAATCATTCTTCAGTTTTAATTGTGCATGTCCGTCTCAAAAAACGGCTGCTTTCCTTACTATATATATCATACCACATTTTTTCCGTTCTTTCAATATGCCCTAAAAATAATAAATGCACAAATTTTCTTCAAATATGTACTTGTGTTCTCGTCATTCAAAGAGTATAATGGATATATACAGGTCGCACTCTTTGAAAGGACGGATACAATACCTTGGAAAACCTACTATTTTCTATCAACGCTATACTTCCATTGTTCGTACTCATGGCATTGGGCTTCGCATTCAAAAAGCTGAAGATCGCAAACGAAGCTTTTTTCTCTGCATCAAATAAGGTGTCATTTAAGGTGCTCCTGCCCGTGATGCTTTTCATGAACATTTACGACACACGTAAAAACAACACCTCGTTTGATACAAGGTATGTGGTGATGGCTGTCGTGGGAGTGCTCACAGTCACAGCTATTCTGATGCTGATAGTGCCGAGAATAGTGAAGGATAAGAAAAAGATAGGCGTCGTGATACAGGGCATCTACCGCTCAAACTTCCTGCTGTTCGGAGTGCCGGTGGTAAGAAATATGTTTGGCGAGGGTGAGCTTTGGACTACGGCATCGCTGCTCCCGTTCGTTATTCCTGTTTTCAATATACTGGCTGTTATCGTTTTGAGTATATATCTTAACGAGGGTCATAATCTCGCAGCATACAAAAAGACGCTGATAGATATAGCAAAAAATCCGCTTATCATAGGTGCTGTATTGTCCTACTGCTTCATGCTCCTAAAGATAGAGATCCCGGAAGCGATATGCTCCGTTATGGATGATCTTGCGAATATGGCGTCTCCACTGGCACTTATCGCACTCGGAGGTACGATCAAATTCTCAAGTATTAAATCCAACGCAAAGTATATAATAAGTACATGTCTCGGCAAGCTAATAATGATGCCTGCAATAATGATCCCGATAGCTGTGGCTATGGGCTACAGAGGCAGTACGGTAGGCGCTCTCCTTGCATTGTTCGGCTCACCTGTAGCTGTGTCAAGCTATGTTATGAGCGAGCAGAGCGGAAATGACGGAGAGCTTGCGGGACAGCTCGTTGCGTTTTCAACTGCCGGAAGCGTAGTGACCATGTTCATTTGGATATATGCGCTGAAAAGTCTCGGAATACTGTAGTCAATGCAGCTTCGAGGCTCGCCGCTTAATAAAAAATACATACAACAGGAGGATACATAATGTCATTTCTTGCATATCAATTTATCTCCGAAACTCTGGAAATTGCGGTTACTGTAAATGTGATCCTGCCGAACGGCTATAAGGTCGGCGACGGTACGAAAACGCTTTACCTGCTCCACGGTCTTTCAGACGATCATTCATGCTGGTGCAGATACACATCTATAGAGCGTTATGCACGTGAGAAAAATATCGCCGTGGTAATGCCTGCCGTAAACAGGAGCTTTTACCTGAACTGCGAGCTTGGCAATTACTGGACATATGTCAGCGAGGAGCTGCCGAGAGTGATACGAGACACGTTCGGACTCTCCGACAAGCGTGAGGATAACTTCGTAGCCGGCTTGAGCATGGGTGGCTACGGTGCTATGCGTCATGCGCTGCTGCTGCCGGAGCGTTACTTTGCGGCAGGTTCATTCTCAGGTGCTTTCAATGTAGAAGAATTTATGGGTGACAGCTCACTTGTAAATACCGAGAACGATGTCAAATATATGCTCAAGAAGAGGTTCAATGAAAGAGCGGAGCTGCCGAGACTGTATCAGCATATAGGAAGAAACGACTCACTGTATGATGTGAATCAGCGCTTCCGCGATCTGCTCAAGGATCTGCGTATACCGGTCAAGTACGTAGAGGATAACGGCGATCACAGCTGGAAATACTGGGACGAGCAGGTCAAATGCTTTATTGATTGGGCATTGGATGAATAATAAATAAATTTTTCGGAAAGGGAGAGTAAATGGATTATGAAGAGACTATACGTTACAGATCTTGACGGTACATTGCTGAGCTCGAATGGCACTATCAGTGAAAACAGTGTAAAGATACTCAATGAGCTAATAGATGCAGGTGTAAATATCACATATTCCACATCACATAGCTTTTATACAGTGTCGAAAATTCTCAAAGATGTAAAATTTAAGCTTCCTTGTATTGTTCATAACGGCGCATACGTTGTTGATGCGTCAACAGGCGAAATCTTGCGTAAAAACCTGCTTGGTCATGATATTTATAATGATATCATGACACTTAATAAGAATTTCCATCTGAATCCGTTCATTTTCGGTAAGACCGAGGACGGAGAGGAACGTCTGCTCTATGATACGACCTGCAATAACGCTCAGGATAACTTTATCGATGTGCGTATTTCGAGAAATGACAAGCGTATGTGCATGATAAAGAACTGTGCGCCGCTTCAGGAGGTAATGAGAGTGACCTTCCTGTATCATCTCGATGAGATAATACCGCTCAGAGATACGATGAAGATGAAGTACGGTGACAGCATATCTATAAAGCTCACAGAGGACGTATATTATAAGAATTTCTATCGCCTTGAGTTTTCCGATGCTTATGCGAATAAGGGCGATATGCTGGCATACCTTAGCAAGATACTCGGTATCGGATTAAATAACTCTGTCGTGTTCGGAGATCAGGCAGAGGATCTTGAGATGTTCGGCATGGCAGGAAAGGGAATAGCGGTAAGCAATGCATCGGCGGATGTCATAAAAATGGCTGATGAGACGATCGGCTCAAATGAAGAGGACAGCGTGGCAAAATATATCGCAGAGCATATCGAAAAGTAATTCGGAGGACATATAATGCTGGAAAACAACCTCCCTCATGAGAAAGCGGTAGAATCAAAGCGCATTTATGAGGGAAAAACGATTAGCGTCAGAGTCGATGACGTAGTATTCCCGGATGGGAAAAAATCATTGCGTGAGGTATGTGAAAGAGTAGATGCGGTCGCGATACTTCCGATAGACAGTGACGGCAAAATATATCTTGAAAAGCAGTACAGGTACCCGTTCGACGAGGAAATATATGAGATACCGGCAGGAAAGATGGATAAGGTCGATGGAGAAACGCCGCTGGAATGTGCTGTTCGTGAGCTGAAGGAGGAAACAGGCTTTACGGCAGGTAAAATAGAGCCTATCGGAAAGATATATCCGTCTCCCGGCTTTGTGACGGAGATACTCTACCTGTTTATCGCAACCGAGCTGACAGAGGGCGATACAGATTTCGATGATGATGAATATATAAATCTGGTGAAGCTCTCGGCAGATGAGGTAAAAGAAATGATAGTCAGCGGAAGGATCACCGATGCGAAGACTATCGCCGCAATGTATATTGCACAAAACAGATAATCAAACGAAGGGTGGGTCATATGGCAAGGATATTGGTCGTAGAGGATGAACATGCCATAGCCGATATAGTTGAGTTTAATCTCCAACGTGAGGGCTACGAGGTGAAAGCCGTATATGACGGTATATCGGGACTTGAAGAAGCTCTGAGTGATAACTATGATCTGATGCTTTTGGACGTAATGCTTCCCGGGATGGACGGCTTTGGCGTATGCAGTAAGGTTCGTGAGACATCGGAGCTGCCGATAATAATGCTCACAGCACGTGAAGAGGAGACAGATAAGGTCTACGGATTGGAGATCGGCGCGGATGACTACATAACGAAGCCGTTTTCCATGCGTGAGCTGCTGGCGAGAGTACATGCGAATCTGCGTCGCACCGTTACAGCACCCGTAAAGGACGTCACCGTTCCCGATATCAAGCAGGGAACGCTGGAAATATATTTTGATGCACATGACGTGCGTAAGAGAGGCGCATCGGTGGAGCTGACGGCACGTGAATTTGAGCTGTTAAAGTATATGGCAGTAGAGCCCGACAAGGTATGCTCACGTGAGGAGCTGCTTGAAAAGGTGTGGGGCTACGAATATTACGGAGATCTGCGTGCGGTTGACGTGGCAATAAGGAGACTTCGTGAGAAGCTTGAGGATGCACCGAACGACCCTCAGTTTATAATAACACGTCGAGGCGTAGGCTACCTTTTCGCTTCGCAAAGCAACTGAAAATATAAGCTGCAAAAGCAGCCGTGAAAAAGATATGCATCCCAAAAAAGCTTTGGGATGCAAAAAACAGCAGTCTGTTTATTTCAAAACAGACTGCTGTGCTTTTATTTTGAGCTTCCGAGCTGATCTGCTTTGTTGATATCGGGAAGACTTTCACTGAACTTTACCTTGTTGTACGCATCGTCAATGAAGTCGATATCGTTTTTATTGCCTACATAATCCGGCTTTATCTCATTCAGAGTTTCAGAGGCAGTGTTTGACATCCTGTACTTGTAGCCTGACGACATGGCGCTTATTACGGCATGTCGATATAGCCAGGTAGCCTTTTGCTCCGCTGTCTCCATGTCGGAGTATTTCGGCTCACGTGCAAACAGCTCCTCGATACGGCTTTTCAGCTTTTTGATATAGTTCTTCGGCGCATCTTTCAGATCCATGATCGATTCACGGCTGTCAACATAGCCCATATCCTCGATAAGTGAGCTGTCCTTATCCATGAGATTCTTCATGAGTGACGACAGCGCCTTTACGAGCTTGTAGATCGCGATTATTATCAGCGTGACTATCGCAATAACAAATATGACAGACAGCACGACGGTCAGTATTTCCAAAAACTTTTCCCAGAATGGATTTGAGATGTGCTCCTCCGCTTCCATGAGCCCACGTATGTCATCGGCTTCGGATACAGTGCTTCCACCTCCGGAGGAATCGTCACTGCCGATAAGCTGCATTATCAGCCACATAAGCTTTTCTGCGATAAACTTCAGCGCATCTATCATGTTCTGCCATGTCGATACGAGAAGCACCGCAACAAATACGATACCTACCCATAGTCTGTTGTGGATATTCATTCCCTTATCCACTGCGATACGCCCCGATTTAGATACAGCACTTCTGGTATCGGAGAGCTGCTTCATATTCAGGTGATTCATAATGAACAGCGCAAGCACGATTATAAACGGCCCGGATACAGTGGCGAGAAGTCTGTACGGCTCTAAAGCGGGAGCAATGCCAATGATCAGAAGCGCTATAAAATCAATGGTGATGATGACAAAAACTGCTGTCGAGGGCAGAAGATCGAGCCATTCACCGCTTGTGTACATCATCCCTCTGTAAAACAGCACGAATGCAGTCACATAGCAGAAAATGATCTCAGCTGCACCGGTCAGGCGTGTCAGCGTTATAGCTGTGCCGAGAAGCGCAGAGAGGACGAAGCCCGACAGGAAACGGAGCACCTTGTTGCCTGAGAATATTTTGCCACCGAGAATACCTATTATCGGATATATCATCATAGCACCGAGAAGCAATACTCTGTTACTCTCGCTTACGGCTATGATCGAAAGAAGATATAGTACAGGCAGTATAAGGATTATCTCAAGGATCACCTTGATATATGCACTAAAGAAATTGACGGTTTTTCTTGCATTAGCCATTGATAACACCGTCCTGTTCCGTATCCTCTACTATAAGGAGCTCCACATTGTTCCCGTTTTCACGAAGACGCTCGATGCTTTGCTCGATATATTCGTTTACAAACGAGGTCACAAGCAGATAGTCTACACCTGAGGTCACTTTATCTGCCTCATTTGAGAGCATAGTCTGATAGGTAGACCGCCTGACAAGCGTAAGCTTGGATAAAAGAGTGAATATTTCGGTCAGCTGACCGTCTGACGAGCGAGGCTCGAGGCTGCATTCATTCTCACTGTCAACGAGCTTACCGTTTGACATGAGCCCGGTCTCGATACCATGCTCCAGAGAGTGCTGAGTTATGGATGCTGCGATCGATATCGCACGCTCGGCACGACTCTCATCGTTAGTCGTAGACCACTGATTCTCCTGAGTCTCGACATTCAGCATTATCATCAGCTTTATATCGGAGGTGAAATCGAAGTCGTGTACCTGCAGCTTGCCGACTCTGGCGGTAGCCTTCCAGTTGATCCTGTTCTGAGGGTCATTGAAATTGTAATCACGCACACCCTTTATCATAAACGGATCATCGACTATCCAGCGACGAACTACAGTGTCACCCGAAAAGCTGTTTTTCATGGTGAATATCTCGTCTATGGGAATAAGTGACGGGTAGACGGTGATATGAGAATCGGTATCTATATCTATGTATTTGTTTGTACCGATACCGAGAAGATCGCCGCTCGAGATCGATACCGATTTTATGTGATAATAGCCTCTGTGCGGACAGACGACCTTATGACGGCGTGTAATTGTCGTGTACGGCGGTATGGAGAACAGACTTCGATGGTATTGCTTGCCGTCGTTTTTCTCAACATTGCCTATGAGCAGCTTTTCACTTGTCTGAGCCTCTGTACGCACCCAGGGTATCGGAAGAAATTTTTCATTGCGTATTTTTTCTATCATTTCAGCCGTTTCGCCCTCGTTGACGATAGTCGGCGAAAAATATCTCTTATAGCTCATTTTGCGGAGATTCCATTTCCTGAAGAAGAAGGATTGGAGCACCGCAACGATCATCAGCGCAAAGAATAGACGCTGTACCCACAAAAAGACACACCCCCTTAGAAATAATTATCGATTATTATCCCTTTATTTCCTCGGTAGGAGCAGGTACCTTTGCCATGATCTGCTCAAGCACCTCCAAATTACGTCCCTTTTTGAGCCTCGATGAGGATTTAAGTATGATCCTGTGCCCGAATACAGGCTTCAGCATCTTCTTTACATCGTCCGGAGTTACATATTCACGACCTGCGAGGATAGCTGCCACCTGAACAGCCTTAAGAAGTGACTGAGTACCACGTGGGCTGACACCGAGCATGACCTCGGAGTCTGCTCTTGTAGCCTCCGCAAGCCTTATTATATAATCGTAAATAGCATCACTTACATGTACGGACGAATAGCTCCTCTGAGCATCGCAAATTTCGGAGGCTGTAACGACGCTCTGTATCTCATCAAGCGGACTTGAGGTCTTGAATCGCTTGAGGATATCCACACCCTCCTCGGCTGATGGATAACCCATGTCGATCTTTATGAGGAATCTGTCGAGCTGAGCCTCGGGCAGTGTGAACGTACCCTGCGTTTCGACAGGGTTTTGCGTAGCTATTACCATAAAGGGAGTGGAGAGCTTACGTGTTTCTCCGTCGATCGTGACCTGACGCTCCTCCATACACTCGAGAAGACTGGACTGTGTACGTGGAGTCGCACGGTTGATCTCATCGGCAAGGAGTATATTTGTGAAGACTGCACCCTCACGGAACTGAAACTCACCTGCTTTTTGATTATAGAAGTTGATACCTGTCAGATCGGACGGAAGCAGGTCGGGAGTGAACTGTATACGCTTCATCTCCACATCGATGCTCTTTGCCATCGTCTTGGCGGTAAGAGTTTTACCTGTACCAGGAACATCCTCAAGCAGAACATGTCCGGAGGCAATAAGCGAAATGAGCATAAGATCGATGACCTCGCCCTTGCCGACAATTACCTTGTTGATGTTTGTTTTTATGCTGTCGCACATTGTTTTTATAGCTTTAAGTTCCAAGAAAACACCAGCTCTCATAAAATTTGATATCATTGATTATAGCATATTTAATCAATGATATCAATAATAATTAAGCAAACATATAAAATTTTATGAAATGTACACAAAAGGATCATTCGTTGTTCAGCGGATTCCACGTACCTCTTATGTAGCAGATCATGTACAGCACGAACAGCAGCAGATTATGCAATATCATACATGCCCATGCGGAAACAAGATTCATGCCGAGCAGCTGAGTGCATATGAATGTACCTACTATACGCACGCCCCACATGCCCACTATGTTGTAGGCAAACGGCGTTTTCGTATTGCCGACACCCTGCATCATACCCTCGATGATGATGGAGAAGCCGTAGAACGGCTCGGATACTGCGACCATACGAAGAACTGTAGTGCCAAGGGCTATGACCTCATCGGTCGATGAGAATATGCTGACGAGTGACGGTGCGAAAATAAACAGGAATGCACCGGATATTATCATGAGCACGATCTCGATCGGTATGAACATCGCCGCAAGATCACGCATTTCCTTTTTGTCATGAGCTCCGTAGGCATTACCTGCAAGCGTTGCGGCGGCGGTCTGCATACCATAGCCCGGAATGTAGAAAGCGGACTCAACGGTATTTGCTATCGTGTGAGCGGCAGTCGATATTTCACCGAGTGAGTTTATCATGGCAGCGAAGGCTACATAGCCGAGAGACGTACCGAAGCGCTGGAGTACATTCGGGAATGCTATCTTAAGGCACGGCTTTAATATTGCCATGTCGGGCTTGATGGACTGACCTCTTGGCGAGATGAGCGGATGACGCCACAGCTTTACGGTTATCATTATACCTCCGACCGTGTACGCTGCCGCACTTGCAGCTGCAGCACCGACAACACCGAGATCCGCACCCGGCATAGTAAAGGCAAGAGACACAATATTTACAGTGCGTGTGGGATAGATCAAAAGGAAATTCAATATTACGTTGATGATATTTACTATAATTCCGACCTTCATCGGAGTTTTTGTGTCTCCTGCGGCACGGAGCGCAGTACCGAAAATAGTGCTTGCCGTTCTGGGCAGCATCGGCAGATAGATTATGAAGAAATACTGTGATGCCAGAGGTCTGATGTGCTCGTCTACCTGCATCCACGTAGGCACGACTCCGCTGAGTGAAAGTGCCAGCACGGTAAAGAACGAGCCGGATACGAGCACTGCAAGTACTGCCTGAGAAACTGCCCTTGATGCAGCCTGCTTGTCGTTTGCACCGTAGGCACGTGCGATGAATGACAGAAATCCGATACCGAGTGCAGAGGTGGTGCTTCCGATGAGCCAGTTCACTGTCGTGGTAGCGCCTACCGCAGCGGTTGCATGTGTGCCGAGCGTACCTACCATTGCGGTATCGACATACTGCACCGCAGTTTGCATGAGCTGCTCAAGCATGGTAGGCCACGCGAGAGTCAGTATAACGGATATTATTCCGAAATTAATTTTTTTGGGTGATACTTTTTCCATGGTTTTCTCCGAAATTGCAATGTATTAATAACTCAAAGCTGATTTTTGAGTGAGATCATTTTTCATGTACGATAAGCTCTAAAACGTCGGGTCTTGCGTAATGACCTATCGGATCATGCTCCATCCTACAGGCAACAGGAAGCTGCATGTCGAGCTCGGCATAGATGATCGTCTCATCATCCCACACCGGCTCGGTAAGATAGTGACCTCGAGGATCTATGATACAGCTGCCGCCGCGACATACGATATCGGGCTGAGCTTCAACGGCATTTGCTTCATTGAGCGTACAGGGATACGAGCTTTTTCGAACTATCATATCCGCATTTATGAAATAACACTTTCCCTCTATGGCAATATGCTGTATGGTTGATTGCCACTCGGGATTGTCGTTCGTGTTCGGCGAGATATAGATCGTGATGCCCTTTTGATAAAGTGCCACTCGTGCCAGAGGCATATAGCTCTCCCAGCATATCAGCGCTCCGACAGGTCCCCATGGTGTTTCTGTGATGGGGAAATAGTCTCTGTCAGCATCGCCCCAAACGACTCGCTCAGTACCTGTAGGCTTGAGCTTACGATGCACCTTATAGCTTCCGTCCGGTTCGAAGATCACATTGCTGTTGTACAGCGTACCGCTTACCGCATCACGCTCGGAAAAGCCTATGCTTATGTATGCTTGTACCTCAGATGCAGCCTGTGAAAGCCTGAGAAATTCGGGCGAGCCGACGACTACGGATGCATCGTAGTACCTTTTCCAGTCCGCTCTGCCAGTCTCCGTTCTTTTGCCCATGGAAAATCCGAAATTCAAGCCTATCGGATAGCCCGGGATAAACAGCTCCGGAAATACTATGAGCTCCGCATTTTGCTTTGAAGCTTCATAAATAAGTGATATCGCTTTATCAATACATTTTTCTTTGTCAAACATTATCGGCTCTGCCTGCACGAGTGCGATCCTGCACGAGCTCTTAAGATCTGTCATAGTCGGTATTACCTTTCAAACTGATAAATTATTTTACAGCAATGCTGTTTATCTTTTCTACGTAATATTCGGGTGCGAATTTACATGTAACATATTTGTGTAAGCCGTTCTCGGAGCTTACAAAGCTGTTTTCACCTGTCACAGGATCGACATATGCTCTTCCGCATACCGTATCGTAGCCGGCTTCGGTCTCATCACCCTCAATAGCCATAAGTACGAGCATCGGATCCCATGAATGACGACCGTTCGGTGAGCCGTGCTCACGCATTATCCCACAAAGCATGTCATCGTCCTTTAAGCCGGAGGCTGAAATGACGTCTACACCGATCTCGTAGCCTAAAAATGTAATCGGAACGGGACAGAGGCGGCAGAATACCTCCGCTGCTTCTCTTGCTTTCCATGTAAGACAGAAATTGTGCTCTCTACCGTTGTTTTCATCCCATTTTCCTGCCATTACCCATACCTTTGATACCTTTTGACGGAAAAGCTCAACTCCGTCAAGCGGAGATATGTCGTCTGCTTTGCTTTGCAGCACATTTGCAATGACCTGCATGAAGCCGATCTCAGCTATCTCGACCTTGCCATCGGCATTCGCAATGAGTCTGCGATACAGCCGTACAGCATCCTCAGCTTCATCATTGGAGCTATATTTTACATATAATGGTGCGATCCGCTTCTGAAATGTCGGAGTTCCCGTATAATCGGTGGCAGAATGATCTATGCCTATGACTGCTTCTATTCCCTCATGATGGATATATGCATCGAGCGACGGTACAGAGTGCTCCATACATGCGTTTACAGCTATCCCCAAAAGCTCGATCTTGCCTGCTTTTGCTGCATCGGCTATGATCCTTACCGCTACAGCATCGTCACAGTCTGTCCACCAGTCTGTGCCTAAAATAAATTTACGCATATTTTATGATCCTTTCAAAGACAAATGTTATTTTAAATCGATCATCGTCAGCTCTCTTGACGATTCGATCTCCCTTAGTGCCAGACTCACGGAAGTATATACCGACTCTGGAGAAATTATATCGCATACCACGTTGTCTGTAATGGAGCGGAGAAACGCTTTCATCTCATCCATGAATGAATCGACCTCGGGCAGCTCCGGCACAAACTCGTCTGTGTCTGTATAGACCCTGAGTACACCGTCCTTGAGCACTGCCGTTGCATCGGTGAAGTTGAAGCAGGTTCTCGCTTCAAACGGGAATTTAGCCGGCATGGACCAGTCGGCGTTAGCTGTGACGAGCAGATCATCGTAAAAATACTGCGTGAATATAGCCTCAAGACCTACCTTTGCGCTCGTTACCGCAGAACGCACGGAGCTCGGTATACCGAATATCCAGTTGATAAGATCGACGTCGTGGATGTGCATGTCAAATACGCAGCCGCCGCTTCGCGCGGGATCGATTATCCAGTTCTTCGATGACCATGTAGGCACCTGAGAGTAGCGTGAGAACTCGGCACGGTAAATCTTTCCGAAGGTCTTATTGTCTACATACTCCTTAAGCTTTTGCATCGCAGGGTCAAAGCGCAGACATTGTCCTATCATCAGTCTTTTATTGTTAGCCTTAGCCGCCTCTATCATCCTCTCGCAGCCCTCGGCAGTCAGCGCCATCGGCTTTTCGGAAAATACATGTATACCCTTATTCAATGCATATACGGCGACCTCATCATGCATGTATGTAGGCAGAGCGGAAACTATGAAATCAAGCTCCTCCTTGTCGAGAAGCTCCTTGTAATCCGTGTAGAAATTACATTCGGACAGATCGATATCACTCATGTCCACAGTGCCGAGGTTCAGCTCAACGTTTTTGCCTATCGATGCGGAGCTTGTAGCACATAATGCACTAAGCTTTATATCGTATCCGCTCCGTTCCAGCTTGTGAAGATTGGTCATATGGAGCTTTCCGAGTCCGCCAAAGCCGATTATCGCATATTTATACATAATGACCCTCCGTAAAATAACATTTATATATTTGATTCTACAGCAATATGACATTAATGTCAAGGTAAACAGAGGAAAGAAAGTCCTCCGTATCCGAAAATACGGAGGACGTGCTTATTTCAAAACAAGTCAGACTTTTTCACTTGAAGCTGACGGTGAGCTGTCACTTACGCATATTTCGAACAGCTCCTCTATACGTTCCGCCATGCCGGAGAGATAGAGCCAGCCGAAGAGAGCTTCAAGTCCGGTAGCCGAGCTGTATTCTCCCGGAGTAGCACCCTTTGGTACGTGAGTAACATGAGCATTGCGCCCACGAGTGTATACGGAATGCTCCTGCGATGTAAGCTGCGGCAGCAGCTTTTTTGCCATCTCAGCCTGCTTACCTGCACGTACAAACTCGACAGTCTGCTTGTGAAGCTTTGCGGCGGTAAGTCTTCCGTCGGTGACAAGCTTTGTGCGTACAAGCAGCTCAAACACAGCATCACCCGTATGCGCTAGCGCAAGTGAAGACATGTTGAGCAGCTTTTCTCTGGGTATCGGAGCTGATATCTTAAGCATTCTCTATATAAACCTTAGCCATACGCTGTTCAACGAGAGGCTTGTCCATGAAGTTTGTCTCGACAGCAGCTATCTCGTCAACAACATCCATACCCTCTACGACCTTACCGAATGCAGCATACTGACCGTCAAGATACGGTGCATCCTCGTGCATTATAAAGAACTGAGAGCCTGCGGAATCGGGATTCTGAGCTCTTGCCATGGAGATGACGCCACGAACGTGCTTGATAGGATTGTCTATGCCGTTTGAAGCAAATTCACCCTTGATGGTATGACCGGGGCCGCCCATGCCTGTTCCCTGAGGACAGCCGCCCTGGATCATGAAGCCGGAAATAACACGGTGAAAGATAAGTCCGTCATAAAAGCCCTCGGAGACGAGCTTCTCAAAGTTTGCTACTGTGATAGGTGCAGCAGAGCTGTCCAGCTCCAGCTTGATTTTCTTACCGTTTGCCATTTCAATAATAACCATTTGATTTATCTCCTAAAATTTATTTTACAGGTATATTCTACCTCTGTTTACATGTCACGTCAAGCATATTCGAATGCGAGGTGTGATATTATTTGTCAAAGCCGCCGATAGCATCGAGATATTCCGTGTCCACACACGCCTCGGTAAAGGTCGCCATGTCATGATACAGCGCACATGCAGTGTCGGCAAGCATAAATGCTATGGGACATCCGCTGCCCTCACCAAGCCGCATACCGAGATCGAGAACAGGCTGTATTCCAAGCGCAGTATACGCAAGCTTGTTGCCCTTTTCATAGGAATAATGCGACGGAAGCATGTAATCACGTACCTTTTCGCATATTTTATATGCACAAAGTGCAGATACCATCGATATGAATCCGTCGATCACGGCAGGGATGCGGTAATATGCAGCACCTATATAAATACCTGCCATTGCAGCAATATCGAAGCCGCCGACCTTTGAGATAACGTCTATCGCATCACTGCTGTCGGGTGAGTTTATTTCGAGCGCACGTGATATCACCGATATTTTCTTCTCAAAGGCTTCGTTAGACAGCCCTGCACCCTTTCCTGTAGCATCGGCAGGCCGGCATCCGGTGAGCGCACAGAGTACGGCAGAAGCTGTTGTAGTATTACCTATGCCCATCTCGCCTGCGCCTACCATCACATAGCCCTTTTCACGTGCCATGCGAACAAGCTCTACACCGTTTAGTATCGCCCGAACGCAGTCGTCATAGCTCATTGCAGGCCCTTTTGCAATATTGGCAGTGCCATGAGCGATCTTCATGTCGATAACATTAGGCACAGAGACGTCCGATTTTATACCGAGATCGGCTATCATCAGGTCGGCTTCAGCCATTCGTGCAGTAACACATACGCCTGTAAGCCCTTTTGTAAAGTTTACCGTCTGTGTGAGCGTGAAATTCTGAGGCGCACTTGCAACACCCTCGTCAACTACACCGTTGTCGGATGCCGTAATGATAACGCAGCGTGGCTTGAGTGAGTCGGGTACAGTGCCGAAGATGCCGGACAGCGTTACCGCAAATTCCTCGAGCCTGCCGAGACTTCCGGGAGGCTTTGCAAGTGAGTCGAGCCGCATCTGAGCAGTCTTTTTTGCATCCGTATCGGCATTCTTTATCTGTGATAATATTGCATTTAGTTTATTTATATACATTTAATACTCCAAGTTATAATTCTATTCCGTGTCTTGCCTCGACACCCTTGTCGAAGGGATGCTTTATGAGCTTCATTTCCGTTGCGTAATCGGCGATGGCGAGTATCTCGTGGGGAGGATATCGTCCCGTGATGACTACCTCGAGGTGTGCAGGTTTGTTTTTCAGGAAGTCAACTACAGTTTCGCAGTCTACGGCGTTATAATAGATACCCCAAGTCAGCTCATCCATGATAAGCATGTCATAGTCCTTGCAGATGTCGAGCATGTGTGAAAAGGCAGATGAGATCTCGTTTTCATACGCAGTCTTAGCTGCACAGCTGCCTTTGTACTCTGCTTTGAAGCTGCCCGACGGCTCGAAGCCGTCAAGGAGGGTGAAGCTCAGACCCGAGCTTTGCAGCGCCTTAAGCTCACCGGAGCTTCCGTCCTTGCAAAACTGCACCGCAAGCACCTTAAAGCCGTGTCCGAGAGCACGCAGCGCCAGACCGAAGGCGCAGGTCGTCTTGCCCTTGCCCTCACCGTAATAAACATGTATAAGTCCTTTTGTCATAGCATTCTATATACGTATAAGTGAATTATGTACGTCAAGCTCAAAATTTTTGCCTGTCACAGCATCGGAGCCGCCGTCATATCGTGAGTTTTTCATATAAACAGCCGTTATCCTGTTTTCGGGATCGACAAAGAAGTGAGTGCCGTATGCACCGCTCCAGCCAAAGGAATTTACAGGCAGCAGCTTATAATCCTCACCTGTAATGACTCTTACACCGAGTCCCCATTGACAGCTGCCGGGCATTACAGACTCGGGGACATTGGCTTTTGTCATCTCATCGATGAGTTCAGACGGGACAAGCTGCTTTTTCGCAGTCCTGCCCTTGTTGAGAAGCATCTGCGCAAAATTCGAATAATCCTCGACTGTGGAAATAAGCCCTGCACCGCCGAGATAGTGCGTACATGGGTAATCCTCAAATACACAGCCGTCGATGGTACTTCCTGTGCAGCTGCATCCATCGACCTTGTCGTGCATCTCAATGAGCTTTTCCCACTGCTCATCCAATGGAACAAAGGTAGTATTTGTCATTTCGCACGGCTCGAATATCTCCTCACGGAGGAAATCATTGTAATCCATGCCGGTGATGCTTTCGATCATCAGAGCAAGAATGTCGAATGCTGCCGTAGCACTGTAGAGCTGAGAGGTGGACGGCTCGAAGGCAAGACCGGACTTTGCATAGAAATCAACACTGTCACGCAGTGACGCCTTTACATCATCGGTCATCTGAGCTGACTGACGCTCCCATACCTCACCGCAGCCGATACCCGAGGTGTGAGTAAGCAGAGAGCGTACTGTGACCTTAGTCTCGGCTTTTACGTTTGATACTATATTACCGTTCTCATCGAGAGAGACGATGTCCATATCGGCAAATTGCGGAAGATACTTTTCGATCGGATCATCAAGTCCGAGCTGACCACGGCTTACAAGTATCAAGATCGCAGCGGCTGTGACAGGCTTTGTCATAGATGCAATGCGGTAGACGGAATCCTCCGACGCATTACCGAAGCAGCCCTTGTACATGACCTTACCGTTTTGCTTTACCAGCACGGAAGCTCCGCCGATATTCCCCTGTGCGATATCATGCTCCGCACGTTTTCTGATATCCTCAGAGAGAAATGCTTTGTTCACCTCACAGCTGATGTCAAGATCATCGTCTGTAGGCATAATGAGATGGGACAGACCGTGTCTGAATCTGTAGGTGATACGCCTTATCGGACGAAGTGAGAATACGGTGGAGAGCATAGCCAGTATCACGGCTGTTGCGGTATAGAATATCACCGTAATGAAATACGCCGACAGGAGATTTGCGGCAAGAATGTCCTTGTAGCTTGTATAATATGTGCCGAGCGTGCTGTAGATAAGGCTTTTGAAGAACAAAAGCACACTTGCAGGCGAGAGCACGAGCGCAGTCACGACGAAGTATATCGGTATGAACAGCAGCTTGTGGAGCTTGATATGCTTTTTGTATACGATAAAGAAGCAGCATGTAAGGGGAATGATAAACAGGAGCGTTCTGTATGCAAAAAGACTTGCGATAGTGCGAAATTCGAGAGTGTATAATGTCCCCTCGATAGCCGCTAAGAGCGTGTCGGACGTTATACTGAATATACTCATGGCTTACTCATCCTTTCATTGGCCATTCATCATCATCTGACCGTCGTCCTCGGACTTGAGTATCATACCGGCGGCGGGAAGCGTCTTTGTCCTGTAACGCTTTGGATTTGCGATCATCATATCACCGACGTTGCGTGCGGATTCGATCACAGCATCCTTCTTGAGCGACATGACGTTCACACCCTGAGTATTTCTGGTGGTTTTGGGTGCGATAGATGCAGTGCTGAACAGCAGCATACGTCCGGCTGTGCTGACAAGTGCGATCTCTATATCATCGGTGATGTGGAATGCACCGACGAGCGGAGACTTGTCACTGTAAGCACCTGACAGTCTGCGACGGTTCGATTTCGTATCGTAGGAATCAACCGGAACACGTGCGACCTTTCCATTTTCGAAGCAGAATATGAGATGGTCACTGTTATAAGACGGAATGAATGCGAATACCGGGTATTCACCCTCATCCATATCGAGCTTTGCAGGCAGGAAGTCGCCGAGGACGCTTGCCTTGGAATCGTCAAAGTCGGAGACTCTGCTCTTGTATGCCTGACAGAGGTTCGTCAGGAATATGATCTCATTCTTATTCGTGACCTCGATGATCTGATTCATCACATCGCCCTCTTTGAGCTTTTGCTCACCGCTCATACGCAGTGATTGCGGAGTGATCTTTTTGAAATATCCGCTTCTTGTGATAAATACAGTCGCAGGATAATCGGGAGTATCGTCCTCCTCCTCTATTTCGGGGATGTCGGATTCGAAAATGATATCGGTACGGCGAGGCTTTGCATACTTTTTAATGACAGTATTCAGCTCGGTCACAATGATGCTCTGGAGCTTAGCCTTACTGCGGAGTATATCCTCGAGTCTGCCTATCTCCTTTTCGAGCTCATCGGTCTCCTTTAATTTCTTGAGGATATATTCCTTGTTGATATTTCTCAGCTTTATCTCGGCAATGAACTCAGCCTGAAGCTCATCGATACCGAAGCCGATCATGAGGTTAGGTACGACCTCGCTGTCCTCCTCCGTGCCGCGTATGATCTGTATCGCACGGTCGATGTCAAGCAGTATTTTCGAAAGACCCTTGAGCAGGTGCAGCCTTTCCTTTTTGCGCTCGAGTGTATAGCATGTCCTGCGGCGGACGCATTCTGTACGCCATGCTATCCATTCAAGCAGAATGCCTCGTACACCGAGTACCATGGGAGTGCCGCCAACAAGGATGTTGAAGTTGCAGGGTACGCTGTCCTCAAGAGGTGTAGCCTTGAATAATTTCTGCATGAGCTTGTTTGGGTCTGTTCCACGCTTCAGATCTATCGTCAGCTTGAGACCGTTAAGGTCAGTCTCGTCACGCATATCGGATATCTCCTTAGCCTTACCTGCCTTGATAAGCTCGGTGCATTTATCCATGATAGCCTCTATGGATGCTGTGTACGGGATCTCGTATATCTCGATGAGGTTTGACTTTTGATCGTATCGCCATTTGGAGCGCAGCTTGAATGTACCTCGACCGGTATCGTAGATAGCCTCGAGCTGCTTTCTGTTGTAGATCAGCTCACCGCCGGTCGGGAAATCAGGAGCTCGGAGAGTAGAATGTATATCATGCTCCTCGTTTTTAATGAGTGCGATAGTCGTCTCGCATACCTCTTTGAGGTTGAAGCTCGCAATGTAGCTTGCCATACCTGCGGCAATGCCCTGATTAGCACTGACCAGAATATTCGGGAACGACGTCGGAAGCAGCGTAGGCTCCTTCATCGTGTTATCATAGTTCGGTACGAAGTCAACGGAGTCGAAATCGATGTCGGAAAACAGCTCGGTGCAGATCGAGTCCAGCTTGACCTCGGTGTAACGTGATGCAGCATATGCCATGTCACGTGAATAGACCTTGCCGAAGTTACCCTTTGAGTCGATAAAGGGATGATTCAAGGCCTCGTTGCCTGTAGTAAGACGCACAAGAGTTTCATATATGGCACCGTCACCGTGAGGGTTCAGACGCATGGTCTGACCTACGACGTTGGCAGACTTTGTACGCTGACCGTTGATGAGATTCATCTTGTACATCGTGTAGAGCAGCTTGCGGTGGGACGGCTTAAAGCCGTCGATCTCCGGTATGGCACGGGAAATAATGATACTCATCGCATACGGCATAAAGTTCGAGGTGATGGTATCGGTTATTCGCTGCTCATCTATAATTATCGGAGCTGTCGGCTCCTCCGGCTTAGTGATTTTCTTCTTTGCCATTTCGTCTGTCCTTTTGTATTTTTTGATCAATATACATCCGCCATATCGAGATACAGCGCACCGTTATCCGTGATGTAATCCTTTCGTCCCTGGAGATTATCACCTAACAGAAGATCGAACATCTCCGCTGTGTGAGCTGCATCCTCGGGCATCACACGTATCAAACGCCTTGTCTGAGGATTCATGGTGGTCTGCCACATCATGTCGGCATTGTTTTCACCGAGACCCTTTGAACGGTTGATGATAACGTTTTTCGTCTTGATTTTTGAAAGTATATCCTCTTTTTCACGCTCATTGTACGCAAAATATGTGTCCTTGCCGGCAATTATCTCAAACAGAGGTGATTCTGCAATGTAGATATAGCCCTTTTCGATGAGCGTGGGAGTGAGCCTGTACAGCATAGTCAATATAAGCGTTCTGATGTGGAAGCCGTCAACGTCGGCATCGGTGCATATGATGATCTTGTTCCATCGGAGCGAATCAAGATCGAATGCACCTACCTCCTTAGACTGCTTCTTCGTCTCGACTCCACAGCCGAGTACCTTCATCAGATCGATTATTATCTCGTTTTTGAATATCTTATCGTATTCTGCCTTGAGACAGTTCAGTATCTTGCCTCGTACAGGTATGATAGCTTGAAATTCGGCGTCACGTCCCATCTTACATGAGCCGAGCGCACTGTCGCCCTCAACGATGTAAAGCTCACGACGAGACAGATCCTTCGTTCGGCAGTCAACGAATTTCTGTACGCGATTTGCTATATCGACCGTGCCTGTAAGCTTCTTCTTAAGATTCAGCCTTGTGGACTCCGCCTGCTCACGACTGCGCTTGTTTACAAGCACCTGATCGGCGATCTTTTCGGCAGAAGCACGGTTCTCAATGAAGTAGACCTCAAGACTCTGACGAAGAAAGTCGGTCATTGCTTCCTGTATGAATTTATTTGTTATGGATTTTTTCGTCTGATTTTCATACGAGGTGTACGTTGAAAAGCAGTTTGTAACGATACAGAGACAGTCGAAGATATCCTGAGCGTTGATCCTGTTCTCGTTTTTCGTATACTTACCGTTCTGACGAAGATAACCGTCGATCGCCGACATAAATGCTGATTTTACGGCATTTGCAGGCGAACCGCCGTGCTCCAGCCACGATGAGTTGTGATAATATTCCTGAACGCTGACGGAGTTCGAGAAGCAGAACGCCACATTGATCTTGAGCTTGTAATCCTGCTTGTCTGCTCTGTCACGTCCCTTACGCTCTGCACTGAGCGGTACGATATCGGTGAGAGTTTCCGTACCTGCAAGCTCACGCACATAGTCGGCAATACCGTTTTCGTATACGAATTCAAATTCCTCAAAGCTTTTCTCACCCGTCTGATTGCGAAGCACAAACTTAAGCCCGGCATTTACAACAGCCTGACGCTTCAAAACGGATTTATAGTGGTCGAGCGGAATGTTTATATCGGTGAATACCTCGATATCGGGCTTCCAACGCTGTATCGTACCGGTCTGCTTCCTGTCGGCAGGCTCTTTCTTCATCTCACCGACTATAGCACCCTTTTCAAAATGAAGAGTGTACTTAAATCCGTCACGCCTTACAACAGCGTCAAAGTATTCCGATGAGTACTGCGTGGCACATGAGCCGAGACCGTTCAGTCCGAGCGAAAACTCATAGTTCTCTCCGCTCTGATTCTTGTACTTACCTCCTGCGTACAGCTCACAGTATACAAGCTCCCAGTTGAAGCGCTTCTCGATGGGATTATAGTCTACAGGTATGCCGCGGCCGAAATCCTCGATCTCGATAGAGCCGTCGAGAAATCTTGTGACGATGATCCTGTTGCCGTAGCCCTCACGAGCCTCGTCGATGGAGTTGGACAATATTTCAAACATCGCATGTTGACATCCGTCAAGACCGTCGGAGCCGAAAATGACTCCCGGACGCTTTCTCACTCTGTCCGCACCCTTAAGACTTTGAATGCTTTCATTATCATAATTTTGTTTTTTAGGCATGTATATTTCCCTTCAAGGTTAAATTTTTCGGTTTATTAATAAAACAATATCACATAATATATAATATAATAAAATTGGGACGTTGTCAATTACAAACGCAGAGCGAAAAAGGCACAAATTTGTCAATACAGGCAGTATTGTAAAAATAAGGAAGTAAAATTCGAAAAAAGTTTACGAATTTATATTTATTTTCGCATCAAAAACGCCTGTTTACCCTTGCGTTTTTCAAAACGCTGTATTAAAATATTATCAGAGGGATAATTTACCGACACAAACGCCCCACAGGAGGTGCTGAATTTGGTTTTACAGACAAAATACGGGACAATTGATATTTCATCAGACGTTATAGCGGGTATTGTCAGCGTATGTGCGAACAGCTGCTACGGAGTGCG
Source organism: uncultured Oscillospiraceae bacterium (assembly GCA_964461815.1). Taxonomy (GTDB): domain Bacteria; phylum Bacillota; class Clostridia; order Oscillospirales; family QAMX01; genus JAAZBA01. The sequence continues at coordinate 32,251 of CAYWVF010000002.1, forward strand.
CGGAATAGCGGGAAAAAATAAGTCGGACGGAATAATAGGTCTATTGCGCCGCGAATCATATAAGCAGGGAATCAAGATAGAAAAGCTTGAGGACTGCGTTAATATCGAGCTTCATATAGTTGTACGGCACGGTGTGAATATTGCAGCCGTAGGAAATTCGATCATAAGCGAGATAAGATATAATGTTGAACGCATGACAGGTGTGACTGTCGGCAAGGTGGATATTTGCGTTGACTCTATAATGACCGATTAATAACGTATGGTAGGTGTAGGAAATTGATAAAACGTATAGACGGCGAGATCTTCAAGGAGATGGTTCTTGAAGCAGCCTATGCGATCGAGGAACATAAGCAGGAATTAAACGATTTAAACGTATTCCCCGTACCCGACGGTGACACGGGTATAAACATGAGCCTTACTATAAATTCAGCGGCAGCAGCGCTGAACGGTGAGGCAGAGCTGCATTTGGGCAAGGTGGCAAACACAGTTGCGATGGCACTGCTTCGCGGCGCAAGAGGCAACTCGGGAGTTATTATGTCGCTCCTGTTCCGAGGCTTGTCAAAGCGTGTACGTGAGCTGGAAAGTGCAGACAGTATAGAATTTTCCGAGGCTCTCACTCAAGGCGTCGAGGCTGCATATAATGCGGTAATGAAGCCGAGCGAGGGCACGATACTTACAGTGTCAAGAAAGGCATCGACAGCGGCACTTGATGCGGCTAAGGCTACAAATAATGTAAGAGTAGCTCTCAGCTCCGCATATGAATCCGCAAGAAAGGCTCTTGCCGAGACGACGGAGCAAAATCCGGTGCTCAAAAAAGCAGGAGTAGTTGACGCAGGTGCGGCAGGCTATGTATATATTATCGAATCTTTCCTGCGTATTGCACGTGAGGAAGCACCGCTTCGCCTCAACAGAGAGGAAAAGGCTGAGGTAAAGACAGAGGAAGCTCCGAATGCATTCGCAGAGTTCGATACGGCAGATATTAAATTTGCCTATTGTACGGAGTTTATCATCGACGTAGCGGGAGATAACGATCCTGCGCTGCTTCGTGAATATCTTGAATCGATAGGAGACTGCGTAGTTGTAGTTCCCGATGAAGAAATAATAAAGGTGCATGTGCATACAAATAATCCGGGGCTTGCAATAGAGAAAGCGTTGACCTACGGCTCGCTCGACAGGATGAAGATAGAAAACATGAAGATACAGCACAGCAATAATCTCGACGTAGCTCCGAAGGCGGAGTATATTGCACCGGTCGAGGAAGCAGTGGACGAGGAATGGCAGCCCTACGGCTTCGTGTCCGTTGCAGCAGGTAACGGCCTTGCAGAGGTATTTCGTGACCTCGGTGTGAACCGCATGGTAGAAGGCGGTCAAACGATGAATCCCTCCACCGAGGATATACTTAAAGCGGTAAATCTTGTGCCGTCGGATGTCGTATATGTACTTCCGAATAACAAGAATATCATAATGGCAGCCGAGCAGGTCGCACCGCTTACGGATAAAACAGTCCACGTCATCCCGACACGCTCCGTATCTCAAGGCATAGCGGCTATGATATCCTTTGACACTGAGTGCTCACCCGAGGATAATGTATCGGCAATGGGTGAGGCTGCTTCAAGGGTGAGAACAGGTCAGGTGACATATGCGGCAAGAGATTCGTCCTTTGAGAATAAGAAGATCAAAGAGGGTGACTACATCGCACTGCTTGATGGTAAGCTGATCGACAGCGATAAAAAGCAGCAGGATGTAATGAGAAAGCTCATTCGTGAGCTAACAAAGCCGAAGGACGTAGAGTACATCACGATCATATACGGCGAGGGCGTAGAAGAGGAGGAGGCTGTAGCGGTCAAGGCTCAGATAGAGCGTGAACGCAAGGATCTCGAGGTCTCTCTGATCTATGGCGGTCAGCCGGTCTACTACTATATAATTTCCGCAGAATAAGACAGCTATATCACAGCGGAGCGATCGTTTATACAGTCGCTCCGCTTTTTATTTTAAAAAAATTCAAAAAAGGTATTGACAAATGGAGCACGTAATGGTATTATATCAGATGGTTAGCGGATGCTAATTAATTTTAAACCCAGCGGTTAGTCACTGCTAATTGCTATGATAGATCAGGAGAATGCTTATGAATTTAAGAAGTGCAGAAGAGGGAAAGGAGTACATCGTCAAGCGTATCGATACGGATGACGAGGAGCTCAACGAGTTTCTGTTTTCTTTGGGATGCTACAGCGGAGAGCCTATAACAGTTATCACTCATTTAAAGGGTGGTTGCGTGGTATCTATCAAAGACGGCAGATACAATATCGATTATCAGCTCGCAGAGGCTATAGTCGTATGACAAAAATAAAAAAGTAATGCAAATTACTTTTTTTTAGCATACCGGTTAGCCAAAACTAACTTGCGTACAATAAATAATTTAAATAAATTTGCAAGGGGGAACAAACAATGAGAATTGCTTTGACAGGCAATCCAAACAGCGGTAAGACGACGATGTACAATGCGTTGACCGGAAGAAACGAAAAGGTCGGCAACTGGGCAGGCGTTACCGTAGAGAAAAAAGAACATCCTATCAAGAAGAGCTTTTACAGCGGCTCCGAGGAGCTTATAGCAGTTGACCTTCCGGGTGCATACTCCATGTCGCCTTTTACATCGGAGGAGAGCATCACGAGCTCATACGTTAAGCATGAGAATCCGGATGTTATCATCAACATCGTAGATGCAACTAACATCAGCAGAAGCCTGTTTTTCACAACACAGCTTTTGGAATTGGGAGTTCCTGTAGTAGTAGCACTCAACAAAGCGGATATCAATAAGAAAAAGCAGAATAAGATAGACGTTGCAACACTTTCCGCAAAGCTCGGCTGCCCTGTCATCAATACGGTATCGACATCGGCTGAGGGCTTGGCAGAGGTAGTAAAGGCAGCGGCAGAGCTTAAGGGCAAGACACAGACAGCACCGTATGCTCAGGGCGATATCGATCTTACGAGCAAGCAGGCTGTCGAGGCTGCCGACAGAGCACGCTTTGAGTTTGTAAATAAGATCGTTTCATCTGTAGAAACACGTAAGGTGCTCACAAATCAGAAGAATTCTCAGGATAAGATAGACGATATACTCACGAACAAGTGGCTCGGTATACCGATATTCGCAGTTGTTATGTTCCTCGTATTCCAGATATCTCAGGCATGGGTAGGCCCGTTTATCGCAGATGCACTTACAGGCTGGCTCGAGACATTCCAGGAATGGGTAGGCGGACTTTTGACAGATGCAAGCCCGCTTCTGTATGCACTTCTCGTTGACGGCGTTATCGGCGGCGTAAGTGCGGTCATCGGCTTCCTCCCACTCGTTATGGTAATGTACTTCCTTATCGCTATTCTTGAGGATTGCGGCTATATGGCACGTGTTTCCGTTGTGCTTGACCCGATATTCAAGAAGGTCGGACTCAGCGGTAAGTCCGTTATTCCGTTCGTTATCGGTACGGGCTGTGCTATCCCGGGTATCATGGCTTGCCGTACAATACGTAATGAGCGTGAACGCAGATCAACTGCAATGCTCACACCGTTCATGCCCTGCGGCGCAAAGCTTCCGGTAATCGCACTCTTTGCAGGCGCATTCTTTGAGGATGCATCATGGGTAGGTACGATGATGTACTTCGTAGGTATCATCCTTATCTTCCTCTGTGCGCTCCTTATAAATAAGATCACAGGCTACAAGGTCAGAAAATCATACTTTATCATTGAGCTTCCGGAGTACAAGGTACCGTCTCTCTGGAGAGCAGTCAAGGCTATGTGCAGCCGCGGCTGGGCATACATAGTAAAAGCTGCAACGATCATCCTTCTTTGTAACACAGCAGTTCAGATCATGCAGACCTTTGCATGGGACTTCAGCGTAGCAGAGACAGCAGATGCATCTATCCTTGCATCTATCGCATCACCTTTCGCATATCTCATCGTGCCGATAGTAGGCGTGCTTTCATGGCAGCTTGCAGCAGCGGCAGTTACAGGCTTCATTGCAAAGGAAAATGTTGTAGGAACACTGGCAGTTTGCTTCGTAGGACTTGAAAACCTCATCGATACAGAGGAGCTTGCACTCATGGAGGGTGCAGGTGCAGAGGTAGCGGCAGTATTTGCCATCACAAAGGTGGCAGCACTGGCATATCTGATGTTCAATCTGTTCACACCGCCTTGCTTCGCAGCTATCGGTGCTATGAACAGTGAGATGAAGAGCGCAAAGTGGCTCTGGGGCGGCATCGCTCTTCAGCTTGGCGTAGGCTACACAGTAGGCTATCTCGTATATCAGATTGGCACACTTATCACAACAGGTGCAGTCGGTGCGGCATTCGTTCCGGGTCTTATCGCAGTTCTTGTTATGGCAGCTATCGTAGTTTATATGTGTGTCAATGCTGATAAAAAGATCAAGAGCGAGTATGCTTTAAAGACCGGAAAATAAAAGGCAGCTCGCTGATAAAGGAGTTGAGCTTTGATGGAGGACATCATCATTATCGTAATTATCGCAGTTATCGTAGGTCTTGCCGGAATGTATGTATATAAGGCAAAGAAAAGCGGAAAGAAGTGCGTAGGCTGTCCGGACGGCTGCTCATGCAGCTCGAAGAAGAGTGAATGCTGTTGCTGCGGTGAAGATGAAAAAGTGAATAAATAAAGCAGTAAGGCTGTCGTATAATTTGTACGACAGTCTTATCGGTTTTATTGACACTTTAAAAAAATTGTGATATCATAAAGTACAAGCAATAATCAGACTTTAGATGCAGTAAGTGATTAAAAATGCGAGAAGTACTTCAAAATAATGATGAAAAGTATGAAAGTGGGGAGTAGAGACAATATGCATGGCGAGAGCTATATAAGGATCGTAACGGATTGCATTTCAAAAGCGTGGGATACGCAGAAGGACGTTATAGGCAAGGCTGCTTCATGGATAGCAGAGACTATAGAGCAGAAGAAAAACGTGTTTGTCTTCGGCTGCTCACATGCCGGAATAATCGCAGAGGAGGTATTTTACCGAACAGGCGGACTTGCGGTAATAAATCCGATAATGTTTCCCGGCTTCATGCTGAATACACGTCCCGTTACAATGACGAGTGAGCTGGAACGTGTTCCGGGGCTTGGTGAGATACTGTTAAAGCAGAACCACGTGTCCTGCGGCGATCTTCTGATAATACATTCCGTATCGGGCAGGAATACCGTGCCGGTCGAAATGGCTTGCGAGGCTAAAAAGCTCGGAGCTCGTACAGTATGTATCACGAATCTCGATTACTCCAAAGCTGTTACATCGCGTCATCCGAACGGAAAGCGACTGTTTGAGGTGTGCGACATCGTGATAGACAACTGCGGCGAAAAGGGAGATGCGGCGGTAAAGCTTGACGGACTTGAGGAACGTATAGGCCCCACATCTACGGCTGTGGGCACAGCTATCATCAATGCAATGGTGATCGAGGCTGTGGAAAAAATGATAGCTGACGGCATCGTACCGCCTGTATTTATGAGTGCCAACCTCGACGGAGGAGATGCACATAACGCAAAAATGCTTAGTGAGTACAAAGACAATATTTTCTATATGTAATTTATGATAAGGAAAAGGGGTCGCAAATTATGATGCTTATGGAGAGATACCGCAGCGCCGTTGACGAGCTGCTGGAAAAGGTCAGAGCTACGCAAACGGAGAATATTATCAAAGCGGGAGAGATGATAGCCGACAGTGTTGCAAACGGCGGAAAGATACTGTTGAGTGATATCTGCCACAGTATAGAAAATGACTTGATCTACAGAGGCGGAGGCCCTATTTTCTATAAGCATTACAAAGAGGAGGAGCACAGAGATACTCTTAAGGCAGGAGACGTGCTTGTAGTCAGCTCGGTGTCCGGACGCACACTTAAGGTGGTAAATTTAGCATATGATATGGTTCAGCGCGGAGTTAAGGTCATAGCATTTACAAGCATGGAGTACGCTGTGCAGGTAGAGCCGGTGCATGAATCGGGAAAGAAGCTTTATGAGATAGCGACGCTGACGATGGATAACTGCGCTCCGGCAGCGGAGGCTATGCTGGAGGTAGACGGCATCGAGGCTCATTTTGCAGCTGCATCGGGTATTGCATCGGATTATATAATGTGGAATATCACGAGCGTTGCGGTCGAGAAGCTTCTCGAAAGAGGAATAACGCCAGGTATTCTCAAGAGTGCGAACTTCCCCGGCGGAAATGATTACAATAAGACGATCATTGAACCGAATTACGAAAAATACGGCTGGTGATCGGAAACGATCTTCGTTGAGATAAACGGTGAAAAAACAGACCGTCCGAAGCTTTACATCGGACGGTCTGTTTTTATTCAAATTGCAAATTATTCGGCTTGCGAAAAGCTATCCTTGCCTACTCCGCACAGAGGACATTCAAAGTCCTCGGGAAGGTCTTCGAATTTTGTTCCGGGAGCTATACCGCCATCGGGATAGCCTGCCTCTTCATCATATTCCCAGCCGCATACGTCGCATACATATTTTTTCATGTCATATTCTCCTTTTAATTATATTATTTAAAACAGCTTACACATTGCCGTTCAGCTGACGGTCGATCTCCTCCGAGTAGCGCACAGCCTCCATCGCATCCTTTGCATACTTGTCAGCACCTATGGCATCGGCGTACTCCTGATTGAGCACTGCACCGCCTACGAGCACCTTGCACCACGGAGCGTCTCTGCGAAGAAGCTTGATCGTTTCCTCCATAGCCGGGACTGTCGTTGTCATGAGAGCACTCAAGCCGACAAGAGGCGCATGGAGACGTATGGTCTCCTCTACTATCACCTCGGGAGGTACGTCACGTCCCAGATCGGTGACGGCAAAGCCGTAGTTTTCGAGAAGAAGCTTTACTATATTCTTTCCTATATCGTGAATATCACCCTTGACTGTAGCTATTACGAAGCTGCACTTGGCAGATGCTTTGCTTCCTGCCATCTTTTTCTTTATTACCTCGAACGCCGACTTCGCAGCCTCGGCACTCATCAGCAGCTGAGGGAGGTACACGGTCTTTTTCTCAAACCCGACTCCGACGATGTTCAGAGCGGGGATGATCTCCTCCTGCACGATAGTCAGTGGAGGCGTATCCTTTAGAAGCGTTGAGGTAAGCTGTGCGGAAAGCTCCTTCATGCCCTTGACTACAGCCTTTTGAAGCTCCGAGGTGTATTCGTCCTTAGTCGCAGATACCTTAGTCTCCGCAGTGGCTGCCGCAGAGGTACGTGGAACAGATGAAGCAAATTCTATATAATCGGTGCAGTTGTCATCAAGCCCTGCCAATGCTCTGTATGCATGGTAGGCTTTCATCATCTCGACGGAATACGGATTCATTATCGCAGCCGAGAGACCCTGCCCGAGTGCAAGTGAAAAGAATGTGCCGTTGATGATATCGCGTCCGGGAAGCCCGAAGGATACGTTTGAAACGCCGAGCGAGGTATGGCAGCCCAGCTCAGTCCTTATAAGCTTCACAGCCTTCAGAGTCTCAAGCGCTGCATTGTTGTCGGCACTTATCGTCATTGCGAGAGGGTCGAATATGATGTCCTTTTTGTCGATCCCATAGCTTTCGGCTACCTTGAGTATACTTCTCGCAACGTTGAGTCGTTCCTCAGCCTTTTCGGGTATACCACGCTCGTCAAGTGTTAGCGCAACTACGAGTCCGCCGTATTTTTTTGCAAGAGGGAATATCGCATCCATGCTCTCACGCTTACCGTTGACCGAGTTTATCATCGCCTTGCCGTTATAACGGCGCAGAGCAGTCTCCATCGCAGTCGCATCGGAGGTATCAAGCTGCAACGGCAGATCGATGATCGCCTGAAGCTCAAACGATGCAGTTTTCAGCATCTCTACCTCGTCAATATCGGGAAGACCGACGTTGACATCGAGAATATGGACTCCTTTTTCCTGCTGAGAGACGCCCTCGTTTAAAATATAATCAATATCGTGTGATTTTAACGCCTCTTTGAAGCGCTTTTTACCTGTAGGATTGATCCTTTCACCGATAAGTATCGGTGAATCACCGAATACGACAGCATGTGTGTATGAAGAAACACAGGTGATGTTCTTTTTCGTGATCTCCGACGGTATGATATCGGAGCTTTCGGAAACCATTGCGGAAATGTATTCGGGAGTCGTACCACAGCAGCCGCCGGCGAGACGAACGCCCTTGCGTATCAGCTCGGCTACGTCACATGCGAACTCATCCGGCAGAACATCATATACAGTCTTACCGTCTATTGTCTTCGGAAGTCCGGCATTCGGCTTTAGGAGCACGGGAAGAGACGAATATTTGAGGTATTCCTCAACGACCTCGGACAGAGCCTTCGGGCCGAGTGAGCAGTTTACACCTATTGCATCAGCACCCATTCCCTCAAGCATTGCTACCATTGCATGAGGTGAAGCGCCTGTCATGAGCTTGTTGTCTGAGCCGTATGCATTCGAAACGAATACGGGCAGCGTGCTGTTCTCCTTGGCTGCGAGAAGTGCCGCCTTAGTCTCATAGCTGTCGTTCATCGTTTCGATGAAAATGAGATCGACACCATGCTTTACTCCGAGCTTTATTGTTTCGGCAAAGGTAGCCACTGCGTCATCAAAATCAAAATCACCGTATGGCTTGAGCATCCTGCCTGTAGGCCCTACGTCGAGCGCTACCCATTTGGGTCCGCTTCCGATACTCTCACGCATCGCAGTACGTGCGTTTTCCACAGCAGCCTTGATTATCAAATCAAGCTCATCTGCGGAGAATTTCAAAATATTCGCACCGAAGGTGTTTGTGTTTACCACATGGCTTCCGGCATCGAAATAGCTGCGGTGGATGGCTGTTATTATATCCGCATGGGTGAGGTTCCAACGCTCGGGAAGCTCTCCCGGTGCAAGCCCCTGCTCTTGCAGCAGAGTACCCATGCCACCGTCAAGATAAATTATATGCTCCTTTAAGTAATCGGTGATCTTCATGTTTATGGTCATGCTTTTAAAGCATTATCCTTTCTTCGGAATTTGCGTAGATCTTAACGACAGTGAAAATAAGGTGTATCTCTGTCGCAAAAGCCGTAAAAATGCAATGCAAAAATATTTTATGAGCTTTTTCTGTATATACAGTCTGTTTTGCCGCAAGAATCGCATTTTTCATTGACCTTGCAGCCTTTATCCGAAATACCGACGATAGCTGTAACGGACTTAGTGGGGGACATCAGCATACTGCTGTTGAGAGTGAGCCCTATTTTTCTGGGACAGTCCAGCACGTTGAATATATCACGCTGTATTTCAAGCGGAAGATCACCGTAGCCGGGGCTGAATCTGGGTCTTGTGAAAAGCCCGTCAGACGCTTTGGCTGAAGTCAGGTCACGGTTGAACACATCGCACAGACTTTCGATACGCTCCGCACCGATAGCCTGCAGCATGAATGAGCGTGAGGGTGACAGTGAGCCGTATCTTGCGATGAGCCTGTCGATCTCAATACCCACGGTACATGCGAAAAGCACGATGCTTCCACAGCCTGCGAGGTTTTTCGCCAGATCGGCAGAGGGAGTTTTTGCAAAGCCGAGGTCGAGATATCCGTCATGAGCTGTGATCGGAAATTCACGAAAGCATACATTATATGTAAGCTTGCTTTCGACCTCGAGAAGACAGCTTTGAAGAAGCTCGTCAAGCTCCGGCGTACCGCTTCGCACAAGCGCATACCGAAGTATCTCCTTTTTGTTGATCTCCGGCGCAGCATATTTTTTCGTATAGATATTGTTTGTCATATTCACTCCGCAGTATGTTGGTATACATTAATTATAACACTCGCAGAATGTCAAAGCAAGTCTGCGAGTGTTATTTTTACAAACAGTATACAGATCACACGAACTGAGAATTATACAGTGAGCTGTAGAAGCCGCCGAGCTTCATAAGCTCATCGTGGTTGCCCTGCTCTGCGATCATACCATCCTTTATTACAAGGATCGTATCGGCATTTTGAATAGTAGATAGGCGGTGAGCGATAACGAAGCAGGTCCTGTTCCGCATAAGCTCAGCCATAGCATCCTGGATCTGTATCTCCGTGCGTGAGTCAACGTTGGAGGTGGCCTCATCGAGTATCAGCATAGGAGCATCGGAGAGAAATGCACGGGCAATGGTTATGAGCTGCCGCTGTCCCTTTGAGATATTCACACCGTCGTCGGCCAATATCGTTTCGTAGCCGTCGGGCAGACTTTCAATATAAGTGTCGATCTTTGCGGCCTTTGCGGCAGCCTTCACCTCGTCCATCGTAGCATTTTCCTTACCGTAGACGATGTTATCGTATATCGTGCCGTAGAATAGCCATGTATCCTGAAGCACCATTGTATACGCACGGCGAAGATCGGCACGCTTGAGCTTGAGTGACGGCAGTGAATCTATGGTGATCTCGCCGGAATCTGCATCGTAGAATCTCATGAGCAGATTAATGATAGTGGTCTTTCCCGCTCCCGTAGGACCGACGATAGCGATGGTCTTACCGGGCTTTGCGGTGACGGAAATGTTTTTGAGTATCGTCTTTTCCTTAGTATAACCAAAGGATACGTCTTTAAACTCAACATGTCCCTCAACATTAACAAGCTCTTTTGCGTCCGGCACATCCTCAGGCTCACTCGGCTCGTCGAGTATGCGAAATACTCTCTCGGCGGCAGAAAATGCCGACTGAAATTCATGAAGGATATTCGCAAACTCGTTTATAGGCCCTGCAAATTTACGTGAGTACTGAACAAACTGAGCAACACCGCCGAGTGTTATGAAGAATATCGTGCCCTCTGCCGCAGCTCCGCTCTCGGACAGCATGAAAAGTATGCCTCCGAACATGGCGACGAGTGACATGGACAGGTTGTTTATGAGATTTACGGACGGGCCGAGTGCCGCACCGTAGTATTCGGCACGGTAATAAGCCTCCATAGTGTCTTCGTTTCGCTTGTTGAAGCGACCGCATATGACGTCCTGCTTGCCGTATGCCTCTATGCTTCGAGAGCCGGACAGCATTTCCTCGGCGTAGCCGTTCAGCTCACCTAGCTTACGTGAGCGTTCACTGAAAAGCGGACGTACCTTTTTCGAACGATACCTTGTGAACAGAATAGAGGTAGGTACTGTGAAGGCAAATATAAGTATCAGCGGCTTTGATATCTGCCACATAAATACGAGAGAGCCGAGGACAGTATAAATGCTTGTCATGACCTGCACGAGATCGTGTGACAGAGATGCGTTTATAGTGTCTATATCGTAGGAAATACGGCTGATGATATCACCCGTGGTATGCGTATCAAAGTAGTTTACAGGCAGAGTGTTCAGCTTTTCAAATACCTGTCGGCGCATTTCACATACTATTTTCTGGCTGAGATGTACCATGATAACTGCAAGACAATACGACAGCGCAGCGGATAGGACGTAGCAGAACAGCATTTTTATGACGTTCTCCCATACCGTCGGGAAATCTACTCCGTTGATGCTCTCTATTGCGTCGATGGCAGCACCGGAATAGCGTGGCCCCATGAGAGAGAGCTGGTTCGAGAGGAGAGTAAATACTATTGCCGGAATAAACAGGTGCCACTGACGGAGCACATATGTGCCAAGACGGATAAGTACACCCTTAAGAGCCTTACGACTGAGCTTTTGCTTACTCAACGAAAGCACCTCCCATCTGAGAATCACTTATTTCACGGTACTCGGAACATTGACTGAGCAGCTCCTCGTGAGTACCCTTGCCTATGATCCTGCCATGATCGAGCACTATGATAAGGTCGGAATTTTTTACCGAGCTTACACGCTGTGCAACGGTGATCAGAGTCGAGTCTGACAGCTCGGTACTCAGAGCACGTCGGAGATTGGCATCTGTTTTATAGTCGAGTGCCGAGGAGGAGTCATCAAGGATAAGTATTTCGGGCATCGCCGCGATCGCACGTGCTATAAGTATCCTCTGCCTCTGACCTCCCGACAGGTTCGTGCCCTTTTGCGCCAGTATATGCTCATAGCCCTCCGGCATTGCTTCGATAAAGTCGTGAGCCTGAGCTGTTTTTGCGGCACGTATCACCTGCTCTCTTGCAAGATCACGTCCGAAGCGGATGTTTTCCTCGATGGTATCGGCATAGAGAAAATCGTTTTGAAGTGCCACTCCGAAAAGTGAGCTTAGCTCGTTTCTCGTGTATGAGGTGATGTTTTTTCCCTTGAGCCTGATGCTGCCGGAGTCAGCCTCGTAAAAACGAAGCAGGAGCTTTACAAGCGTGGATTTACCGCTGCCCGTAGCACCGATAATGCCGAGACTTTCACCACGTTTTAGCGAGAAGGATATGCCTTCGAGATCATTGTGCTTGCCGAAGTAGGAAAATGACACGTTTTCAAAGGAAATATGCTCATTTTGATGCGTATCGCTGTCCTCGATAACGAAAAAGCGATCCGGAGTCTGCATTACCTCGGAAATTCTATCGGCGGATGCCGCCGCCTTTGTAAACATTACGAAAATACGTGACAGTGACATCATTGCCATCGATATCAGAGTAAAATACTGCATAAATGCGATGACCGTTGTCGGAGACGAGGTGTTATTTGATACTCTCACGGCACTTACCGCAACGACAGCTGCGATACCGAGATTCATAAGCATTGTCATGACCGGGTTCGAGATACCCATTATAACACCGGCACGACGCTCATCTGCCGAAAGACTGCGGTTTACCTCATCGTAGCGGCGGTTTTCATATTCGTTTTTCGATAATGCCTTGATAACTCGTATGCCCTGAGTATCCTCACGCACAACACGTACCATGCGATCGACGGACTGCTGTACCTTCGCGTAAAGCGGAATACCCTTGCGTGAGATGGAGAATACGATAATGAATGTGAATGGGAATATGGCAAGCATTACGAGTGCGAGATGTGCATCCATGATGAAGCTTATCGTCAGTCCGCCGACAAGCAGAATAGGAGCACGTACACCCATGCGCTGCATCATGCTGATAAAATTATGGATATTATATGTGTCGCTTGTGATACGTGACTCAAGTGAGGGTATGGTGAAGCGGTCGGTATCACGTGAAGACAGATAAAGCGTCTTTTTGAAAAGGTCCTTGCGAAGCTCGCCTGCAAAGTCCTTTGATGTGCGTGATGCCATGCGATTTGCAATGATGTTGCACGCACATGCGACAGTCGAGCACAGTATCATAAGGACTCCGAAAAAGACGATACGTCCGATGTCCATTGTTATGATTACATTGTCAAGTATATGCGAAAGTATGTACGGCAGGAGCAGCTCGACTACAGTACCGACTATTTTGATGGATAAGCCGAGCAACATCCTCCATTTGAAGGGCTTTAGATATGATATAAGAAGGTTCATGTTTGTAATAAAGCCTTGCCATGCAAAGCTCTTTCCTTTCATCGGAATTTACAGCACTTTCACGCTGTAGAAAATGACGTAGCCTGAAGCTCTATTTTGGAGCTTTGCATTCCATCGACTGTAATGTATTCACCGCACTCTGCTCGATACGATGCAGCACCGATTCGAATACAGACATCTCCTCCTCGGATATCCCATCGGAAATGAGCTCCGACCACTGACGTGAAATAAGACGTACCCTCGGCAGGATATCAAGCATCTTATCCGTCGGATAGACAAGCAGCTGCCTCTTATCCGCAGGATTCGGAGCTCGTGTAATGTACCCACGCTCCTCAAGCTGTGTGAGATTCCTTGCAACGGTGCTCTTGTTCAGACACAGATCACGTGCTAGCTCCTCCTGCGAACGACCGGGAGCACGGCATATCGCAAGAACAAAGGAATGCTGACAGCCTCCGATATCGGCGCCCAGCATTTCCGTTCTGTAGATCGATTGACACCTGCTGATCCTGTTCATACTGCGCATCATGAACGACATAGACTACCTCCGAAAAAATCAGTTGCACACGCAACGGTTGTGTATGCAACTGATTTTAGCACAGGATTCTGCATATGTCAATACAAAAAAGCACATATCATACGATTCATATGATATGTGCTTTGGGTATGTTATTTAATAAAATTCGTGACAATGCGGTTATCCGGGATATCACGCAGGCTGTATTTTTCATCGGTATGTCCGAGTGCTATCGCACAGCAGGGAATCATGCCGTCGGGAAGCTTTAATTCCGAGAGAAGCTCATCGTTTCCATACAGAGCGTTGATCGCACCCCAGATGTGGCAAGCTCCGACACCGAGCTGCGTAGCTGCCAATGCCATGTTTTGTACGATTATCGCAGCGTTTGAGTATCTGACGTTTGTCATTTGAGACGGATCGAGTGACGATACGAGTATGACTGTCGGAGCACCGTAAAACGGATGCATATCGGGCTTGCCGAATGCTTTGGAAGCTGCCGCCTCCCATTTGTCGAGCACTGCTTTGTCGCTCACGACTGTCAGGCTGAGCGTATCATACTGAGCAAGTCCGACGGGAGCTGCATATGCTGCCTTAAGTATCTCCCGAAGCTCACATTCTGTCGGGCGTTCACCATTAAAGCTGCGAATAGATCTTCTGCTGTACAGATTTTCAAAGGTATTCATACATTTTTCTCCTTATTGTATTAAAAATTACGCAAGAGCCTTGCAAGGTACTTGTTATATAAGATATTGTAATGCTGTATCAGGAAATCAAAGCAAAGGAATATAAGGTTGCCGAGAATAAGAAGTATGATAACAGGTATGATATCTATCGGCTCGGGGACAAGGATTGCCATTATCAATGCTTCGAGCGAGACTGTCACAAGGTTGAAATATAGAAGCTTTGTGACGATGCGAAGTATTTTCGGAAGCCTTTGTAGGTATGAGCGGATAACGGGATACGCTCCGAACAGAAAGATAAACAAGACAACCTCCTCTATATCCGATACGAGTATGAGACTGAGTATGGACACGGTGAGCCACGAGGAGACGTGGTATTTTTTACCGTACTTTTGATCCACGCAGATGATAAGCATACCCGATATCATCGGCGCGGCATATGTTCCGATGCCGATAAGATTCCCGAGAAGCATTATTACGACGGACAGCGCCGATATCATTGCACACAGTGCGATCGCCTTTGTTTGTTTCATCGGTAATTCTCCCGGACTTCATTTATATATACAGTTTAGCATATTTTACCGGGCTTTGCAATATTTACATCACCCGGTAAAACAGAAGACACTTTATTTTTTGATCGTATTCAGCTGTGCGTTCATGTCGAGCAGCTGCTCCTTTGTAAGCTCGACTCCCATAACCGAGAGCATACCCGATAATCTCAGCACAGTAAAGCCTGCGAGCATCCTCATCATCGTATCGTCAGGCTTATGCTCACCGCCGCTCACCATAGAGCCGGACAGCATGGGACTTAATAGCTTTTTCCCATCCTCAGTCGCAAGTATATCTCCCACCTTATCATTAAGAGAAAAGTATCCGTCCCTTTCGGTTATATCGAACCAGTTAAGCACCGCATTTTTCTCTACCATACGATATGCGTCATTGAATACAGCTGCCTTTCGAATGCTGCTCTCATCAAGCAGCGCACCTGCTACGGCTACGAGCTTTGTCTCACCTGCGTTCGGGACATCAAAACGGAAAAAGTGATCCGATGCACTCTTCTTTCCGAGACTTATCCCATTCGCAAACAGCTCCACTGTAGGCTGATTGGAGTATACCGTCACCCTTGTAACGTCCTCAACACGATCAATATACCGCTTACCGCACAGATGCACGAACGGCTCATCGGAAAGCCATGCCTTGTACGCATAGAAAGCATCCTTCTTATATTTACGGTCGAAGGTCACGAGTCCCTTGTGATTCTGACCGTTCTCACCGCCCTCATTTCTCGCATCCGCACCGAAGTCGAACATGTTCCAGACGTGAGTAGCCCATAAATATTTCCTGGAAAATAGCTGCTTTATAAGCTCCTCATGGTAATAGGCTTGGTACTCCTCCGTATAGTCACCCTGAGTCGGAGTCGAGGAATGCCAGTTCAGTGCTTCACAGCCGTACTCGGAGCAGCCTATCGGGATATTCGGGAAGCGTTTATGGAAATCATCGAACCACGGCCCGTTCATATCGGTATCACCGCCGTACCAGCCGAAGTAGTGATTATATGATACGAGGTCGGATATCCTCAGATACGGACTGTCAGGCGGACACGGAGATAAAGCCGCAACGGTGGTGAGCCTCGTTCTGTCGAGCGTATGGCAGAGGTCATTTAGTATACGATGGTTTTCAAGCAGATCGGGATCAGCATCACCCCTCATGGTGATCTCATTCGATAAGCCCCATACGACTATTGACGGATGGTTATAGCTTTGAACTATAAGCTCTCTCATCTGAGAGATCGTATTTTCACGTGCCGACGGCATATGCTGAGAGATATACGGTATCTCAGCCCAGACGACAAAGCCCTTTTCGTCGCACAGCTCGTAGAAATAGCGGTCATGCTGATAGTGAGCAAGACGTATCGTAGTCGCACCCAGCTCATATATAAGCTCAATATCCTCCCTGTGATGCTCGGGCAGGAGCGCATTACCGATACCCCACCTGTCCTGATGACGTGATACACCTCGAAGAGGATACTCCTCACCGTTGAGGATGAAGCCGCGCTCGGGATCGACTGAGTATGACCGACAGCCAAAGCGGGAGGTGACGGTATCAAGCACATTCTCACCGTCAAGCAGCTCGACTCTCATCGTGTACAGATACGGATCACGACGTCCGTGCCAGAGATGCACATCCTTAATATATGAAGTGTACTCCGTGTCGGTCGAGACGTGAGAAGCTATCTCAGCATTATCGGCACTGAGGATAGTGTAGCGAAGCGATTGTGTCGGCTTCATATTCGTGACCCATACCTCAGCCTTGATCTCACCGTCCGCACCTTTGACAGTGGGAGTGACGGCAATACCGGGACTTCCGAAGTAGTCGAGATCGAAGTGAGACTCACCTACGCAGATGACATTCACATCACGATAAAGACCTCCGTAGAAGGTAAAGTCAGCCATCTGAGGATAGACTGCGGAGCTTGCGGAGTTGTCCACTGCGATAACGAGAAGATCGTCATCCTCAAGCGCATCCGTTATATCCACCCTCCACGCAGAGTAGCCGCCGTCATGATGTGCAAGATGGCAGCCGTTGAGATATACATCTGCGGAGGAATTTGCACCGCATATCTCAAGATAGTACCGCTCGGACTCAGGAAGCTCGGCTCTCTTAAAGGACTTCGCATAAAGACCTGTGCCGCGATAGTAGTCATTGCCGCCGTCCTGACCGTCGATAGCATTCCACGTATGCGGAAGATTTACGATATACCAGTTGTCGGGCATCCTTTCGGGTATCTCGGTACACTGCTTTGTAAATGCCCACTTGCTGTTGAAGCTTACGATCTTTCTCATGAAAACACCTCACATTTTATGCTTACGTTTAAGCTCCGCATTCATTCTATCAAGTGAATGACGGTCTAAATTATATATAAATTTCAGCCCTATAAGCTCGATCACGGCACTCACAAGGTACAGCACCGCAACGAGATAGCGCATATTGAGTGCAACTGCATAGGTCTGATTGCCCTCATTCTCTCCGACGTAGCCCAAGAATACCATTATCACGAGCACGAGCGCAGGCCCCAGCCCCTGGACAAGCTTACGAAAGAATGAGTGGAGCGAAAATATCACACCCTCCTCACGTCTGCCGGTTTTCCACTCGTTGTAGTCTATCGCATCACCCATGAGAGCCCAGCTCACCGTGCTGAATATACCTATCCCGAGACTGTTGATGAGCTGACATACTATATATATCATCATCCCACGAGGATCGGGCGTGATCGGCAGCACGAGCATGAGAATACATGCCGCTACACTGCACGTAGCACCGAATACCGATATCTCCTGCTTACCGTGCTTATCTACAAGTCTTCGTACAAAGGGCGTAAATGCAATGACAGGTATCATGGAGAATACCTGAACTATACCCGATGCATCGATATTCTTAAAATACGACTGAAACAGTACCGTGACGGCTACGGCATTTCCCTGCATCCCCAGAAGCGTACCCATCGCACCTACAGTCACTCCCACGGCAGGACGATTCTTTAAAAAATTCCGCATTGCCGAGACGATATTGAACCTCGGAGCATCGTCAAGCCTTATGTCGATATCCTCACGTATCACCGTAGTGCGTAGCATGAACCGAAAGGCGATAAAGCCGATCACACCCATGACGAGAGCACAGATAAACACACGCTCACCGATGAGGTTGTTGCTGTCGTCATATATAATGAAAGGCAGCACGGCAACGGGCAGCACCTGACCGAGAGTCGAGCCGATGGAGCGCCATGCGGAAAGCGAGGCTCTGTCTGAGGGCTCGGCGGAGATGAGCGAAAGCAGTGAGCTGTAGGGCACGTTCGCAACGGTGTAGAACGCATCCCATACAACGTAGCCCGAAACGAATACTATCATCTGAGCCCACAGCGGAGCGGACGGCACAGGAATAAAGCAGAGCGCACCTCCGAATATAAGCCCGATAGAGCCTGCGCGGATATAAGTAAGAAACTTATTGCGCTTGTACTTTCTTGTGTCGGAGTCGAGCATCGAGCCGATCAGAGGATCATTGACAGCATCCCAGACCTGTACTATGACCAGCAGCAGCGAGTACCACAGCTCAAGCCCCATGTACTGAGTCCAGAATATGGCGAGCGTGCTTTTTAGTGCAAAGCTCATGTTGCAGCCGAAATCACCTGCTGCGTAGGATATGCTGTCGAGAAGTCCGAAGCTGCGCTGTGTATCACCGTTGGACGAACGATTCTTTTTCATCTGAGGAAGCCTCCTGCGTAATGTGTTTGTATTAGTATTCCTACGCAGTAGTGATGCTATTCTATATTATTATATCAGCTCATGTTTTCCTTTTTGTGGCACTTTTAAGGATAGTTTGTAAATTCTCGCATCGTTCGGGATTGAAAACAGTATAGGTAGTGTGATATAATTAATGTAAAATCATACGCTCGGAGGATATATGAGAACTACGGAAATACTCCCAAACGGCTTTCGCTTTACTCAGGATGATGCACTGTTCAAGCTCGGCACCGATTCGATGCTCCTGTCGCAGTTCGCCACAGTACGAAAAAATGACAGAGTGTGCGACCTGTGCTGTGGCTGCGGCTCTGTAATGCTGCTCATAGCAGCACGTCGTGAGGATATCACACTCACGGGAGTGGAGCTGCAAAGCGAGCCTTACGAGCTTATACGGGAAAATATAGCGCAAAACGGACTTGAGGAGCGTGCAAAAGCAATACTCGGTGACGTGAGGGACATAAAAAAGCTGCTTAAAGCATCATCCTTCGAGCTTGTAACGGCAAACCCACCGTACAGACGTGTAAACTCGGGACTGAAATGCGAAAGCAGCGCAATAGAGATCGCACGAAGCGAGATCATGTGTACGATAGAGGACGTATGCGCTGCCGCATCGTATTTGTTGTGCAGCGGAGGCAGATTCGCACTCGTACACCGTCCCGATAGACTTACAGACGTCATGTGTGCGATGCGTGAGTACAAAATAGAGCCGAAACGATTGAAAACAGTGTTCTCATCATCAAATAACGCTTCACTCGTGC
This sequence comes from uncultured Oscillospiraceae bacterium, assembly GCA_964461815.1. Classification (GTDB taxonomy): domain Bacteria; phylum Bacillota; class Clostridia; order Oscillospirales; family QAMX01; genus JAAZBA01. Next base: position 51,851 of record CAYWVF010000002.1, read on the forward strand.
TCGTAGAGGGCATAAGAGACGGAAAAAGCGGGATCACTATCGAAAATTAAGCTCCCGAAGAAAGGAATATGCTTTGTAAAGCAAGGGTCATTATCATGTCGAAGCTGTATATAGTATCAACACCAATAGGAAATCTCGGAGATATGACATACCGTGCAGTGGAAACACTGCGTGAAGCGGACTTCATAGCCTCCGAGGATACGAGAGTCACCATGCGTCTGCTGACGCACTTCGGTATACAAAAGCCGATGGTGAGCTACTACGAGCATAACAGAGCACAGCGAGGTGCTCAGATAGTAAAAAGAATACTCGAGGGCGAGACGTGCGCTCTCACCACCGATGCAGGCACACCGGCGGTGAGCGACCCGGGAAGTATGCTGGTGCGCCAGTGCAGAGAAGAGGGGATCGAGGTCGTGACAGTACCGGGCGCATGTGCGGCAGTGGCGGCATTCTCACTTGCCGGACTCGAAAACGGCAGATTCACCTTCGAGGGCTTCCTGTCGATGAATAAACGAGGCAGACGTGAGCATTTGCAGGGACTGGTAAACGAATCACGTCCGATGATATTTTACGAAGCACCGCATAAATTATGCTCTACACTCGAGGATATGAAAGAAACCTTCGGTGGCGAACGCAGGATATTCATAGCACGTGAGCTTACAAAGCTGCATGAGCAGTGCATGTGGCTGAGCATAGACGAGGCGATAAAAAACTATTCCGAGAATGCACCTAAGGGCGAGTTCGTAATAGTAGTGGACGGTAAGCAAAATGCATCAAATGACAGCGAATATACGCTTGAAGATGCAATAGAGCTTGCGGAAAGGCTGATAGAGGAGGGTATGTCCTCAAAGGATGCATCACGTGAAGCAGCTGCGAAAACAGGCATACCGAGGAACAGCATCTACGCAGGAATAAAGTAGTGTGACACGAATGTTACAGAGAATGCGTCATGTTACAGTTATGTTACACATGCTGAAAACTTCTTGACTTATTCGAGAAAATATATTATTATATTTCATGCCAAGGGAAATACCTTTGGACACATTCATTACAAGGAGGAAATATCCATGAGAAACCTTAAGAAGGTTCTCGCTCTGGTACTCGCACTGGCAATGGCTCTGTCCGTAATGGCAAGCGCATTCACAGCTCCTGAGTTATCAGAAGAGGCACAGGCTGAGTATGATGCAATGACAGCAGCTCAGCAGAACGCATTTTACGTTGCTTCCGCACTCGGACTCGTAAAAGGCTACACCGACGGTACATACAGACCTGAGGGAACACTTACACGCGCAGAGTTTGCCACAATGGTTTACCGCGCAAAGACAGGCGACACAGAGGGTACAGGTTCTCTGTTCGCATCCGCTGATGTATCAATGTTCAAAGATTCCATCGATACATGGGCAGTTCCGTACATCGCTTACGCTTACAGCGCAGGCATCATCGCCGGTTATGTTGACGGCACAGTTAGAGCTGCAAACCCCGTTAAGGGTCTTGAAGCTGCTAAGATGCTCCTCACAGCACTCGGCTACGACGCAGAGATCGAAGGTCTTGTAGGCCCGACATACTATGCAAACACAATTAAGCTCGGTTCCGCTGTTGGTCTTTTCAATGGCGTTAAGGGCGACCTCTATGCAGAGATCACACGTGCTGATGCTTTCGTTATGTTCGTTAACGCTCTTTCTGCTAGCACAGTTTCCTATGTTGGCGGCGTTGCAACACCGAAGACAGAGACACTCAACTCTGAGGATGTTATCACACTCGGCGAAGAAGGCTTTGACCTCCTCGACGTAGAAGCTATCCTCGTTGCTACAGAAGATGTTGCTCTCGGTGCATACTGGAGAAACATCATTGCTAACGGCAATGCATATGGCATGACATACGAAAAGTATGACGTAGCTCCTGCAGGCTATGCTCGTTTCGTATACAGAGACTATGTAAGCACAAATGCAGCTAATGCAGGTGCTACATACACAGACAGAGTAATCACAGTAGCTCTCGGCGATCAGGTTGCTAAGTTCGCAGAACTCGGCGAAAAGTATCGTCTCCTCGTTACAGACCTTTCCCCGGTTTACAACGAGAATGAGTTCCGTGTACTCTACGGCTACCCGGTAGCAGCAGCTAATGACGGCTACTACAAGGTAACAACAGGCGAAGTTAACGGTCTTGCAGCTTCTGTTATCGAGAAGATGGAAGCAAGAGCTAACGGCGTTGAGAAGGATTACACAGTATTTGTAAACGGCTCCGCAGTTACATTTGAAGCAGCTAAGGCATATGCTGGCAAGGCTTCTACAGCTCCTTACAAGGCAGTTGACAACGACAACGATGGCGTTGTTGATGCACTCTTTATCTATGACTACACAATCGGCACAGTAAGTGCTATCGATGGTAACAATGTAACAGTTGTTGGCGCAGGCCTCGGCAAGATCGAGCTTGCAAACGCAGCTGAGCTCGCAGTAGGCGATTACGTTGCAGTTTACTCCGATACAGACGGCAAGTATGCTAAGAAGCTCGAAGTTAAGGAAACAAACGTAACAGGCTACAATGCAGACGGTTACACAATCGGCGGCGAGAAGAAGACAGCAGGCGCTTACATGAGCGACAGCTCCAAGTCCCTCCTCGGCAGCGAAACAGCAGCTATCACAGATACAGTTTATAAGTTCGTATTTGACGGCAGCTACATCGTAAACGTTGAGTTTACAGAGAACACAAGATACGCTAAGTACGCTCTTGTTGACTTTATCCATGACGACAGCACAGCTACATCTTACCTCGGCTACCCGATGGTTCGTCTCTACACAGAGGATAACGAATATGTTATGGCTTATGTAAAGACAGTTGACGGTTATCAGGTATATGATTACCAGCACTTTGTTGGCCTTAACGAGAGCCTCGTTACAGGCGAACTCGTAACATACGAGCTCGACGGCGACTATGTATACATCAACACAGTTGCTTCCAAGGCTACATTCGAAGGCAACACAGTATCTACTGCTTATGACTTCACATACAATCGTGCAACAGATACATGGGTTGGCACAACAACAAACAGCCAGATCGCTATGAAGGATACATTCGGTGTTGTATTCGTAACATACGACGGCGATGATGCACAGGGTGCTATCGGTGAGCACTATCGTGCATACTACAACGGCGAGTTCCAGCCGAACTTCTACAATGCAATCGAAGCTAACATTGCTGACGGTAACGAAGACCTCGTAGTATACGTTGCACAGAACGGCGTTAACTACATCAAGGCAGCAGTTATCTCCTTCAATCATCCGAACCTTGACCTCCCGGGTCTCCCGACAACACGTGCAAACGACAACTTCTCCATCATCAAGAATTCTTATGTAGAGAAGACAGCTGAAGGTTATGTATACACATACACAGTATACGAGCCGTGGTCCACATCCACAAAGACACTCACATCTGTTCCGTTCGCATTCCAGCAGAATCAGCCGGCTAGCGACACAATCTATAACCTTACAACAAATTCTGATGGCAAGGTTACAGCTTGGGTAGCTCTGAATGCTGAGGGTTACGAAAACGTTCTTACAGATACACTTTATGCAACAACAAACGGTATTGACATGTACGGCTACCTGGTAACAGGCTTCAATATGGACGTATATGGCAACATCATCCTCACAGTTTCCGATCTCCTCAATTCTGTTAACTTGGGCTTCCGTCCGAATAACTCCGAGCAGGTAGTTCCGGCTACAACATTCACACTCAACATTAGCAAGGACGCTGACGTTTGGTTCTTCGAAGCAAACAAGGACGGCGACCTCTCCGCTAAGGATTGGATGAGCTATGTAAACTATGATTACAACAATGCTCCGTCCGACAAGAAGTTCATTGCTTACATCGACATGAACGCTACAACACAGACAGCTAACCGTCTCGTTCTTATCTCCGGCGACTGGGCAGTAGCAGCAGCTCCTGAGACAGTAGCACTCGATGCTAAGGTATCATACAACGCAGCTACAAAGACAATCAGATACACATTTGGTAAGGACACATTCCTTTCATACACAGGTATCGCTAACGAAACAATTATCCTTGACGCTGACGGCAATCCGTACTTCGAGGTAACAGGCGTATATCCGTGGAGCACAGAGTTCTGCAGCAACGGTAAGGTAGTAGTTACATTCGAAAACATCAGCGGTGTTTGGACAACAACAGCTATCAAGGGCGTTAAATCCGCTACACTGTACTCCAACAGCATGGCTGATGCTGACGTAGCTGGCATCCAGTACACAAACCTCGATGCAACAGCTGGTCTCTCCATCAAGACAGCTAAGGACGTAAGATTCGAAGACATCGATGCAGTTTATATGTACAGAACATTTAACGATCGTCTTGATCGTCTCTATGATGCAGATAAGCTCGTAGCATACGGTGACCTCGACGATGTAGCTACAAAGCTTACATCTAACGTAGCAGATGCAAAGGCTGACGCTGATTGCAAGTCTTACGAAGGTATCTATGTTGTAACAACACTGGACGGCGAGACAATCCTTGTTCTTGTTGATACATCTGTAGTTCCTGAAACAGCTAATGAATATCCGTACGCAAGCGTAAATGAAACCGACAACAACGTTGCTGACGATGACGGTCATTCCGGTCAGAACGACAACGCTGACTTTACGCTCAACATCTAATTTCCCCCTTGTAATTTAAAGCTTGGTATGTGAATATCAAGTGATACGAAAGCCCTGCGGTTTATCCGCAGGGCTTTTGGTTTTTAATAAAAAAATTACGATCATCTGTGTTAAATGAGGTCGGTGCATGATTCACACTTGACATTTTATCATGCTAAGTATATAATAAATAAGAACAGTATGGTATAATTTTGATCAAATGAAGAAAGGGTGGACGATCTATGACAGTCACAGATGCTGTCCTCAAAAGGCGCACGATAAGAAAGTATGAGCAGAGAGAGATAGAATACGAAACACTTGTAAAGCTTGTAAAATATGCATCACTGGCTCCGTCTGCCTCGAATTTACAGCCGCTGAAGTACAAAATAGTGACACGCTCCGATGCAGGACGAGTATTCCCTCTGCTGAAATGGGCAGGCTACATTGCACCTCACGGTGATCCACAGCCGGGTGAAGAACCGACTGCATACATAATAATTTTAGCCGATACCGACATCAGAAAAACAGGCTGGGAGCGTGACTGCGGAGCTGCGGCACAGAATATCATGCTCGGCGCATATGAAAACGGTATCGCATCCTGCTGGCTCGGTGCTATCGACAGAAAGAAAATAGCAACGGAGTTCGCACTGCCCGAAAACATATACGTAGACACGGTCATTGCGCTCGGCTACCCTGCCGAAAGCTCCGTAGTTGAGGAAATGACCGATTCCGTAAAGTATTATAAGGATGAAACAGGTACATATCACGTACCGAAGCGCTCACTTGATGAGATTATTCTGTAGCTGCGATTTGAGTATTCATAAACCTGTGATCCGAGAGTAAAAAACTGCGATTTAGAGTCCAAATACATATAAGGAGGTCGCTTTGCGCTCCGCAAGGCTTGTTAATGATATGAAAATTGATGCACATAATCATCCCGACTGGCACAAGCACGATCTGAACAAGTTTATCGCTAACATGGACAAGTACGGTATCGACAAGACGTGGCTGCTCTCCTGGGAGTGCCCCGAAACAGAGTTCGATCCTGAGGTGAATCACGTTTACTACTTCGATCACGAGCGAGAGGGCGGCCCGATGCCGTTTTCACGCTGTTTAAGCTATGCAGAGCGCTGCCCCGACAGATTTATACTCGGCTTTGCTCCCGACCCGAGAAAGCCCGATGCTATCAAACGTCTGCGTACAGCCGTTGACATGTACGGCGTAAAGGTATGCGGTGAGCTTAAGCTGCGAATGATGCTCGACGACTGGGATGCTATTCGTATGTACCGTGTATGCGGTGAGCTTGGACTGCCCGTAACCGTACACCTCGACTACGAATTTGACACCGGAAGAAGCTACCCTCGCCCCAACTGGTGGTACGGCGGCGGTATTGATGCACTCGAACGTGCGCTCATTAAGTGCCCCGAGACGAATTTCCTCGGCCATGCACCCGGCTTCTGGGCTCACATCTCAAATGACGGTAAGTACCTGACCGATCCATACCCCAAGGGTAAGGTCGTACCGGGCGGTAAGGTTATTGAGATGCTTGAAAAGTACCCGAACCTGTACTGCGACATGTCAGCCGGCTCCGGCTGTAACGCACTGTCACGTGACCCTGAGTTTGCAAAGCAGTTCCTTATCACATATCAGGATAGAGTGCTCTACGCACGTGATTATTTCGACAATATCCATCAGGAGTTCCTTGCCACACTCGATCTGCCGCAGGAGGTTCTTGATAAGATATACTATAAAAACGCATTAAAGCTTATTCACGAGGATCAACATATTGGATAGAGATGTAGTAACGATATATACCGACGGAGCGTGCTCCGGAAACCCCGGCCCGGGCGGCTGGGCATGTATACTGCGCTGTATGGGCAGAGAAAAGGTCATGTCCGGGTACGAGGCTAAGACTACCAACAACCGAATGGAGCTTATGGCTGCGATACGTGGGCTTGAAGCCTTGAAACGCCCATGTGAGGTGGAGCTGTACAGTGATTCCTCCTACGTCGTGGATGCCATGACAAAGGGCTGGGCTAAGAAATGGAGATCACGCAACTGGGTAAAGCCCGACGGCTCACCTGCGAAGAATCCGGAGCTGTTTGCAAAGCTGCTGGAGCTGTGTGAGGTTCACAGTGTAAAATTTATCTGGGTCAAGGGTCACGCCTCAAATGAGTATAATAACAGATGTGATGAGCTTGCCGTAGGCGAGATCGCAAAAAACAGGTAAAAATACAAAGCAAAGACACAAAAACTTAACAAAAATGTGGTAAAATATTTAAATTGAAATATAAAAAGGAGAAAATAACCATGGCAAATACAGTAATGGTCGAAACATCCGCAAGACATCTGCACGTAACACGTGAACACCTTGACATACTTTTCGGTGAGGGCTACGAGCTCACAGTTAAGAAGATGCTCAGCCAGCCGGGACAGTTCCTGTCAGCTGAAAAGGTTCGTGTAAAGGGCGCTAAGAGCGAGTTCCCGGGCGTATCTATCCTTGGCCCGATCAGATCCGCTACACAGGTAGAGATCACACTTACAGACGCACGCACGATCGGTGTAACAGCACCTGTACGTGAGAGCGGCGATATCGCAGGCTCCGGCGGCTGTGAGCTTATCGGCCCGAACGGCTCTGTAGTTATCGAAGAGGGCGTTATCTGTGCAAAGCGTCATATCCATCTCAGCACAGAGCAGGCTGAGGAAATGGGTCTTAAGGACAAGCAGATCGTAAGCGTACAGATCGACAGCGCAAGACCTGTTGTATTCGGTGACGTAGTAGTACGTGTTAGCCCGAAGTTTGAGAAGGCAATGCACATTGACGTTGACGAAACAAACGCAGGCGGCATAGCTCCGTCCGATGTTGGTATAATAATAGAGTAATTCAATGAGAGCGGCCGCTCCGGATAGCTCGTCTTTCCGGGGCGGTTTTGCTTACAAGGGAGCGGTTTCGATGATAAATACTGTAAATCATACAATGCTGACCGATTTCTATGAGCTTACAATGGCAAACGGATATTTTGAAAAGGGCTTCGCTGAGACTGAGGCTTGCTTCGACATGTTTTTCCGCACCGTACCTGACGGGGGCGGATTTGCTATTATGGCAGGAGTCGAGCAGATCATAGACTACATAGAGAATCTTAGATTTGAAGCGGAGGATATAGACTATCTGCGTAAAAAGGGTGGTTTTTCCGAAGCTTTCCTCGAATATCTCAGAAATTTCGAGTTCAAATGTGACGTCTGGGCAGTACCCGAGGGTACACCTATATTCCCCGGTGAGCCTATAGTCACGGTACGTGGACCGATGATACAGGCTCAATTTGTTGAGACTATGGTGCTGCTGACCGTGAACCACCAGAGCCTCATTGCGACAAAGGCAAGCAGGATATGCCGTGCCGCACAGGGCAGGACAATAATGGAGTTCGGCTCACGTCGAGCACAGGGCTATGACGGTGCAACACTCGGTGCAAGAGCATCGTTTATCGGAGGCTGTAAGGCTACAGCTAACGTTATGGCTGACAGGGATTACAGAATACCGGCTGTAGGTACGATGGCTCACAGCTGGGTTATGATGTTTGACAGTGAGTATGAAGCATTCAAGGCATATGCCGAGTGCTATCCCGATAACTGCACGCTGTTGATAGATACGTATAACGTGCTCCACTCAGGACTTCCGAATGCGATAAGAGTATTCAGGGAGGTGCTTGAGCCGATGGGCTACCGCCCGAAGGGCATAAGAATAGACAGCGGTGACCTTGCGTATCTGGCAACTGAGGTGCGAAAGACACTTGACAGTGAGGGCTACCCCGATTGTAAGATAGTAGCATCTAACGCTCTCGATGAATATATTATAAAGGATCTGCTCACACAGGGCGCTCCGATAGACACGTTTGGCGTAGGTGAAAGGCTGATAACCTCACGCTCCGAGCCTGTATTCGGCGGAGTATACAAGCTGAGTGCTATTTTCAAGGACGGTAAGGAAATACCGAAGCTCAAGCTGTCCGAAAACGTAGGAAAGATCACGACTCCTGCGTTCAAATCGCTGTGGAGACTGTATTCCAAGAGCGGTATGGCTATTGCAGACGTTGTGACGCTGCATGACGAGGTGATCGACGACAGTAAGCCGTATCGTATATTTGATCCGGAGCACACATGGAAGAAAAAGACACTCAATTCATTCGTAGCAAGAAAGCTGCCGGTCGAGATATTCAGAAAGGGCAAGAGGGTATACGACTCTCCGAGAATAGAGGATATACAGAGCTACTGTGCAGCACAGATAGACACACTCTGGCCTGAGGTCACGAGATTTGAGAATCCGCATATTTATTATGTTGACCTGTCAAAGCCGTTGTGGGATATCAAGCGCAGTCTGCTTGACGAATACGGTATCTAAAAAGGGGGAAGACCTTTGAGCCTTAATAAATGGCTTGACGACGGACTGCCTGAGGTAGTCGCAAAGCTGGATGCAGCTAACAGAGCGTTTACTCAAAAGGAACGTTCGATAGGAAGCGCAGGAAAAAAGCAGGTATATAACGTGATCTCTGCGCTGAGAAGTGCGCTGTTTCCCGGCGTTTACGAGGAATATCCTATCGATCAGTATCATATGGATATATTTATAGGCAATGAGCTTCGCAGAGCATCCATGCTCCTTGTAAGACTCATTGAACAGGCGTTTTATAACGAGTGCCGCAGGACAGATAAGGATCATTCGGAGTGCAAGGAGTGCTCGGATCGTGCAGCTGAGGTGACGGCTGAGCTTATAGCAAAGCTCCCGGAGATACGTGAGATGCTTGCGTATGACATTCAGGCTGCATATGACGGAGACCCGGCGGTGAGATTTCGTGAGGAGATACTGCTGTCGTATCCGTATATCAATGCCGTGACGGTACACAGGATAGCACATGTGCTGTACGAGGCGCATGTACCTGTGATTCCAAGGATCATGAGCGAATTTGCTCATCAGGAGACGGGAATAGATATAAATCCGGGTGCGAAAATAGGCAAGAGCTTCTTTATCGACCATGGTACAGGTGTTGTTATAGGTGAGACGTGTACGATAGGTGATAATGTAAAGATATATCAGGGCGTAACGCTCGGTGCGCTGTCGTTTGCACTTGATGAGACCGGCAATCCCATTAAGGGAATAAAGCGCCATCCCGATATTGAGGATGACGTGGTGATCTACGCAGGAGCTACGATACTCGGAGGAGATACCGTCATAGGCAAAGGCAGTATAATCGGCGGTAATGTATGGCTTACTCACAGCGTGGCTCCGGGTTCTAAGGTCTACAACTCACAGCCTGAGCCGATCATTAAAGCACAGAAAAAATAAGGAGGTTTTTTATGACGGCGATATCCGGCAACTATAAAATAGAAGCCGTTATAAACGGATTTGTCAGAGGTAAAACAGTAGTCAAGGCAAGCCCGTTTGGTTGTGGTCATATCAATGACACGTACTTGGTAGTAGCACATGACGAAAGCGGAGCTGAGTACAAGTATACGATACAGCGAATAAACCATCATGTGTTTTTAAAGCCGTGGGAGGTAATGGAGAATATCACGAATGTTACACGTTACCTTGCAAAAAAAATCACCGCAGCAGGAGGCGACGCTTCACGTGAAACGCTGTCGTTTCTTCACTGTGCGGATGGGAAAAGCTATTATGTGGATGACGATGGGAATTATTGGCGCTGCTACAGCTTCGTAGATGATGCGGTAACGTATCAGGTGCTTGAAAGCGGAGAGATGTTTTACAATGTCGGAGAAGCATTCGGACGATTCCAGAAGTATTTGTCAGATTACCCTGCCGATACGCTTCATGAGACGATACCGATGTTTCACGATACGAGAAACAGACTTAAGGACCTTAAAGGGGCTGTAAAAAATGACACTGTCGGCAGACTCAAGGAGGTAGAGCCTGAGCTTGAGGAGATACTAAAGCGTGAGGACGATGCCGGAGCGCTTCTGGATATGCTGAATGCAGGTGTACTCCCCCTCAAGGTGACTCATAATGATACCAAGGTAAACAATGTGCTTGTGGATAAAAGTACAAAGCAGTGCATATGCGTGATAGACCTTGACACAGTTATGCCCGGACTTGCGGCATATGACTTCGGAGATGCGATACGAGTGGGCGCATGTACCGCTCAGGAGGACGAGAAGGAGCTGTCAAAGGTAAACTTCGATATCGAAATGTACAGCTGCTTTGCAAACGGCTTTATCAAGGGTACAGATGGACTGCTGACCGATGCGGAGATCGAGAGCTTACCTGTCGGTGCAAAGATAATGACGTTGGAAAACGGTATACGCTTCCTGACCGACTACCTCAACGGTGATACATACTTTAAGATCCACCGCCCCGAGCATAACCTGGACAGATGTCGAACACAGCTGCGTATGGTAAAGCACATGGAGGATAATTTCCCCGAGATGCAGCGGATAGTACGTGAGGCTGCCTTAATACAAAAATAAATTTTTTTAAAATCATCGGAACATTTGTCATAACGATACCGTCTAATATAGTGAAATAACAAATAGGAGAGGATGGTATTAAATGAAAAAAATAAAGAATGCAAGACCGCTATACGGCTTATTGGTTCTGACGATGGTTTTGTCGTTACTGATGTCTGGATGCTCCGCAGCCGGAAAAGCAGCATATGATAACGCAGCATATGATAGTGAAATGACTGAGTCGGCAACATCAAGCAGTCAATCTTCTGCTCCCGGCGAATCGTTTAAGTCGGATGACTATAAGTCGGAAGAGGTTGCAGATGATGCAGGCTCGGTGGATGTTGAGCCGAGCGACCGTAAGATCATACGTAATGCGAGTCTTGAGATACAGACAGAAGCATATGACGAGACGATCGAAGCGCTGAATTCACTCGTAGCGGAGCATGGAGGCTACGTTCAGGACATGTCAACGTCGGGACGGGCTTTGTACAACACCTACCAGACCCGCCATGCAAGCTATGTTGTGAGAATACCTGCGGAAAAGCTTGATGACTTCCTGTTTGAAAAGGATGCTATCGGGGCTGTCGTATGGTCTAACGTGTGGCAGGAGGACGTGACGGCTACATACTACGATCAGTCGTCAAGACTCACTGCGCTGAGAACTAAAGAAGAGAGACTGCTCAGCATTCTTGAAAAGGCGACAGAGCTTTCGGATATCATAGAGCTTGAAAATGCGCTCAGTGATACGATATATGAGATCGAGAGCATTACAGGCTCACTCAACAGACTCGACAATCAGATAAATTACAGCACCGTGACGATACAGATCGACGAGGTCACGAAGGTAGATACTGTATATCAGCCGCCGAAAACGCTCGGTGAAAAGATCTCACAGGAATTTAATTACGCTGTAGAGGCTATAATTGATTTCACAGAGGATGTTGTAGTAACGATAGTAGGTAATTCACCGATAATCGCAATATATGCAGTCGTTATAATCGTTGTGGTGATCGTTATAAGAAAGACGATAAAAAAGCACCGCAAAAAGAAGGCTGACAAGAAGCAGCAGGAAAACAAAGAAGATAACCAATAATATAAACTGCCCCGATCTGCAATGAGTGCAGATCGGGGCAGTATTATGTACCTGTAATGCTTTTGAGAGGTGCTCAGACCTTAGGCGGTATCTCACCCTGAAGCTTTAATGAGTTGAAGCCCGTCTGCCTGAGAGCCTCGTATACGATTATCGCTACGCTGTTTGACAAATTAAGACTGCGTGCATCTGATATCATAGGTAATCTTATGCAGCGCTCGGGGTTCTTTTCAAGCAATGGCTCGGGAAGACCCTTCGTTTCCTTGCCGAAAAGCAGATAATCACCGTCACGATATGATACATCGGAGTAGACGTTTTTTCCCTTGGTAGTAGCGTACCAGACGGAGTGCTTTGACATGTCAAACGCACATTTTTCCAGAAAATCATCAAAGGATGAGTAATAGCTTATATCGAGCAGATACCAGTAGTCAAGCCCGGCTCTTTTCAGCTTCGCATCGTCGATCTTAAAGCCCATAGGCTCGACAAGATGCAGTCTTGCACCTGTAGCCGCACATGTACGGGCAATATTTCCCGTATTTTGCGGTATTTCAGGCTCTACTAATACTATATTGAACATAAAGTGCCTCTTGTTAATAATTGATATTGTTTTCTCCGCTCTCCTCGTTCGGCTGAGAAGCGTAATTGTTTACTGCAAGTATGTGCTCCGTATATGCTGCGAAGGTGATATTCATATACGGTGTTACAAATACTACAGATAAGCCGCAGGTGAATGCCGCTAAGAGCTGCCAGCCTATAAATGACAGATTCAGTACGAAAAATTCCCACTTTCTGCTCTTCATCAGGGCCTTACACTCACGGAAAGTCTCACGTACCTTTCGTGACGGATCACCTGCTATCATATATATGGCGACTGTGTAGTACTGCGACTGGATCAGAGCAAATACAGCACCTACGAGGATGAGAACGACACAGAAAACGTAAATTATCATTGCAATAGGCAGAGAGATCGAGTCGGCAAACAGAGTCAATAATATGAGCAGGATTATCGGGACAAGCTCAAACAGAAGCGACCAGCCGAGTGATATGAGCATATACCATAAATTAGCACCGATAGCCTTTATAAATCTGCTACCCTCGCCAAACCAGTTGAATATGTCAACTACTGACACTTCGTTGTTCCTTACGAGGTTGATGAAAAACTCGTACATACCGAATGCCAGCGGACATGAAATGAATGATAATATGATGGCAATAACAGCGGTCTTGATAGTAGAAGAGGTGTAGAGCACCATGTTGATAGTGCCGTTGTCATAGATCATATCCTCTGCGACCGGTACAAAATAGGATGATACCAGCCCACCGAGTATGCCTATAGCAGATACTATCAGTGATACGGCTATGCATTTGCCTAAATTGGAGAAAAGCAGCATTTTTGCACGTGCCTTTGCTGCAACTCTGAGTTGTTTAGCCTGATTCATCTTATTTACTCCTTTATGATTGATATTACATTCAGACTACAGAGCGTTAGGTGATGCTGTTGAGCATGTCACCGGAGGGTGCAATTGTATTCTGAAGCCATTCCGGAGGCTGCGATATATCCGGTGTCTCGGGAGTTGAGCTGCCTGTATTGCCGGTGTCAGGCGTTGAAGTACCTGTTTCACCGGACGTTGTACCTGTAGAGGGATCGACAGGCTCTGTAGAACCGTTGTTTGTCGGATTTTGTGCATTCTCATAGTCGGTGGGATTTACAAGATACGTTTTGTCGAGCCTTGTATATGTGCTCTTGTTTTCAAGCGTGCGTGATACCTCTTTGCCGTCGATATATACTACGCGGTAGCTCTCTGTTTTATATCCCGTATAGCCGCCGTTTTTGAGCTTGCGCTCACCCTGCGGAACACTCTCGTCGGGCACATCTACAGTCTCAAAGGAATCCTTTGACAGTACCTTCGTTTCGATCTTTACTTCCTTGTTGACTCCGTTTTTATAGCCGAGGAAGGTCACATTTACCTGACTGTCCACCTGCTCACACAGTATTTTTATAGGATAATCGGTATTGTTTACAAACTTAAAATCAACAGAGCCGTATACGACGGTAGCATCCTCGCCCAAGGGAGTATAATCTACGGTAAATCTGTGATTTCTTCTGGAGGTTATCTCAAGATCGGAGCGGAGAGCTGCCATATACAGTGTAGATGATACCTGGCAGATACCGCCGCCTACACCGTCAACGACCTCGCCTGCTGCATATATTTTTGCATCCTTAAAGCCGCGTTCATATGTTCTTTCTCCGACTACATTGTTGTAGCTGAACTCCTCGCCGGGCAGAAGTATCGTACCGTTTACATACTTACATGCAAGCTGCACATTCGTTGTCCGTGGCTTGTTGCCTGCATTCAGCTTAGTTGAGACCTCAGCCAATGTATCTGTAAACAGAGTAGCTTCAAGTGAAGCCTTCGTTATCTCAGGCTCGATGATCGTTAAGGGGATCGTACATGAGCCGTCGGACGCTGAGAGAAGCTGCTGTGCTGCGTTGATATCAAAGGCTATACCGTTCTGCTCGGACGTGATTGTAAAGGTATCTGTAGCTGCATCGATCGTCATTACAGCGTTGACCGGCTCACGCTCGACCTGATCCTTGATCGCATATAGATCGATAGCATCCGGACGTGTGACTGTCGTTGTGACAACGATCCTGTCCTTAGAACCGCTTTCGAATTTATCTATGATAAGCTCCGCTATAGAGCCTCCCACGATAGCCGAGCCCTCCTGACCGTTGTCTATGATAACGGAGTCGGAGGTGACTTCATAAGAGGACTGCCTGAAATCGGAATTGACCGAGCTTTCAAGCTCAGTGCCTATAGCCTCAAGCTTCGCTGCATCGTAGTTGAATTTGACAGGTATTTCGTAGCCCGAGAACTTGGCCTTAAGTATTTTGCCGAGCCTCTCACCTGTAGAGCCTGTTCTTCCGTACTTATAAGCCTCGGCTGCACTCGTTGATACATCGTAATATCCACCTGCATCGGCAGCTGTTATCGTCGTTACGGCTCCATCTATTTCGACCTCGACGCTTCTGCTGTCGATAAGGTCATTCAGACCGGAATCAAGAAGCAGTACGACCTCCGATTTGGATAAGCCCTTTACATCTATTCCGGCTACGGTCACACCGGGGTACACACCGTCCTGGAAATATAACAAATACCCGGCATAGCCGAACACTACTATAAACACAGCCACGACGACGATCATCGCGGTCATAATACCATATAGATTTTTCTTTTTGCGCCTTTTCCTAGGTGCAGAGCCTGCGTTCTTTGCAGGAGCTTTCTTTTGATTTTTTACACTATTTTCCATTTCTGACTCCTATTAAATTCCGTGGGTACGTTTTTTTCTCTACTAAATAGTATAAGATATTTTTGTGAAAAACACAATGACAAACTGATAACAATTTATATTTTTTCTGAAATAATTTGCAAACATGCTCAGGCTGTGGTATCATGGATGGGGAGAAATCTATTATAATATCTGTAAAAGGAAGAACAATATGAAAAAGAATAAGCTTACCACTATAATAGCATCGATCGTATTGATAGCCGCACTGATCGTAGTCGGAGATTACAGCGGTGCGCTCGACAGTGCGATATCCATGCTCGACGGGCAGACCTCGATGAGCTATGATAGCGACCGTCAGAGCAGTGAGGCCGACGGAACACTTGAGGTTCATTTTATTGACGTAGGTCAGGCTGATGCTATAGTCATAGTGCAGGGTGACAATGCGATGCTGGTGGATGCAGGAGAAAGTGCTACGGGTGAGAAGGTCGTGGAATATATTGCTTCACTCGGGATAAAGAAGCTTGAGTACGCTGTGGGAACACATCCTCATTCCGATCACATAGGAGCGATGCGGATGATAATAAACAGCTTTGAGATAGGCAAGATATTTATGCCATCGGTGGAGCATGATACATATACGTATGAAAAAACACTCACACTGATAGATGAAAAGGGGATCAAGCTGACTGCTCCGAAGCCCATGGATAAGATAAAGCTGGGAGAGGCAAGCATTACATTCCTTTCACCCGATCCGTCTACAGAATTTGACGATCTGAACGACTATTCTATTACATTTATTTTGGACTACGGTGAATTTTCGGCAATGTTTACAGGTGATATGGGAACGAAGCCGGAGAATATCATTCTTGAAAGCGGCTATGATATAGACTGCGATGTTTTGAAGATCGCACATCACGGCAGTAAGACAGCATCAAGTGAGGCTTTTATCGATGCTGTAGCTCCGGAGTACGGAGTTATTACCGCAGAGCCTAATGCAGACAGTAATTTACCTGCAAAGACGATAGTCGAACGCTATGAGAGCAGAGGGATCAGGCTGTACAGAACGGATATAAACGGAAATATCGTAATGCGTACAGACGGAGAGAATATTGAGTTCGAAACGGAGAAAAACTAATGAAGCTTGTTATAGACAGGATCGAAAACAACATAGTCTACGCTGAAAATGAGGAGTGCGAAACAGTAAAGCTTGAAATAAAAAATATTTTCGGCAGAGTGCGTGAGGGTGCGGTGCTCATTGGAGACGGTGACTGCTATGAGGTCAGTGAAGACGAGACACAGGCGAGAAAGGCATACATGCACGATAGAATAAAGAGGATGATGGGTAGATGAAGCATGAATTTGATGATCTCCGTTTCAGACAGATGTATGTTGAGATAACAAATATATGTAACCTCTCCTGCCGCATGTGTCCGAAGACGACACGCAAGCCGAAGTGGATGACTGTCAACGAGCTTGAGCATGTCCTGCGTGAGATATATCCGTATACAAGATATGTATATCCGCATGTTGTAGGGGAGCCACTGTGCCATCCCGAGTTTGAAAGTGTGCTTGAGGTGTGTGAAAAGCATGGCTTTACAATGAATATCACGACTAACGGAACTCTGATAGGTAAGCATGAGTATGCGCTTCTTAACTCAAAGTGCATCAGACAGCTTAATTTTTCCGTGCATAGCTCATGGGAAAATGAGATATTTGATGAGAGCTATGTACGCTCCGTGCTTGAATTTGCAGATAAGAGACATGCTTATTCACCTAAGATATCATTTCGTATGTGGACGTCGTCAGACAGATCGGCTGACGCACTGAGGATGATACTTGAGCACTACGGCAAGACGAGGGAGGAGTTTGAGGCTGCACCGGCAAGGTACGCTACAGGTAAGGCACTGAGGCTCGATGAAAATACGTACCTGAACTCGGAAAATGAGTTTGTCTGGCCTGTAATGAGTAAGCTTGAAGAGAGTGAGGATAAATTCTGCCGTGCGCTTCGTACACATGTAGGTATACTTGCAGACGGTACTGTAGTCCCGTGCTGTCTGGACAGTGAGGGAATACTGGCACTGGGTAATATTTTCGATCGGAGCTTTGGAGATATCATCGAAGGTGAACGTGCAAAGACTATTTATGACGGCTTTTCACGCCGTAAAGCGGTGGAGGAGCTGTGCCGTAAATGTGGTTATTGTGAGCTGAGACTGCAAAATAAGGCTCGCTGAGATACGAAAAGTGCGAATAAAGCACTATTGCCGCAATCCAAATAAAATCTTACGCAAAATTAAATAAATCACATATTTCAAACCGAATTTATGCAAACTTACCGATATACGGCTCAAAAATGCGGATTTTTTTATTTCAAATGCTAAAACTTAGGTAATTTTTGCGTTTTCGCTTGATTTTTGCTATTTTATGAAGTATAATAGACTCTGTTCTCTTTTGCATTTCTGTAAGAGACGAAAAAGACAATTTAAAGCTAAACATTA
Organism: uncultured Oscillospiraceae bacterium; assembly: GCA_964461815.1. Classification (GTDB taxonomy): domain Bacteria; phylum Bacillota; class Clostridia; order Oscillospirales; family QAMX01; genus JAAZBA01. The sequence goes on from CAYWVF010000002.1 coordinate 69,820, forward strand.
TTCTCATATACTGAAAGGAGTCCCTTAAAATGAAGTACAACAAGAAATCTATCGAGGATGTAAGCGTTTCCGGTAAGAGAGTTCTTGTCCGTTGCGACTTTAACGTTCCTCAGGACGAAGACCTTAACATTACAGACATGACACGTATTTACGGTGCTCTGCCTACGATCAAGTACCTCAAGGACAATGGTGCTCGCGTTATCCTTTGTTCACATCTCGGACGTCCGAAGGGTGAATTTAAGTCCAAGTATTCACTTAAGCCTGTTGCAGCTGCTCTCTCCAAGGAACTCGGAATCGAAGTCAAGATGGCTGAAGACGTTATCGGTGACAGCGCAGCAGCTATGGTCGCTTCTCTTAAGGATGGCGAAGTAGGCCTTCTGGAAAATGTACGTTTCCACAAGGAAGAAGAAAAGAACGATCCGGAATTTGCAAAGAAGCTCGCTTCCTTTGCAGAGCTCTATGTAAATGACGCATTCGGTACAGCTCACCGTGCTCATGCTTCCACAGCAGGCGTTGCAGACTACCTCCCGGCAGTATGCGGCTACCTTATCCAGAAGGAAATAGACGTTATGGGTAAGGCTCTTGACGATCCTAAGCGTCCGTTTGTTGCTGTTCTCGGCGGTGCTAAGGTTTCCGATAAGATCGGCGTTATCAACAATCTCCTTGAAAAGGTAGATACACTTATAATCGGCGGCGCAATGGCATACACATTCGCAAAGGCTCTCGGCGCTAATATCGGTACATCCAAGGTAGAAGAGGATAAGCTCGACTACGCAAGAGAGATGGTTTACAAGGCAATGTCCAAGGGCGTTCGCTTCATGCTCCCGACAGACACACTTGCTACAGATCATTTCGCAGCAGATGCAGTTGCACAGGATGTTCCCACATATTCTATCCCGGATGACCTCATGGGTCTTGATATCGGCCCGGCTACTATCGCTGCTTTCACAAAGGCTGTTAAGGATGCAGGTACAGTAGTATGGAACGGCCCGATGGGCGTGTTTGAATTTGATGCATATGCAAACGGCACACGCAGCATCGCTAAGGCTATTGCAGAGAGCAATGCTATCAGCATTATCGGCGGCGGCGACAGCGCAGCAGCTATCGAGCAGCTCGGCTTCGCAGACAGAATGACACACATTTCCACAGGCGGCGGCGCATCTCTCGAATTCCTCGAGGGTCTTACACTCCCGGGTATCGCTTGCCTTATGGATAAAGAATAATATAGAAATATACTGAAAGGGTTAGAACAGACATGAATCAGAGATATCGTAAAACTATTATCGCAGGTAACTGGAAGATGAACAAGACACCTGCACAGGCTAAGCAGCTTATAGAGGAGCTTAAGCCCCTTATCTCCAAGGCAAAGTGGTGTGAAGTAGTCCTCTGCGTTCCTTATGTTGACATCCCGGCAGCAGTAAAGGCTGCAAAGGGCTTTAAGGTAGCTATCGGCGCACAGAATATGCACTTTGAGAAGAGCGGCGCATTCACAGGCGAGATCTCCGCTGACATGCTCAAGGAGCTCGGAGTTAAGTACGTTATCATCGGCCACAGCGAACGCCGTCAGTACTTCGCAGAGACAGATCTTACAGTAAACCGCAAGATCCATGCAGCTCTTGAAGCAGGTCTTCGCCCGATCCTCTGCGTAGGCGAGAGCCTCGAGCAGCGTGAGCTCGGCATCACAATGGAGCATATTTGCCTCCAGGTAAAGACAGCTCTCCACAATGTAGAGGCTGCTAACGTTAAGCGTGTAGTTATCGCTTATGAGCCTATCTGGGCTATCGGCACAGGCCGTACAGCTACATCCGATCAGGCTGACGAGGTTTGCGGTGCTATCCGTGATTGCATCCGTGAGATGTACGGTGCAAGAATAGCTCGTGCAGTCACCATCCAGTATGGCGGCTCCATGAACGCAGGCAATGCTCAGGAACTCCTTTCCAAGCCCAACGTAGACGGCGGTCTTATTGGCGGTGCTTCTCTTAAGGCTCCTGATTTCACAGCTATCGTAAACGCTGCTAATCAGTAATATATAAAACACTGTAGAGAACGGCAGCATGCCGTTCTCTTTATTTTAATAATGACAAGAAAGGGTCAACAATTATGGCAAGACCGGCAACATTAATCATTCTTGACGGCTTCGGCATCGCCGATCCCGGTAAGAGCAACGCTATATACACTGCAAGCACACCGAACCTTGATAAGATATTTGCGGAAAATCCGTATACGATCATCGGTGCATCCGGCATGGACGTTGGACTTCCCGACGGACAGATGGGTAACAGCGAGGTAGGTCATACAAATATCGGCGCAGGCAGAGTAGTATACCAGGAGCTTACACGTATCACAAAGTCCATTCAGGACGGCGATTTCTTCGAAAACGAGGCACTTTGCGGTGCGATAGACAACTGTCTCAAAAACGATACAGCGCTTCATCTTATCGGCTTAATGTCCGACGGCGGCGTTCACAGTCATAATACACACCTTTGGGGACTGCTTGAGCTTGCAAAGCGCAAGGGACTGACGAAGGTATTTATCCACTGCCTCATGGACGGACGTGACGTAGCACCTACATCCGGTAAGGACTTCGTTGCCGAGTGCATCGAAAAGACAAAGGAAATAGGCGTCGGCACAGTAGCTACAGTCATGGGACGTTACTACGCTATGGATCGTGACAATCGTTGGGAGCGTGTGTCCAGAGCATACGCTGCAATGGTATACGGTGAGGGAATAAAGAATACCGACCCGGTAGCGGCTATTGCGGATTCCTACGAAAAGGGCGTAACAGATGAGTTCATCGAGCCTATCGTTTGCACAGATACGGTTATAGGCGCAAATGACTCCGTTATCTTCTTCAATTTCCGTCCCGACAGAGCAAGAGAGATCACAAGAACATTCGTTGACGATGATTTCAACGGCTTCGAGCGCAGAAACGGCAGATTCCCACTGTATTATGTATGCTTTACGCAGTATGATGCTACAATGCCGAACGTTAACGTAGCATTTAAGCCGCAGAGCCTTAAGAATACATTCGGTGAATACCTTGCAGCAAACAATAAGACACAGCTTCGTATCGCCGAGACAGAAAAATACGCTCATGTAACATTCTTCTTTAACGGTGGCGTTGAGGCTCCGTGCGATGGTGAGGACAGAGCACTTATAAATTCTCCAAAGGTAGCAACATATGATCTCCAGCCGGAGATGAGCGCATACCTTGTAACGGATGAGGTCGAGAAGCGTATCGCATCCGGCAAATACGATGTTATCGTACTCAACTATGCAAACTGCGATATGGTAGGTCATACAGGCGTATTCGATGCAGCAAAGGCTGCTGTTGAAGCTGTAGACACATGTGTCGGACGTACAGTAAAGGCAGTCCTCGATGCAGGCGGCTTCTGCATCATCACAGCAGACCACGGAAACGCTGATAAGATGTACGAGGAGGACGGAGTATCTCCGTTTACAGCTCATTCGACAAACCCCGTACCGCTCTGCGTAGTCGGAGCAGGCAAGGAGCTTAAGCTTCGTAAGGGCGGCAGACTTGCCGATATCGTTCCTACAATGCTTGATATCATGGAAATGGATCAGCCGTCCGAAATGACAGGTGAAAGTCTCATAATCAAGTAATATTTTCCCCTTTGTCGGTCAATAATAAGATCACCGACAAAGGGAAATTTTTATGCAAAAAGGGGACAGATCATGTATTTTCGAACGATAATAAAGGATATCGATGCAATTGAGGTGCTTGACAGCAGAGGCACTCCTACGGTGATGGCAAAGGTCACGGTGGAAAAGGGCGCAGAGCTGTACTGCGGTACAGCGATCGTTCCGTCGGGAGCATCTACAGGTAAGCATGAGGCGGCAGAGCTTCGAGACACCGAGTCTGAACGCTATGGAGGTAAGGGTACACTTATTGCTGTAAAGCATGTCAAAGAGGAAATACGCTCAAGACTACTCGGAGTCAATGCACTGGATCAAAGAAGTATAGATGATCGTATGATAACGCTTGATGGCAGTGAAAACAAGTCGAATATGGGTGCGAATGCTATTCTTTCGGTATCACTTGCAGCTGCCGTAGCTGCCACGCGAGCATGCTCACTGCCGTTGTACCGATATCTCGGTGGAGCGCAGGCTGTAACGTTGCCTGTACCGATGATGAATATCCTCAACGGCGGAGCTCATGCGGCGAATAATATAGATATTCAGGAGTTTATGATAATGCCGATAGGAGCGCAAAGCATTGCATCGGCGGTGATGAAATGCAGCGAGGTATATAAGATGCTGGGTAAGCTGCTGATGACGAGAAAGCTGAACGTGGGAGTGGGAGACGAGGGCGGCTACGCTCCGAATCTGAGGACAGCGGATGAGGCGATAAAGCTGATAATAGAAGCCGTGGAAGCAGCAGGGTATACTCTTGGCTATGACGGTGATTTTATGATCGCACTTGACGCTGCATCGAGTGAGTGGTATACTTCGGAATGCAGCTATGTACAGCCGAAATCGAGCAGAGCATTTACTTCAAAAACGCTCATATCATATTGGAAAACTCTTATTTCAAAATATCCTATCATATCGATCGAGGACGGGCTTGCGGAGGATGACTGGGAATCGTGGACGAATTTGACGGAGACTGTCGGACACAGAGTGCAGCTCGTAGGTGATGATCTTTTTGTCACGAATCGCAGCCGTATAGACCGCGGAATAAAGTCAAATGTAGCAAATTCCGTGCTCATAAAGCCGAATCAGATCGGAACGCTGACAGAAACGATGGATGCGGTAAACACAGCGCAGAAGCACGGATATACTGCGGTGCTCTCACACAGGAGCGGAGACAGTGAGGACAGCTTTATTGCAGACCTCGCCGTGGCACTCGGAGCAGGACAGATCAAGTCGGGAGCTCCGTCACGCAGTGAACGAGTGTGCAAGTATAACAGGCTTATTGAGATAGAAGCGGAGAGCGGTGACCGTATGCAGTATGCGGGAAAATCGGCATTTTGCAATCTGGATATTTAGTGCGGTAAAATAGCATATGTTCAAGCGGTAGAGACTACAGGTCATATGTGCTCTCTACCGCTTTTTTGATAGGATGGAGCATGGAACGCTCGAATTTCGGATACTAGTTGCTATTGAGAGTAAAATTATTTTTTAATTTTAGCTTGATAAATTATTCATCGTATTATATAATTAGTACATCAGTATTCATTTAAAACATAGCTCTTTTATATCGATCAAAATTTATTAAAACGGAGGAAATGCCATGAGGGAGATGTTTAAGAGAAGCGAATGGTTCCGAAAGGACAGATTCGGAATGTTCATCCACTGGGGCTTGTACGCTATTCCTGCACGTGGAGAATGGATAAGAAGTAATGAAAGGATGACGATAGAGGATTACGAAAAGTATTTTCGTGAGTTCGATCCTGTGGACTATGATCCTCGTGAATGGGCACGTGTTGCAAAGCGTGCCGGAATGAAGTACGCTATACTTACGGCAAAGCATCATGACGGCTTCTGCCTTTTTGATTCAAAGCTTACAGATTATAAGGCTACAAACACTCCTGCCGGACGTGATCTTGTACGTGAGTTTCTTGATGCATTCCGTGCAGAGGGTATAAAGGTCGGACTTTATTATTCTATTATCGACTGGCATCATCCGGCATATCCGGCATATGGAGACAGAAACCATCCGATGCGTGACAATCCCGATTTCGCAGAGCGTGAGCCGTTCGAAAACTACCTTGAATATATGCATGGTCAGGTCAAGGAGCTGTGTACGGAATACGGTAAGATCGATATCATGTGGTTCGATTTTTCCTATGATGATATGACAGGTGAAAAGTGGGAAGCTACGAAGCTTATCAATATGATCCGTCAGTACCAGCCGCATATGCTTACAGATAACCGCCTTGAAGCATCGGGAGAGGGCTTCGGAAGCATCGTTACGGAAAATCCGAACGTATACTCGGGAGATTTTACATCACCTGAGCAGATCATACCGCCGAAGGGCATCGTCGATTACAACGGAGATCCCGTACCGTGGGAAGCATGTATCACACTCAACGATCACTGGGGCTACTGTGCCAATGATTTCAATTACAAGACCTCCGATATCGTTATCCGCAAGCTCGTAGAGTGCGTTTCAAAGGGAGGCAATATGCTTCTGAACGTAGGCCCGGATGCACGTGGACGTATACCTGCCGAAAGTATAGAAATACTTGAGGGCGTTGGCGAATGGATGGATGACTACGGTGAGTCCATCTACAACTGTGGTATATGCAATATAGAAAAACCCGAATGGGGTCGTTACACCGCAAACGGTAAGACGATATATGCTCATGTTTTTGATCCGCCTGTCGGACCGCTTGCACTTCTCGGTATCAAGGCTGACAAGATAGATCATATCCGTCTGCTCCGTGACGGAACAGAGCTTCAGGTTTACAACGACTGGCGTACAGGTAATTATCCCGATGTCGCCTATGTGGATGTCGGCCCATATGATAAATATGACGCTACAGACACGGTTATAAAAATAGTGAAGAAATGATCTTTTCAACTGCTCATGCTCTCGGCATGGGCAGTTGTGTTATAAAAAAAGAGGGCAACTCAGATAATAAAAACTGAATTGCCCACCATCATCGGCGTGATCCTTTTACGCATCAAACGTAATAAGCCGCAAATACGTTAAATGCGTAAAAGGTTTGTCATTGTCTTAATTATACAGATTATTCCTCATTTTGTCAACTGAATAGTGTGTGAAAAGAAAAGGAAGTTTTAATGATTTTTTGGATATTTTTATGGGTAAAATCCGTGCAAAATAAGAGATAAGCAGTTTTTGTTGTACATTTTTAGCATAAAAACGTGTTTTGCCTGCAAATAACTGTGGATAAGCAATAAAATGACAGTATTTTCCGATTTTGGGTATGTTATCTTCCGTAGAGCTTAAGATCACGCGGATTGCAAGCGTATTTTTTCTTTACGACACGTGAGAAGTATTTTGCATCGTTAAATCCGCTCCTGTAAGCTGCCTCTTCTATCCGCATACCGGATGCAATTAGTCTACGAGCGCATTCGAGCCTCAGCTCGGTTATATATTCAACAGGTGTTTTACGATAAGTCTCTCTGAACAGCTGACGAAATGAGGTCTCACCGATTCCAAAATCGGCACAAATATTTCTTATGCTGATGGAGCTGTCGGTATAATGAGTGTTTATATATGCGATAGCGTCCATAAAATGTGCAGGAAGATAGCTTTTAAGTGTGCGGTCACAAATAGTGCCGAGTATCATATAAAGCATGGACATTGCATGTGCTTCATAGCCGGGCTCTTTTTCCTGCCAGATATTATATGAGCGCAGGAACATATCGCGTATGTCGGCAGTCGAAGCAAGAGAATATATCTCGGGCTCGGGATCGTTACGTGCGGTAATAAAGTGAAATACCAGCATTTCACTGCTTATACATTCCGTTTCGTATGGCAGCAGCTGCGGAAGATACAGCATTTCCTTTGAAGCTACATTGTAGGCTTTGTCGCCGCATATAAATCTGCCGACACCGTCTATACGAAACGACAGCGCAGAATACACTCGAGGAGCTACGCTCAGGATATTATTTGTCAGAGACATGCGCTCTACAGCCACTATCTTCAATATCGGATTATCGCAATTGTACAGCATATCAACTCATCCCCTGTCGTAGTATAGCATCCGACACGGGAATAGTCAAGAGTTGAAAAGTCCACCTTTCATATCAAATAGTGAGTTTCTTTTTTATGCGGACGATGCTATACTTCTTAGCGGAGGTAGGGAGTATGGTATTTTTTATGTACTTTCTCAACATTTTAAGCTCGATGGGACAGACTACAGTCTGCAAAGCTTATACATCAAAGGGCGGTGATGCGAGGGCTTTTAATATAAGCAAGGCATCGGCCGGTATATTGGCTTTTCTTGCGCTGGGCTTATTGAATGGTTTGAGCTTTCACATAAACACGGTGCTTTACGGTATAGTCAACGGCTTGATGTTGGCTTTTTCCATGTATACGGGCTTGATGGCGCTGTCGATGGGGCCTATGGCACTTACGAGTATCATAGCATCGTTTTCACTTATAATTCCATTTGTTTTCGGCATTACCGTATTCAATGAGACTCTTACAGTCTACGGCTTAGTCGGAATAATACTGCTGCTTGCATCTATCGTGCTGCTGAATATAAAGCATGAGAGCGGAGTGTCGGTCAAGTGGTCTGTTTTCGCAATACTTACGCTCATAGCAAACGGAGTGTGCGCGCTTATACAGAAATATCACCAGACATATTATCCGAAGATGTACAAGACCGAATTTATGCTGACAACGATGATCGTCGCTGCGGTAGTGATGCTGCTGTCTAAGGGAAAAGGCAGCGGAGAAGAGCGGAAACCGGCCTTCAGCATCTGGGGAGCTATATCAGGAGCACTCGGATGTATAACGGATTATACTGTATTGTATCTCGTACCACTGGAAAATGCATCTATACTGTTTCCTGCGATATCTGTCATGAAAGCTATATCGATCTGGATAGTCGGAAAGCTGTTTTTTAGGGAAGCACTCAGGAAGATACAGATCGTAGGGCTGATACTCGGAATAGCGGCAGTGCTTTTGCTGAATTTATAAAAAATAACGGGTCGTCTCAAGTAGACGACCCGTGTTTTGTTTCGCTTATTTATTTGATTTTTCCTTATCCAAGAACGATATCATAGGTTCGACATCGGTCTTATTCTTGTAAACATAGCGTTGCAGATAGTTTTTAGTTACTGCGACTACGGTACCCGACAAGGTGAGTACACCTATGAGGTTCGGGATAGCCATGAGTCCGTTAAATGTATCGGAAAGGTCAATTGCAAGACCTGTATTAAGAGTACAGCTTGCGATAACGGCTATGATAAATACTGCCTTGTATATTATAGAATACTTCGAGCCGAACAGATATTCCCAAGCCTTTGTGCCGTAGTAGCTCCAACCGAGAACGGTGGAGAATGCGAACAGAGTAACCGCGATAGCAAGGAAGATACCGCCGACAAGACCAAACTGGTTATTGAATGCTTCAGTTGCAAGTCCGAGCTTTGTTGCACCGCTGATGGATGCACCTGTATTCATATCAACTACACCTGAGGTGAGGATAACGAGTGCTGTCATTGTGCAGACGATGATCGTATCAACAAATACCTCGAATATGCCCCACAGACCCTGCTTAACAGGCTCCTTTGTATCGGAGGAGGAGTGTACGATAACGGATGAACCGAGTCCTGCCTCGTTAGAGAATACGCCTCTCTTGAAGCCCCATGTGATAGCCTGAGCGATAACTGCGCCGCCGACACCGCCTGCCGCAGCTTCAAAGCTGAATGCGCCCTTGAAGATGGAAACAAATGCCGGGATTATCATGTCGTGGTTCATTGCAACGAGTACAACAGATCCGATTATGTAGAATATAGCCATAAACGGTACGAGCTTTTCGTTTGCGGCAGCGATCCTCTTCAGTCCGCCTACAGTAACAAGTGCAAGAACGATAGCAACGACTGCGCCTACGATTATCGAATCACCAAGCTCGTTGCCTGTGATAGTGCCGAGGCTTGCGATGCTTTCCTTGATCGATACTACCTGCCCCATGTTGCCGATACCGAAGGATGCCATGAGAGCAAAGATCGCAAACAGTATCGACAAGATCTTGCCGACATGCTTCATACCCTTTTTAGCGCCGAGACCGTCACGAAGATAATACATCGGGCCGCCGCACCATTCACCGTCAGCATTCTTTCTGCGGTAGTAAAGACCGAGCACGACCTCTGCGAAGTGTGTACCCATACCTGCAAGCGCTGCGATCCACATCCAGAAAACAGCACCGGGGCCGCCCATCGTGATAGCGTAGGCGATACCTGCAATGTTACCTGTTCCTATTGTTGATGAAAGTGCTGAGCAGAGTGCCTGGAACTGCGAGATGGATTTGTGATCGTCTGTTTTTCTGATTTCTTTTTTCTTGAATACACTGCCTATCGTCTCACGCATAGCGTAGCCGAAGCGTGTGAACTGAAATGCCTTTGTTCTGATCGTGATGATAACGCCTGTACCGATGAGTAATATCAGTGCCGGAACACCCCAAACGACGTTATTTACTGCTCCATTGACTTTGGAGATAAGCTCTACCATTTTATTTTCCTCTTCCCTTGTATAAAAAATTAAAGTCGCCGATAAGCTTACCGGCGACTCTCATTATACAACAGAAAGTATATCGTCAATCGCACCTGTACACAATACGATCGACACATACTCCGTCCTTTTGCCTGAGAGATTTCAGCCTGTAAGCTGTTGCACCTTCGGCACCGCCCGTGTATCACATACACAGCGACTTCTCCGGAGAGCCGTCCATCATCAGTTGACATCATTCCTGTCTTCTGACCACTTCATTCGGCACTTTATTAAGATAAAGCTATTATATACCTGTTTTTATCCTATGTCAAGATATTTTGTGAATTTTTTTAAAATTTTACTGGATACCCGGCAGTGACGGGATGTATGCAAAGCCCTTTTCGAGATCTGCATCGGTAGGAATGTAGTCTGTCATGTTGCCCTCGTTATATTTGGAATACGCAGCGAGGTCAAAGTAGCCTGTTCCTGTGAGTCCGAAGAGGATAGTCTTTGCTTCACCTGACTCCTTACACTTGAGCGCCTCATCGATAGCGACTCTGATAGCGTGTGAGGATTCTGGAGCCGGCAATATACCCTCGATACGTGCGAACATTTCAGCAGCTTCAAATACCTGTGTCTGCTCAACGCTCCTTGCCTCATCAAGATATCCGTCGTGATAGAGCTGAGAGAGTATCGGGCTCATGCCGTGGTAGCGAAGACCGCCTGCATGGTTAGCTGAGGGGATGAAGCCGCTTCCGAGCGTATACATCTTTGCGAGTGGTGTGACCTTACCAACGTCGCAGAAGTCGTATGCAAACCTGCCGCGTGTGAGTGACGGACAGGATGCCGGCTCAACAGCGATGAAGTGAGGTGCGTTTTTGCCTGCGAGCTTATCTGCCATGAACGGAGCCATAAGACCGCCGAGGTTAGAGCCGCCGCCTGCACAGCCGATAACGATATCGGGGTATTCATCGTACTTTTCCATAGCAGCCTTTGCCTCAAGCCCTATTACCGTCTGGTGGAGAAGCACCTGATTGAGTACGCTTCCGAGTACATATCTTGTACCCTCTGTTGAAGTTGCGACCTCTACTGCTTCGGAGATCGCCGTGCCGAGGCTGCCTGTGTTATCCGGGAACTCAGCGAGGATCTTGCGTCCTACGTTTGTTGTGTCCGACGGTGACGGTATTACAGTTGCACCGTAGGTCTCCATAACGGCTTTACGGTACGGCTTCTGCTGTGCGGATACCTTTACCATATATACCCTCAGATCAAGTCCAAAGTAGCTGCATGCCATGGAAAGAGCTGTGCCCCACTGACCTGCACCTGTTTCAGTAGTCAGTGACTTAAGTCCCTGCTGCTTAGCATAGTAAGCCTGAGCGATAGCCGAATTGAGCTTATGACTGCCGGAGGTGTTATTGCCCTCGAATTTGTAATATATCTTTGCCGGTGTATCGAGCAGCTTCTCAAGGCAGTAAGCACGTACCAGCGGAGCGGGACGGTACATTTTATAGAAGTTGTATACCTCTTCGGGGATATCGATGTAACGGTCGGTGGTATTAAGCTCCTGCTTTGCAAGCTCTGTACAGAATACAGGCTCGAGATCGGAGACTGTTGCAGGCTTCAGCGTTGCCGGATTGAGTATAGGCGAATGATCCGTCTTCATATCGGCACGCACATTGTACCATTGACGAGGGATCTCGTTTTCCGATAAGTAGATCTTGTAGGGTATTTCCTTTTTCATGATTCCTGTGCGCTTTGTATCAACAAAGCTACCTCCTTTATATAGATTTTGGGGAGTGGAGGATATAAAAAATCCTGTCCCCGCTTGAATTTTGCAGGGACAGGATGTAATGATCCTGCGGTGCCACCTTGCTTGACAGCTTACAAAGCTGCCCACTCTGCGAAATGCAATCACATTTCTGCCATGTAACGTCGGCTTACGTCTGCGAATACTTTAAAACAATTTCATCGCAGCCCTCAGGGGTCCATTTGCCGGTTCGCTTTCTTACCGGGATCACACCATCCCCGGCTCTCTGTAAGTGCGCCACTGTTTTATCTCCCCATCAACGGTTTGTGGTATTATGATAGCACGATTTTTTCTGTTTGTCAAGAAATTTTTTTAAAGCGAGAATAATTCCGTTGACAAATATCTCTCACCTGTATCGGGAAGCAGAGCGACAATGAGCTTACCCTCATTCTCACTGCGCTTTGCAAGCTCACATGCTGCATGGATAGCCGCACCCGAGGTGATACCTACGAGAATGCCCTCGTGCTGAGCTGCGTATCTGCCCATGACCATAGCATCATCGTTTTGTACCGTAATGATCTCGTCGCATATACTAAGGTCGAGGATATCGGGCTTAAAGCCTGCACCGATACCCTGGAGCTTGTGAGGTCCTGCCTTACCTGTAGTGAGGAAAGGAGAGGACGCAGGCTCAATGCCTACTACCTTGACGTTCGAATTCTGTGACTTGAGATATCTGCCTACGCCGGTGATCGTACCGCCCGTACCGATGCCTGCCACAAAAATATCCACCTTACCGTCAGTATCATTCCAGATCTCAACGCCTGTAGAGTTGAAATGAGCATCGGGGTTTGCCGGATTTGTAAACTGAGACGGGATAAAGCTGTTGGGGATAGATGCAGCCAGCTCATTTGCCTTGGCAATAGCTCCGCTCATGCCCTTACTGCCCTCCGTCAGTACAAGCTCCGCACCGTATGCCTTGAGCAGGAGCTTTCTCTCATTACTCATTGTCTCGGGCATAGTAAGTATGATCCTGTAGCCGCGTACAGCCGCAACAGCCGCAAGACCTACGCCTGTATTTCCGCTTGTCGGCTCGATGATGACCGAGCCCTCCTTGAGGATACCGCGCTTCTCGGCATCGATCACCATGTTGTATGCTACTCTGTCCTTTGCACTTCCTGCCGGGTTAAAGCGCTCAAGCTTAACTGCGATCCTTGCATTAAGCTTTTGCTCCTTTTCGAGCTTTGTTAATTCCACTAACGGCGTGTTGCCGATAAGCTCTGTGATATTATTATAGATTTTCATTTTTTTGCCTTTCTGTTAGAGATTTCTTATCCATGTAATACTCATATCCATCCATGTTTCGGCAGCCGGATTTATGAGCTGATCGATATTTTCTATCCATGTCTGACGATTTGCAAGCGCAAGCCCGTGAGGTCCCTCAGGGTAAATGTGAAGCTCGAACGGAATGTCGTTCTTACGCAGCGCAGAAGCGATATAAAGACTGTTTTCTACCGGAACTCCATCATCTGCGAATGTATGCCATATAAATGCAGGGACGGTGTCCTTGTCTACTCTTGAATCCAGTGACATGCTTTCACGTGCCGATTCCGGAGCATCCTCACCGAGTAACTTGTAGAATGAGCCCTTGTGAGCGTGCTCACCCCATGTTATGACCGGGTAGCAGAGGATCATGCCGTTCGGCTTACAAAGCTCATTTGAGACCTTGAGCGTTTCCGATATGACAGGCTCTTTCCAGAGTATACCCGAGGACGCTGCAAGATGACCGCCGGCGGAGAAGCCGCATACAACGATCTTGTCAGCTTCTACATGATATTCATCGAAGTTCTCACGTATATGTGCAATGACTGCCGAGACCTGAAGCAGTGCTGTTGGATATCTGTCGGGCGCACAGGAGTAACGAAGCAGAAATACGCTGAAGCCTGCCGCAAGATAACGCATTGCGATCGGGTCAGCCTCACGCTCGGCGATACCGCTGTAGCCGCCGCCGGGGATAACAACGACTGCTCGATGTGTTTCATTCATACCGTAGCCAATATCACGACACTGACTTTGTGCGAATACGGTCAACGTAGCCTCATTTGTCGTATCGGGAAGATTCGGATTCAGTTCTTTCATTGTAAATGTTTTGTATATCATTTCGCACCTCCATATATAGGTCATTTTAAACTGTTTTTCCAAAGTGTATTTGATGCATCCGACGGCATACGCCAATCGCCTCTCGGTGAAAGCGTCAGTGAGCCGACCTTCGGGCCGTCAGGCAGACAGGAACGCTTGAATTGCTGTGAGAAAAAGCGACGATAGAAATTGTTGAGCCATTTATCGAGCTCTTCCTTCGAATATGCATCGGAAAACGCATAATATAACAACCTTTTTACCTTATCCGGCTCAAAGCCGCATCTCACGGCGTAGTAGAGTATAAAGTCATGCAGCTCGTACGGGCCTACGATATCCTCCGTGCGCTGAGCGATCTCACCATCCTTTGCAGGCAGCAGCTCGGGGCTTACAGGTGTCGCAACGATATCGTAGAGTACATCACGCAGCTCACACTCACCGGCTCTGTCGGCTTCATAGCGTACAACGTAGCGTATCAGCGTTTTAGGTACGGATGCATTTACTCCGTACATCGACATGTGATCTCCGTTATACGTAGCCCATCCGAGTGCCAGCTCGGACAGATCACCTGTACCGATGACCATACCGCCGGTACGGTTTGCAATGTCCATAATGACCTGTGTGCGCTCACGTGCCTGTGCATTTTCGTAAGTTACACTGTGATCGTTTATATCATGCCCGATATCACGCAGATGCAGAGTGACGGCTTCACCTATATCTACTGTCATTAGCGTAACTCCAAGCAGCTCGGACATGCGTACAGCATTGTTTTTTGTACGCTCCGTAGTGCCGAAGCATGGCATGGTCACTGCAATGATATCCTTGTGAGGTCTGTTCATCAGATCCATAGCTCTGACAGCCACAAGCAGCGCAAGACAGGAGTCGAGTCCGCCCGAAATACCTACAACGGCTGTTTTGGCATAGGCACGCTCAATGCGTGTCTTAAGTCCCTGAGCCTGGATCGATATTATAAGCTCGCATCGCTTCTCTACATCTCCGGACGGAACGAAGGGAAGCTTATCGATCCTGCGTGTAAGCTCTGTTTCGACCGTCTCCATTTCAAAATCAACAGTCACATAGCTGTCATCACAGAGAGCCGGAAATGTACCGTTTCTTCTGCGCTCGTATGCAAGTCTGCTTACATCGATCTCCGTAGTTATTATTTTATCGCCTCCGAACAGCTCGGATTCTGCAAGTACAGTTCCGTTCTCCGCAATAATATCGTGACCGGCAAATACCATATCCGTAGTCGATTCACCCTCGCCTGCATCTGCATAGAGATATGCACAAATGAGGCGTGCTGCTTGACCTGAGACAAGCTCATGACGGTAATCTGCCTTGCCTACAGTCTCATCGCTTGCGGACAGATTCAGTATTACCGTTGCACCTGCGGCAGCATGACCGATAGACGGAGGCATTGTACACCACAGATCCTCGCATATCTCAGCTGCTATGATAAGCTCGTCCATGCTGCGACATCTGAACAGAAGCTGTGAGCCGAACGGTATACAGTATCCGAGAAAGTCGATGGTTTTGACATTATCGGGACATGGCTCAAACAGACGACGCTCATAGAACTCTCCGTAGTTTGGCAGATTCCTCTTGGGTACCAGCCCGAGAAGCTTGCCCTTATGCACGATAGCGGCACAGTTGTACAGCTTGCTGCCGTAAAGAATGGGAAGTCCTACGGCTGTGACCATATCCATAGATTCAGACGCTTCAATGATCGTTTTCAGCGCATTTTCAGCACCCTTTAACAGCGTAGACTGTAAAAACAGGTCGCCGCACGTGTAGCCTGTGATACATAGCTCGGGAAATACAGCTATACGTGAGCCTTTTTTGCAGGCTTTCGTCATAAGCTCGATTATCTTCTTCGCATTGTATTCGCAGTCGGCAACACGTATCGAGGGTGTACATGCAGATACTTTTAAAAATCCATGACGCATATGGTTTCTCCTCTAAAAAATTAGTTTGTAAGAGGCTGTATTTTTTACAAAAACAGCGTAGCATTATTTTTTAATGTATGATATAATATTCGATACAAAGGAAATTTACATTTTTTTGAAATTCTTCACTGAAAAAGGAGCTATATCAATGGGCGGTATATTTGGCGTTGTATCAAAAAATGATTGTGTGTTTGATCTGTTCTTCGGTATCGACTATCATTCTCATCTCGGCACAAAGCGCGGAGGTATGGTCGTATACGGTGAAGACGGATTCGAACGTGCAATACATAACATTCAAAACTCACCATTCAGAACGAAGTTCGAGCGTGATTTTGATGAAATGAAGGGTAATCTCGGCGTCGGATGCATATCTGACAATGAGCCTCAGCCGCTTATCGTACGCTCACACCTCGGAAATTTTGCGATAACAACTGTTGGACGTATAAATAATATAGACAATCTTGTTGAGAATGCGTTTAAAAAGGGTACGATACACTTCCTTGAGATGAGCGGTGGAGATATCAACCCGACAGAGCTTACGGCGGCACTTATCAATACAAAGGATTCGATAACAGAGGGCATACAGTACGCTCAGTCGGTAATTGACGGCTCTGTAACGATGCTCGTGCTCACGTCGGAGGGAATATATGCGGCACGTGACAAATACGGAAGAACGCCGCTTATAATCGGTAAGAAGGACGGCTCATATTGTGCATCGGTCGAGTCGTTCGCATATCTCAATCTCGGATACGAAACATGTCGTGAGCTCGGACCGGGCGAGGTTGTATATATCACTCCTGAGTCGGTGGAGACGCTGGTACCGGCAGGAAACGAGATGAAAATATGTACCTTTATGTGGGTATACTACGGAAATCCGGCATCCACGTATGAAAATGTCAACGTCGAGGAAATGAGATACAACTGCGGAGCAAAGCTTGCGATGCGTGACGGCAACATAGGTGTAGATACTGTATCGGGTATCCCGGACTCCGGACTTGCTCATGCCATAGGCTATGCCAACAGCTCACACATTCCGTTTTCACGTCCGCTTATCAAATATACTCACACATGGGCGAGATCCTTTATGCCTGTAAATCAAAGCCAGCGTAATCTCGTGGCAAGGATGAAGCTTTTACCGATACACGAGCTGATACATGACAAGAAGCTTCTCTTTATTGATGACTCACTCGTAAGAGGTACACAGCTTCGTGAGACTGCCGAATTTCTGTACCGCAGCGGAGCAAAGGAGGTACATATCAGACTTGCCTGCCCACCGTTGATCTACGGCTGTCCGTATCTCAACTTCTCACGCTCATCCTCCGAGATGGATCTTATCACACGCCGTACCATCGATAAGTTCGAGGGCACGAGCGAGCCTGCAAATCTCGATGCATATGCAGATCCCGATTCACCCGAGTACAATGCAATGGTGGAGGATATACGTAAGGAGCGTAAGTTCACGACACTCAAGTACCTCAGACTCGATGATATGATTGAGGCTACGGGAATAGCTCCGTGTAAATTATGTACATACTGCTGGAACGGTAAGAAATAACAGTATTATTATATCACCGTTCTGACGATATCACAACGTTATTTTTGAAAAAATGCGTCCTCTTTGAGGGCGCATTTTGTTGTGCTAAATTAACATTGGCAGGTGCCATCGCAGCCCCCATGTTGTTGGCATCCTTGATGGCGTAATCGACGACCATGCCGGGACAGACCTTGGTTACATATGGCGGCTCACCGTAGGCTTTGAGCACTATGCCGCCGGCTCCCGTGACTGTCCATTGTGCTGTAGGAGTCCTTTGACCTCCGTACTCCAGAGGGAATCTGTACTGCTTCTCGGCAGAGCAGAAGTGTGACGATGTGACAGCAGCAACACAGGAAGCAAAGCCGCCGTCTATAGTCATGGAAGCGAGCATAAGACTCTCAGCCATCGTTGAGCACGCACCGTACAGCCCTACGAAGGCACTGCTTCTGCCACGTGCGGCAAAGGAGGATGCTATGCACTGATTGATTAGATCACCTGCGAAAAGTATTTCCACCTCGTTTTCGCTGATCCCTGCTTTAGCCACTGCACGCTCGAATACGTCACGCTGCATGTGGCTTTCTGCCTTTTCCCACGTCTTTTCTCCGAAGGTCGAGTCTTCACCGACGTAGTCAAAGGAGTTGCCGAGAGGCCCCTCACCCTCCTTTTTTCCTGCGATGGCTGCAAAGCCTGCGACAGAGGGTGGGTTTGCCATAGCTATCGTGCGCTCACCGAGCCTTTTTGTCGCTTTATTCATAAAAATTCCTCCTATTTAACCTATCAGGCAGAGTATGAGGCCGTAAATTATCGAGCCTGAGATACCGAATACAAGAACAGGACCTGCGATCTTGAACATCATCGTAGCCATACCGAGCACGAAGCCCTCGCTCTTATATTCGAGCGCCGCAGATACGATGGCGTTTGAAAAGCCTGTGATCGGCACGATCGTACCTGCTCCGGCACGCTTTGCTATATTGTCGTAAAGCTTTAATCCCGTGAGCAGCGCACCGATGAATATCATCGTCATGGAAACTGCGGTGGATGCTTCGGTTTTCGGAAGACCGAACCCCTTGTATATTTGCGAAAGCAGCTCACCGATAGTGCAGATCGCACCTCCTATGAGAAATGCCATGAGCATATTTTTTAATATAGGTGATTTGGGTGACTTTTGTTCCACATATTCAGGATAACCTCTTCTGTCAAGCGCCATATTTTTTCTCCTTTATTCTCTTGTTGTCTATAGTATTTTCATTGAACAGCGCAATATTTATGATTAACGGAAGTAATATTTGGGAATACTGATACATAAAAATATGGTACCGGAAAGGAATTGATAGGATGAAAAAGAAAAAAGAGACTTCCGCAGAGCGTGAAAAGCGTGAGCTTGCGGAGGAGATCAATGCGACTGTAAGGGATATGAAGCATTCGAGACATGTTTTTGCAAATGCTACCGACCCGCTGCTGCTTGAAGCATGTGTGTACGAGATAAAATTTTTACAGGCAAAATATGCATTTTTACTCTCACAGGCAAAGGAAACGGAGCAGGGCAGCGTGCATGCATCGGACATAGAGTAAGGAAGAAAACGAGCTTATACTGTGAGCTGCAAATCGGATCGAGGAAAGGAGCGTCATATGCAGCCATACATATTTTATCCGTGTCTTGCCGCAGCTATTCTTATAGCCATGCGCCTGCTTTCACTGCCGATAAAGTGGATCGCAAAGCTTATGATAAACGCTGTAGTCGGAGTCGTGCTCATACTGATATTGTCATCACTTGAAGCATATATAGGCATGACTATCGGCATAAATGCGCTCACACTTACAGCCTCGGCAGTGCTCGGAGTTCCGGGGATCATACTGCTGCTCATGCTCAGATGGTTGTTCATGATGTAATGGGAAGATAATATGTATAAACTTTGTTTCATTTATATATTGCATTTTCCGACCTGATAATGTAAAATTAAAGTATGAAAAAGTGTACACGAAAGGAACATCGTGATGAAAAAGGTATTGATAGTATTAGGATCCGATTCTGATCTTAAGGTCATGCGCGCGTCAACTGAGGTTTTGACGCGCTTTGGTGTGCCATACGAGCTTCGTATCGCAAGCGCACACCGTACACCGGCACTTGCACATGAGCTGAGTGAAACGGCACGCAGCCGTGGCTTCGGTGCGATAATTGCCGCAGCAGGAAAGGCAGCACATCTCGCAGGAGTACTGGCATCGGGAACGACACTTCCGGTCATAGGAGTACCGATAAAGTCGTCAACGCTTGACGGTCTTGATTCACTGCTTTCAACGGTACAGATGCCAAAGGGCATACCCGTTGCAACGGTAGCAATAGACGGAGCCGATAACGCTGCACTTTTAGCTGTACAGATGCTGGCGATCGAGGATAAGGAACTGGCAGACAAGCTTTACGAATACAAAAAGGATATGGAAAAGACGGTCATGGAAAAGGATAAGGCCGCAGTGGAGGGTACATTATGAGCAAAAGCTACAGCGACAGCTATCGTGATGCAGGTGTTGATGTGACAGCGGGCTATGAGTCGGTCGAGCTGTTCAAAAACAAGGTCAAATCTACATATATCCCGGGAGTTCTCGGTGATATCGGCGGCTTCGGAGGACTTTTCGAGCTGAATTTAAAGGGTATGAAGCGCCCTGTGACAGTATCGGGTACAGACGGCGTAGGCACAAAGATTAAGCTGGCTATGGAGCTTGATATTCATGACACGATCGGTATCGATGCGGTCGCAATGTGCGTAAACGATATCGTATGCTCCGGTGCTGCACCGATGTTCTTCCTTGATTATATTGCATGTGGCAAGAATTATCCCGAAAAGATAGCAAAGATAGTGTCGGGCGTGGCTGAGGGCTGTAAGCTGGCAGGCTGTGCTCTTATCGGAGGCGAAACAGCCGAGCATCCGGGACTCATGCCTGAAAACGACTACGACTTGGCAGGCTTCTCCGTAGGTATAGTTGACTACGATGATATTATCGACGGCTCTAAGCTGACGGACGGTGATGTTATCATAGGTCTGCGCTCCAGCGGTGTTCATTCAAACGGCTTCTCTCTTGTACGTAAGGTGATAGGCGATACACGTGAAAAGCTTATGGAGTATGTACCGGAATTACAGAAGACAATAGGTGAGGCACTTCTCACACCTACGATAATATATGTAAAGCAGATACTTGAGCTTATAAAGAAGGTCGATGTAAAGGCAATAAGCCATATTACAGGCGGTGGCTTCTATGAGAATATTCCCAGAATGCTCAGAGGCGGCTACATGGCAGAGATCGACAGAGCAGCTATACAGATCCCCGAGCTTTTCAATATCATAGCCAAAAAGGGCAATATTCCCGAGCGTGACATGTTCAACACATTTAATATGGGCGTAGGTATGGCAATAGCTGTAGCAGAGTGCGACGCTCAGAAAACGCTTGATATCCTCGGTGACAGTGCATACGCTATCGGCAGAGTAAAGCCTGGCGAGGGTATAGAGATAAGGTAAGAGTATGAGTAAAGTTAAGATAGCAGTACTGGTATCCGGCGGAGGTACTAATTTACAGGCGCTTATAGATGCACGTGATGAGGGAAAGCTCGGAAGCAATGCGGAGCTGAGTCTCGTACTGTCGAGCACATCGGATGCATACGCACTGGAGAGGGCGAAGAAAGCCGGTATTGATTCCGTGGTAGTGGAACGCAAGGGTAAAAAGCGAGAGACGTTCACAAGAAAAGTAATGGACGTACTTGAGGAAAACGATATCGGACTTGTCGTGCTTGCAGGCTTTATGTGCATCATGTCACCGGAGTTTACAGAGCACTATAAAAATCAGGTGATAAACGTTCATCCTGCACTGATCCCATTGTTCTGCGGAGACGGCTTTTACGGACTTAAGGTTCACGAAAAGGCATTGGAATACGGAGTCAAGGTCAGTGGTGCAACGGTGCATTTCGTAAATGAGATCACCGATGGCGGCCCGATCATCCTACAGAAAGCAGCAGAGGTTTTTGAGAACGATACACCTGAGACATTGCAGCGCAGGATCATGGAGCAGTGCGAATGGGAGCTGCTGCCGAAAGCGGTGCAGCTTTTCTGCGACGGTAAATTGAGCGTAGATGGCAGAAAAGTACATATATCCGAATAATCAGAAAAGGATTTGATACAAATGACAATAAAGGAATACCTTAACGGAAATACATATCCGGGACGCGGTGTTATGCTTGGACTTCATAATGATAATAAAACAGCTGTTGCGGCATATTTTATCATGGGCAGAAGCGTCAACAGCCGTAACCGTGTATTTGTAATGGACGGAGATGATATGAGGACAAAGGCTTTTGATGAGTCAAAGCTTGTTGACCCGTCACTCGTAATATATTATCCGATAAGAACGTTGAAGAACTGTACTATCGTTACAAACGGAGATCAGACAGATACGATACGTGACCATCTTATGCAGGGAGGAACCTTTGAATCTGCACTTCGTACAAGAGAATTTGAGCCTGATCCTCCCATATTCACACCGAGAATATCAGGTATAATGAATTATGACGGCGGATATAGCTATAAATTATCGATCTTAAAGAGCGAAGGAGAGGGAAAGGCAGTCAGACGCTTCTTCTATGAATATCCGTCTCCGATCGCAGGTACAGGACATATAATTCATACATATAGACACGATGGTAATCCTGTTCCGTCTTTCAAAGGTGAGCCTGTAGAGCTGTCAGTGAGCGGCTCTATCGATGAGTTTACAAATGAAGTGTGGACAAGTCTTGATGTAAATAACAGAGTGTCTCTGTTTGTTCGCTATATAGATCTTGAAACAGGTGAGTCGGAAACAAGAATAATCAACAGTCTGGAATAATTTTGGAGGTAGTGGAATGGCAGAATTACAGCTTAAATACGGCTGCAACCCTAATCAGAAGCCGGCAAGAATATACATTGAAAATAAAGAGCTGCCTGTAGAGGTGCTCTCGGGACGTCCGGGATACATAAACTTCCTCGATGCACTCAACGGCTACCAGCTCGCACGTGAGCTTAAGGAGGCTACGGGACTTCCTGCGGCTACATCCTTTAAGCATGTTAGTCCGGCAGGTGCGGCAGTCGGTGTGCCGCTCAGCGAGACTGAGAGAAAGATATATTTCTGTGAGAAAGCCAAGCTTTCACCGCTTGCATGTGCATACGCAAGAGCAAGAGGCGCTGACAGAATGTCGTCCTTCGGTGATTTCATAGCACTCAGCGACATCTGTGACCGTGAAACGGCAAGACTTATCAATCGAGAGGTATCCGACGGCGTTATTGCTCCCGGATATACGGATGAAGCACTCGAGATACTGACGGCAAAGCGTAAGGGTGCATATAATGTGATAAAGATCGACGAGAATTATCGTCCCGAGCCTATCGAGCGCAAGCAGGTATACGGAATCACCTTTGAGCAGGGCAGAAATGAGCTCAAGATCACATCGGAGCTGTTTGAGAATCGTCCGACAGCCAATAAGGATATCCCCGAGGGAGCACTCCGTGACCTCATGATCGCACTTATCACATTGAAGTATACGCAGTCCAATTCCGTATGCTATGTAAAGGACGGTCAGGCTATAGGCATAGGTGCAGGACAGCAGTCCAGGATCCATTGCACAAGACTTGCGGGAAATAAGGCTGACACATGGTATCTGCGCCAGCATGAAAAGGTATTGAATCTGAAGTTTAAAGAGGGTCTAGGAAGACCTGACAGAGATAATGCCATTGACGTATATATTTCCGATGATTATGAGGATGTTATCGGAGATGACGTATGGCAGAATACATTCGAGGTACGTCCCGAGCCGCTGACGAGAGAAGAAAAGCGTGCATGGCTCGACACACTTACAGGCGTGGCACTCGGAAGTGATGCATTCTTCCCATTCGGCGACAATATCGAGCGTGCAAGAAGAAGCGGTGTATCATACATAGCCGAGCCGGGCGGATCAATACGTGATGATAATGTTATCGCAGTTTGCGATAAGTATAATATAGCGATGGCATTCACAGGCGTAAGACTGTTCCATCATTGATAAAAGAGGTAACTGTAATGAATATAATGATAATCGGCGGCGGCGGTCGTGAGCATGCTATCGCATGGAAGCTTGCTCAGAGCCGCAGAGTAGACAAGCTTTGGTGCGCTCCGGGTAACGGCGGTATTGCGGCACTCTGTGAATGTGTTCCGCTTAAAGCGACCGATATCGAGGGTATCGTAGCGTTTGCAAAAGAGAATAAGCCCGATATGGTAATGGTAGCTCCGGACGATCCTCTTGCGATGGGACTCGTGGACGAGCTTGAAAAAGCAGGCATACGTGCGTTTGGACCCAGAAAGAATGCAGCTATTATCGAAGCAAGCAAGTCATTCTCCAAGGGACTGATGAAGAAATACAACATTCCGACAGCTAAATATGAGGTGTTCGAGGATGAGGCTGCCGCAATTGAATACATAAGGAAAGAGGGCGCGCCGATAGTTGTAAAGGCTGACGGACTCGCACTCGGAAAGGGCGTTACGGTAGCTCAGACGGTCGAGGAGGCTGAGGCAGCAGTCCGTGATGCTATAAGCGGAGGTAAGTTTGGTGCTTCAGGCGCAAGAGTAGTAATCGAGGAATGCCTCTCCGGTATCGAAGCTACAGTGCTTTGCTTTACCGATGGCAAGACTATCGTTCCGATGATGGCAAGCCAGGATCATAAGCGTGTATTCGATAACGATAAGGGCCCGAACACAGGCGGTATGGGCGCATTTGCACCGTCGCAGTCATACACACCCGAAATAGCGGAGTATTGTATGGAGCATATCTATAAGCCGACTATCGCTGCTATGGAAAAAGAGGGAAGAAAATTCCAGGGCGTACTTTACGTTGGACTTATGCTCACAAAGGATGGGCCTAAGGTCATAGAGTACAACGCTCGTTTTGGTGATCCTGAAACACAGGTAATACTTCCTATGCTTAAAACAGACCTCGTTGATATATTTGACGCATGTATAGACGGTACACTTGACAGTCAGCCTGTAGAGTTTTACCCCGGTGCATGTGCATGTATCGTGCTTGCAAGCGGAGGCTATCCAGGCAAGTATGAGACGGGAAAGGAAATAACGGGTCTCGGTAAGCTTCCTGCCGATGCAGCTGCATTC
This sequence comes from uncultured Oscillospiraceae bacterium, assembly GCA_964461815.1. GTDB lineage: Bacteria > Bacillota > Clostridia > Oscillospirales > QAMX01 > JAAZBA01. The sequence continues at coordinate 94,482 of CAYWVF010000002.1, forward strand.
CATGCAGGCACAAAGCGTGACGGTGACAGGATGCTTACGGCAGGCGGTCGTGTTCTCGGCATTACGGCAATGGGAAAAACACTTGATGAAGCACTTGCAAAGGCTTATGAAGCTGTGAAGCCGGTACATTTTGACGGAATGCACTACCGTAATGATATAGGCAGAGTAAAATAAAAGTAAAAAGGCGTGGTACTGTGACAGAACCACGCCTGAATCATAGATAAGGAAGATACGTATGGAAATAATTGCACATCGCTGCGGTACTGACAGATATCCCGAGCTTACGGTCGCAGCTGCACTTCACTCACTCAGCAAAAACGTCGCATACGTCGAGATGGATACGAGGTTTACAAAGGATAATGTCATCGTGCTTAGCCACGACCCCACACCAAAGCGTATCTTCGGAGTGGATCGCCGCATTTCGGATATGTCGAGCGATGAATTTCTAGCATTACGCTTTCCAAGCTGCCCTCAGTACCCGAGCTACGCTCTCGAGCATATGCTAAAGTCGGGAGTTGACAGGATACTGTTCCATGTAAAGGAGGGCGGTGAGCGACTGTATGCGATAATGGATATGTGCGAGAGATATCATATACTGGATAAGGTGTGCTTCGGAGTGGAAAAAGCTGAGGATGTGAAAACAGTCAAGTCACACGGTGAATATATCAGAGTGCTTGCATTTATGCCGGAGGAAGAATACACACAAAGCTTTATTGATGCAGGAGCAGACGTCATCAGACTGTGGGAGGACTGGATCACAGACGAGAGAGTAAAGAGGATAAAGGACGCAGGCCGCAAGGTGTGGATAATGGCAAATCCGCCGGAGAGATTTGCGTATGCAACGGTCAATACAGTCAAAAAATGGGAAAAGCTGGGCATAGACGGCGTTCTGGTCGATGAGATCGAGGAGCTGAAGAAATACTTTTAAGCTACAGCGCACTTTGACGTAAAATACTCTTTTTTCGCTTAAATACGTTAAATAATAATAGCCCCTTAGTGTGAAAATCTGAACAGCTGGTATGATTTTCAACACTAAGGGGATATTTTTGAGTGATCATTTACACCGCAGCTTCGGCTTTATCCTGCTCACGGCATTTCTTTCGAAGCTTTGCTAAAAATACGCTTATCTGTATCACAAACGTAAGAGTCCACGATATGCCGTACGATGAGAACAATACCTGAGGCGTGTGATGTTCGGGAATGCTGAACACGGTGTATATCCACAGCATACGGAAGCAGCAGATACCGAGTATCGATATTATCATAGGTGCTACAGATTCACCTATGCCACGCAGAGCACCTGTAGATATATCCATAAGAGCACCTATGAAGTACGGAACAGCCATAAAGAGAAGTCTGACTGTACCCCAGTGGATCGCCTCGGGTGAGTCTGTAATGTAAATCGACAGCAGCTGTTCGTCAAACAGCAGGATTATACCGGCCATAAGTAAACCGGCAATGACTGCACATGCACTGCATATGCCGAGTATTTTATATATGCGCTTGTATTTTTTTGCACCGGCATTTTGACCGAGAAAATTCAGCACAGTCTGATAGAATGAGCCTCCGAATGCGGACATAAAGCCCTCGATATTACCGGCTGCGGAGCTTCCTGACATAAATACATCACCGAACGAGTTGATCGAGGATTGTATGATAACGTTCGATATAGCAAACAGTGAGCTCTGAATACCGGCAGGAAGACCGATCCTTATTATAGTGAGAAGCTCGGAGCAGTGGAAACGCATTTTCTTCAGCATAAGCTTGCAGCTGTCATCTCTGAACATGAGTGCAAGCGTGACGAGCACCGCAGAGATCGCCTGAGAAATAGCAGTCGCAAGAGCAACACCTGCTACGTTCATGTCGAATATCGTAACAAAAGCGATATTCAGTATAACGTTTGTTACACCGGCAATAGTCAGAGAGGTGAGCGGAGTTTTACTGTCACCTGCGGCACGAAGTATAGCGGCTGCAAAGTTGTACAGCATAGTAAATACCATGCCTGCAAAATATATCTTCATGTAGACCGTAGACAACGGCAGCACGTTTTCCGGCGTGCCCATCATTTTAAGAAACGTATTGGCGAATGTGATACCGACAAATGTGAGCAGTATTCCGCATACGATAGAAGCGGGGATAGCTGTGTGAACGAGCCTGTGGACGGTGTTATCGTCCTTCGCACCGATACCCTGTGCAACGGAGACACCTGCACCTACGGACAAGCCTATGAAAAGCATAGTTATAAGGCTTGTGATCGAGCCGGTAGCACCAACGGCGGCAAGTGATATAGAACCGCAGAAGCGCCCTACGACTATCAGATCGGCTGCATTGAACAGAAGCTGGAGAAATGAGGATAGCATGATAGGTATCGTGTACAGGATAACGTTTTTGAATATAGATCCTTCTGTCATTGACGGCGATTTCGCTCTTACAGCTGTCATTTTTCTACACTCCTTCTGATATCAACTCTTTATCGGCTGCTTTGACTCTTTTCTTGTATGCAAAAATAAATACAATAGCTTCAATAGTGAAGGTGATGATCCATGAAATAGCGTATGAAAGGTACAGGATCTGAGGCGTATGATATTCCGGAATACTGAAAATCGTAGCAATCCAGGTTATACGTATTCCGCATACGCCGAGGATGCATATTATCATAGGAGCTACGGATTCTCCGAGTCCGCGAAGTGAGCCTGTAGCGAGATCCATAAGTCCGCACAGGAAATACGGGCCGACTATATAGAGTATACGTACCGAGCCCCAGTAGATCGCTTCGGGGGAATCTGTGATATAGATAGAGAGCAGAGGCTTACTCAGCGAGCATACGATGATCGCAAGGATAAAGCCTGTTGATACGACACAGGCGGCGCAGACTCCGAAGATTTTTATTATACGACGGTATTTTTTTGCACCGACATTCTGTCCGATAAAGTTCATTGCGGTCTGATGGAATGCGTTGAGTGCGACATATACAAAGCCTTCGATATTACCGGCTGCCGCATTGCCCGACATGAATACGTCTCCGAATGAGTTTACAGATGACTGGATGATAACGTTTGATATTGAGAAAAGAGAGCCCTGAATACCTGCCGGAAGACCGATCTTTATAACATTCAAGAGTTCTTTTTTGTGAAAGCGCATCTCGGTAATGACAAAACGAGTGGCATCCATTCTGTGCATGAGAGCATACATTACGAGTGCGGCGGATAATGCCTGTGAAATAATGGTTGCAAGCGCAACACCTGCTACGTTCATGTCAAAAGCGATCACAAAGAAAAGATTGAGGAAGACATTCAGAACACCTGCGATGGACAGTGAGATAAGAGGTGATTTTGTATCGCCTGCGGCACGAAGTATAGAAGCGGCAAAGTTATAGATCATGGAAAAAACTATGCCTGAAAAATATATTTTCATATACACCGCCGACAGCTCGAGAACATTTTCAGGCGTACTCATCATTCTGAGAAATGTCTCGGACATTGTGACTCCGACGATGGTCAGAATAATACCGCTGATGATAGCGGCAGGGATGGCTGAATGTACGGTGCGACGGACTGTTTTGTTATCATTTGCGCCGATAGCATGTGCTACCGTAACGCCTGTGCCAACGGACAGTCCCATAAATAAATTGATGATGAGGTTTGTAAGAGCACCTGTAGCACCTACTGCCGCAACGGATATAGGCCCGCAGAAGCGTCCGACAACTACAAGGTCGGCAGCGTTAAATAGCAATTGCAGCACGCTCGTACATATGATCGGAAGAGTATAGCTCACGATGTTCAGGAAAAGCGGTCCCTCCGTCATTGAGCCTGTAGCTCTTTTTATATGTCGCATTTTATATTTTCTCCATTCTTTGTCGATAAAAATCTATATTTGCATATTAACATATAAAGTCGATATTGTCAATGACAATACTGCATGAAAACTTACAGTCTGAACACAAAAACGTTCGGACGTTTTAAGCTGCCTTATCATGAAACTGATGATTTACATAAGCGTGATCTCAGTCGAGAAAAAACTGTCTGTAGAGGAGTCATTATACAGCCTCTATAGACAGCTTGTTATTATCGCTTTTCGCAATTGGTGACGAAATCCTTCATCTGCTGTACAGTATCAAAGCTTATACCGCTTTGTATTATGGATTCCTGTATGAGCTTTGGCAGTGAGCAGAAATATGCGTTCATCGTCTGATCGTTTTCAAATCGATCCATAGTGCGCCTCTCCTTTCAAGCAATGTATCACCGAGATATTTTACCCGAAAGGAGCACATATTATTTGCCCAAAATTTCGTGAATTATAGTGTCGGCAACTCCGCCGTCCTTACATGAGAGACGAGTGGGAGTGAATCCCATTTTCAGATGTGCTGCGGAGTTACGCATAGCATAGCCGTGAGCTGCACCGAGGAGCATTTCGTAGTCGTTGTCTTCATCACCGAAGGTATATATATTTTCAGGCTCGATATCGTAATACGCAGCCATCCTTTGGATAGCGATCCATTTGCTCATGGATGCGTGATTGAATATCGTGCGAGTACCGCCGCTCAAACTTGAAAATGTGTAGTAGAATACAAAGCCGTAGGATGAAAGCAGTGCTTCTACCTGTTTACGTATGTCGTCGGTCGGAGAATAGACTACCAATCTGTGTGCGGAAATGACAGGTATATTGTCGAGCGTGATCCATTTGTGATTTCCGAGTCTTTTACGCTCCTTAAAATAGGGGGTAAAGGGCTCGTTGACGGTGTAAAAATCATCTCCATCCTCGATATAGAAGTCGGAAATGCCGAGCTTTACGACCTTTTCAATCAAATCAGCCATAAATTCGGTGCTGAACTTCGTTTCGTCGGTGGGAACAAGACCCTTGGGATCATTCAGCAACGCTCCGTTATAGTTGCACATCGGAGTGTTGAGATCGAGCGCATCGTAGACCCATCTTGTCATTGACGGTGGACGTGCGGAGGCGAGCATCACTCTGTGGCCATCAGCAATTGCCATTTTTACAGCCTCGGCAGTACCGTCGGCAATAGTATCTATGGTAGGAAGGATAGTGCCGTCAAGGTCAAATGCTATAAAACATTTTCTCATTTGTTCAGAAGCTCCTCTAGTAATTTTAACATCATCTCCGGATTACCCTGACCTCTTGTAGCCTTCATTCCCTGACCTACAAGAGCCTGGATAGCATTGCCCTTTCCGGCTTTATATGCCGTAACGGATTTTTCATTCCCGGCGATAACGGTTTTTAATATTGGGATAAGCTCATCACGACTAGATATCTGCCACAGCTTAAGCTCATCGGCGATCTCGTCGGCGGTTTTGTCGGAGTCACACATGGCCTTCAGTATGCGCTTACCGGCAGAGCTGCTTATCTTCCCATCTCCTATTATATCAGAAAGAGATGCCAGTTGTCCAGCCGATACAGGGAACTTACCCTCATTTTCATAGAGTTTTATTATATCGGATATCATTATATTTGCGGTAGTCTTAGGATATTTTGACTTTGCGGCGGCTTGCTCGAAATAATCGGCTGTCTGACGTGAGCCTACGATGATGTTAGCATCGTATGGAGTGAGAGCGTATTCGGAAATATATTTGGCTTTACGCTCATCGGGCAGCACAGGTATCTCAGAACGAAGAGTGTCAAGAGTTTCATCGGAGAGTATTATGGGGATGAGGTCGGGATCGGGGAAATAACGGTAATCGTTTGCGTTTTCCTTGGCACGCATGGAGAAAGTCATGTCCTGTGACTGGTCGTAGCGGCGTGTTTCCTGGATGACAGTACCGCCATTTTCAAGTATATCGACCTGACGCTTATACTCATACTCGATCGCTTTGCTGATAAACTGGAATGAATTCAGGTTTTTCATCTCTGTACGTGTACCGAACGGCTCACCTACCTTGTGTACCGACAGGTTGACATCACAGCGGAGAGAGCCCTCCTCCATCTTGCAATCCGAAACGCCAGTGTAAAGCATGATATCACGAAGCTTTTTGACATATGCGACCGCTTCCTCCGCACTTCTTATGTCGGGCTCGGAAACTATCTCGATGAGTGGGACTCCGCAGCGGTTGTAATCGCACAGAGTACCGCCATGCTCATCACCTGTAGCATGGTCGTGGATGAGCTTGCCTGCATCCTCCTCGATGTGTATGCGTGTGATGCCTATTTTTTTAGTGCTGCTTCCGGTGTCGATCTCAATATAGCCGTGCTCGCACAAAGGCAGATCGTACTGTGATATCTGATAAGCCTTCGGAAGATCGGGATAGAAGTAGTTTTTACGATCCTGCTTTGAGTAGCGAGCTATAGTGCAGTTCGTAGCCATACCTGCTTTTGCGGCGAATAGAACTACCTGTTCATTTAATACAGGCAGTGTTCCGGGCATACCCATACAAACGGGGCAGCAGTGCGTGTTTGGCTCAGCACCGAATGTCGTCGGGCATGAGCAAAATATTTTACTCTCGGTTTTAAGCTCTACGTGGACTTCAAGACCTATTACCATTTCATATGACATGATCGTCAGCTCCTTTCGAATGAATATCCGGCTCTGCAAAGCTTCGCTTCGGAGAACGCAGGGCCTATAAGCTGCATACCTATCGGCATTCCGGTAGCTGTATCTGTACCGCATGGCAGTGACAGAGCAGGAATACCCGCAATGTTTATCGGTACGGTGTAAATATCACCCATGTACATCTCAAGAGGATCACTTGTCTTTTCACCGAGCTTATATGCTACCGTGGGAGCAACAGGTGAGAGGATCATGTCGCATTCACTGAATATTCTTTCGAAGTCACGCATGATGAGAGTGCGTACCTGAAGCGCTTTCTTGTAATATGCATCGTAGTAGCCGGCACTGAGTACGAATGAGCCGAGCATGATACGGCGCTTGACCTCAGCGCCAAAGCCCTCACTGCGTGAATTCATGTGGAGACTTTCGATGTCGGTAAATTTTTCGCTTCTGTAGCCGTATTTCACACCGTCGAAGCGTGCGAGGTTTGAGGATGCCTCGGCACTTGATATTACATAGTATGCCGGAAGCGATGCACTCAGCGACGGAAGCGACGAATCGATGATATGCGCGCCCATCGACTCATATTTTTTTGCAGCATTGAGAATAGCATCCTTGATAGAGGCGCTTATGCCCTCACCGAAATATTCCTTCGGGAGTGCGATCCTCATGCCCTTGATACCATGGTCGATATCATCAAGGCAGCTTCCGTATTCTACATCAAGTGAAGTGGAATCACGCTTATCATAGCCCTTGATAGCATCAAGCACCATGGCACAGTCGTAAACATCCTTTGTTACAGGGCCGATCTGGTCGAGTGAGGATGCAAATGCCACAAGTCCGTAGCGTGATACAGTGCCGTAGGTAGGCTTCATACCTACGACTCCGCAGAACGCAGCCGGTTGACGGATAGAGCCGCCCGTATCTGAGCCGAGTGAGTATGCTGCAAGCTCACCTGATACACAAGCTGCACTGCCGCCGGAGCTGCCGCCCGGTACACGGTCGAGGTCAAGAGGATTGTGCGTCTTCTTGAAGTGCGAATTTTCAGTCGTCGAGCCCATAGCGAACTCATCCATGTTGAGCTTGCCGAGCATAACGAAGTCATTTGCACGAAGCTTTTCTATTACCGTTGCATCATAGGGTGGGATAAAGTTGTAAAGCATTTTCGATGCACATGTCGTAAGAGTGCCCTTCGTACACATGTTGTCCTTAATTCCTGCCGGAATACCGGCGAGTGGTGACATTTTTTCACCCGACAGCAGCTTTCGATCTGTTTTTTCGGCATCTTCAAGTGCTTTTTCGGCTGTCACAGTCAGATATGCACCGATTTCACCGTCTTTTTCTTCGATTTTATCGAGATAAGCACGTGTGACCTCGACACTTGACAGCTCACGTGCTCTGATCGAATCGGAAAGCTGCTTTACAGTCATTTTTGTTATGTTCATATCTATAACCATACTTTACTCAGTAAAGAATATGTCCTTTCTTTGGAATTTGCGGTGGTTTTTACATCAGTGAATGTGAGCTGAAGCTTTGGAAACAGCAAAAGCACAGCTCAAAACAGGATCATTACAAAGACCTATAAAAATTGTTTTCCGGGAAATAATATAAGCTGTTATTCAACTACCTTAGGCACACTCAGACAGCCCTCATATTCAGCCGGAGCGTTTGAAAGAAGCTCATCTCTTGTGAATTCCGTAGCTGCGATATCCTTTCGGAATCTGTTTTTTATGGGCATAATGTGTGCGGTAGGCTCGACCCCCGTTGTGTCTATCTGTGACAGCTCATTTGCGAATGCAATGATATTCTCCAGATCCTTTGTCAGAGCTTCCTTTTCCTCCTCGGTAAACGACAGCCTCGACAGCATTGCTACATTGTCTACATCGATCATATTACTATTCCTCCTAAACTACTGATCCTACAGCTTTGTGACGGGGCTCTCGGTAAATAAAAAAAGCCCTTCGTCCTTAAAGGACGAAAGACTTGAATTCTTCCGTGGTACCACCCTTATTCCGACAGCTCTGTGCTATCGCTCAAACCCGTAGGTCTATACTAACCTGCGCCGACGTTAACGCTTCGGATGCGTCCGAGCCTACTTGTAAAAACTTTCGGTCGGCGGTTCGGGGATGTTCTTCCGATAGCACCTGCAAATGTCGGATTCGCACCGTATACCGACTCTCTGAATTTTGCACTCTGTGACGTACTCTTCCCGTCATTACCTTTAAAACCTTATTACATTACGTATTATAATACTTGAAACGCAATTTTGCAACTGTTATTTTTCACACCATATTTTTCTCACGGAAAAATGATTTTATACATTTTTTACATCACGATACTGCACGTCGGAGCGTGATCGTTCTAAATCCGGGACAGACTGTATATAATAGCAGTGCAAGGAGGGATAAGCTATGGCAAGAGCAGCATCACGGAGACGATCGAGACAAAAGCATATGAGTGAGAAAATGCTACAGCTGCTGGTGTGTACGATGCTTTTTTTCACAGCTGTGGTGATACGTACATTTGAGCTAGGTAGTGAGGATATGAAAAGCAGATTACTGTCTCAGCTCGAATACAGCATCGACTTAAGCGAAGTGATGGAGACTATAGGACGTGCCGTTACCGAGCCTACCGAAAGGGCTTTTAAGGCTGAGGAGGAGATACTGCCTACACAGTCGATAAGTGAGATGCAGAAAGATACGGCAGAGGAAACGCAGAGCATAACACTGCCGCAGGAGGCTGAGGCTGTGAGCGTGATGGGTGCGCTGCCGATCGAGGAATCGATAGACTCCGAGGAGTCTATTGACTCCGAGGAGCCAACAGACTCAGAAGCGGTGGAGTCGGACGATGAGAAAACCATGCCGGATATAGTATACACAGGCAGCGTCAATATCCCATTCGAGCATGTCACGCCTGTATCGGGCAGGATCACAAGTAAATTCGGATATCGAGATCACCCTGTGGACGGAGAATATAAGTTCCACTACGGTATAGATATAGCTGCCGATACGGGAACTCCGATCAAATGCTTCGCAGACGGCGAGGTCGCGTTTGTAGGCTGCGGTGAGATAAACGGAAACTATATGAAGATCATGCATGATAACGGCTTTACTACAATGTATGCTCATTGTGAAAGGATCGATGTAAATGTTGGAGATAAGGTCAAGATGGGCGAGAAGCTCGGAGTAACCGGAGCAACAGGGACAGTATCCGGGCCGCATTTACATTTTCAAATATACTCAGACGGTATGCTTATAGACCCTGCGCTGTATCTTGAAGGGCTGATATGGACTTAAACAGAAAAATACAGCTTTCCGTAAGCTTTGCCTTAAGTCTTATACTCCTGTATTATGACGTGTCGGGGATGTTCTTTTGCTTTCTCACAGCAGCAGCAGTCCATGAGCTGTTACATGCAGGTGCTGTTACGGCAAGCGGAGCAAGGATAATAGCTTTTGATATCTCGCCGTTCGGCGGCAGTATGAGCTATTCACCGTTGGCAAGCTACAGGGCAGATATGGTGATCGCTCTGGCAGGGCCGTTGGGCAGCTTTGCCGCCGCATATGCAGCCTCTGCTGCGGCAAGACTGACAGATATCGCATGGCTGTACAGATTTTCTGGTACCTCACTCATGCTCGGCGCATTCAATCTTCTCCCGGTGATGCCGCTGGACGGAGGAAATATTATGAATGCCATGCTTACACAAAAATTGGGTTCTGATAGTGCGTTTCGCAGGATGAATAGCATATCGGTAATTTTTTGCACGATTCTTATTCTTTTGGGGCTGTACATTTTCGTGATTTCACGTTATAATATTACTATGCTGTTTATTGCCGTGTGGCTTATGATATACAACATACGGCGTATAAGGATCTGCTTGAAAGGTGATATTTCAAGCAAGAGAAGGAGGTAGCTTTGCAAAGCAAGGCGTGTAAAAATAATGTACAAAAGAACACTTGAAGAAATATTGCCTCTGGTAAGAAAGCCTGCAAGGTACTCCGGCGGTGAGTTCGGCGCAACGATAAAGCCACGTTCATCGGCTGAGCTGCGAGTAGCATTCTGCTTCCCGGACGTATATGAGGTAGGTATGTCACACCTCGGAATGAAGATACTTTATTCGCTTTATAATTCACTGGATTATGTATGGTGCGAACGCTGCTTTGCTCCGTGGCCCGATATGGAGGAGCTCATGCGTGAAAACGATATACCGCTCTACGGTCTTGAAAGCCGTGACAGTGTACGTAACTTTGATATCATTGCATTTACTATTCAATATGAGCTGTGCTATACGAACATACTCAACATGCTCGACCTCTCGGGACTCCCGGTGAGATCGGCTGACCGTGGCGATGAGTATCCTCTCGTTATCGCAGGCGGCCCATGTACGTGCAACCCCGAGCCTATTGCCGATTTTATCGATCTGTTTGTCATAGGCGAGGGTGAAGAGGTATCCGTTGAGATCATGGAGCTCTGCCGTCAGGCAAAGAAGGACGGAATATCGAAAAAGGAGCTTCTGAAACAGGCGTCAAAGCTCGAGGGAGTATATGTTCCGAGCCTGTATACTCCGATATACAATGAGGATGGCACACTAAAGGAGATGCGGGTCGAGGGCGATACACAAAAGGTGATTACAAAGCGTATAATTCGTGATCTTGATAACGTGTATTACCCCGATAAATTTGTAGTACCGTCTACAGAGGTCATACATGACCGTGTAATGGTGGAGATACAGCGCGGATGTATACGTGGCTGTCGATTCTGTCAGGCAGGTCATACATATCGTCCGATACGTGAGAAGAATTATAAGACTTTGGCAAATCAGGTCAAGACGATAGCCGAGAATACAGGCTATGAAGAGGTATCACTTACGAGCCTTTCCTCAAGCGACTATCATCAGCTCAAGGAGCTTGTAGATGAGATAATCGACTGGTGTGCAGAGCGTCATATATCTATCGCACTTCCGTCACAGAGAGCCGACAGCTTTTCCATGGAGCTTATGCAGAGACTCCAGGCTGTAAGAAAGACAGGCTTGACGTTTGCACCGGAAGCAGGTACGCAGCGTCTCAGAGATGTTATAAATAAAAATATCGTGGAGCAGGATCTTATCAACGCCTGCTCAATAGCATTCCGAGCAGGCTATAATTCCGTAAAGCTGTACTTTATGATAGGATTGCCGACGGAGACATATGAGGATCTCGAGGGCATTGCCGATCTGGCACAGAAGGTGCTGCATACGTGGAGAGAAAGCTCCACAAAGAAGTCAAGAGGACTTACGATCACTATCGGTACATCGAGCTTTGTTCCGAAGCCGGGAACGCCGTTCCAGTGGTGTGCTCAGGATACGCTCGATGAGCTTAGAAGAAAGCAGGCGTTCCTCGTATCAAAGATGAAGATAAAGAATGTAAACTTTAATTATCATGATGCCGAGGTGAGTCATCTCGAGGGCGTGCTTGCACGAGGTGATAGACGTATATGCGAGGTCGTTGAGCTTGCATGGCGTAAGGGCATGAAGTTTGACGCATGGGATGAATTTTTCAGACCGAGCGTATGGAAGGAATGCTTTGCCGAGGCAGGTCTGGATATGGGCTTTTACGCTAACCGAGAGAGAGCCGCGGACGAGCTGTTCCCGTGGGAGCATATATACAACGGAGTTACACGTGAGCACCTCAGAAATGAATATGAGCGTGCGATGCAGGGCTTGACTTCACCCGACTGCCGCCGTGGCTGCTCGGCTTGCGGTGCTATGGAGCTTCTTGGAGGAGGAATGTGTGATGCTTAAATGCAGACTTCATTTTGAAAAAACAGGACCTGCGAAGTATATATCTCATCTCGATCTAATGCAGGTGTTCCGCCGCTCGTTTGCACGTGCAAAGGTGCCGGTATCCTTTACTGAGGGCTTCAACCCTCACCCATATCTGTCGATAGCAATGCCGCTGCCTACCTGCTTTGAGGGCTTGGCAGAGCTTCTGGATTTTGATCTTGAATGTGATAAGATACCAGAGAACATGCTTTTAGACTTGAATAAGGCACTTCCCACAGGTATCAATGCGATAAGTATATTTCAGCGTGTACGTGCTCCGAAGTTTATCGAGTATGTAGCGTATGAAATACGTGCGTACGGAAAATTTGATGATGAAGCGGTACAGAAGCTGCTCGAGGGCGAGAACGTCATGATAATGAAGCGTTCCAAGAGCGGCGAAAGTGAGGTAGACGTTACGGCTTATCTGAGCGGAGTGAAAACGGCTCCGATACAAAACGGTATACTGATCGAATGTCTGATGTCTGCCGGAAATATGAGCCTGAATCCCGAATATATAGTCAAGGCGATACAGAAATATCTCCCCGATTCGGATCTGAATTATGCTACATATAAGCGTACTGAGGTCTATGATAAGGATCTCAGACCGTTCAGATCGTAGGATCGTTCTACGCAGCGTAGGTTGTCAAAATGTCTGCCTTGCGTTATAATTTCGTCGTAAGGGAGGTACGTTATGAATAATTATGTAACGGGAACGACGATCAAACGTCTGCGTGAGAAAAGCTGCATGACACAAGCGGAGCTTGCCGAAAAAATAAACGTGAGCAGTAAGACTGTGTCAAAGTGGAAAACGGCAAAGGGGCTTCTCGATATTACCCTTATAGAGCCTCTGGCAGGAGCACTCGGAGTGTCTGTAATGGAGCTTATGTCGGGAAATACCGTTATAAATGGTAATGTTTCCACAAATATGCTGAGGTCGGAGTTTTATGCTTGCTCTGTATGCGGTAATGTGATCCATGCCTGTGGATGTGCGGCAATAAGCTGCTGTGGGATAACACTTATGCCGTTGGAGGCTGAGATGTGTGATGATGAGCATTTTTTGACCGTAAGACATGATATGACGAAGCAGCATTACATATCCTTTATTGCTTTTCTTTCGGCTGACAGATATCATATAGTAAAGCTTTATCCTGAGGGAAACGCACAGACACGTATGAATATTTGCGGCGGAGGCTATGTGTATTTTTACTGTAATAAGTATGGCTTGTTTAAAAAGAAAATATAAAACAGTATTTTATATTAAAAAAGAGGAGTATATGATACTCCTCTTTTTGTATTCACTTAGAAAAATTATAGAATAGCCGCATCGGAGGACTTATTTCCCATGCACATGAGCATAACGGCTTTCTGTGCGTGGAGTCTGTTTTCAGCCTCCTCGAATATCTCCTTGGCATGTTCCTCAAATACATCGCCCATGATCTCTTCACCGCGATGTGCCGGCAGACAGTGGAGAACCATTACATCCTTGTTAGCTGCATCGCACAGCTCCTTCGTAATGCAGTAGCCTGCGAAATCCTTCTGACGCTTTGCAGCCTCGCCCTCTTGACCCATGCTTGCCCATACATCTGTATAGAGCACGTCGGCATCCTTGGCGGCAGCATAGATGTCGCTTGTTACGCAGAGCTTATCACCGTACTGCTTTGCAAAATCAAGAACCTCGCTATCCGGACGATATGCATCGGGACAACCGATAGATACGGACATACCTGTCTTAAGACCGCCTACGATAAGTGAGTTAGCCATGTTGTTACCGTCACCGATATAGCACATTTTCAGACCCTTGAGGTCACCCTTGAATTCACGGATGGTCTGAAGATCAGCCATTACCTGGCAGGGATGGCAGAAGTCTGTGAGGCCGTTGATTATTGGGATGGAAGCGTACTGTGCAAGCTCCTCAACATCGGACTGCTTAAATGTACGGATCATGATACCGTCAAGGAAGCGGGAGAGCACACGAGCTGTGTCGGGCAGAGGCTCACCACGACCGATCTGAAGATCACGTGGGCTGAGGAAGAGTGCCTGACCTCCGAGCTGGTACATACCGACCTCAAATGATACACGTGTACGTGTAGAGGATTTTTCGAATATCATACCAAGAGATTTTCCTGCAAGCGGAGCGGAGGAAATGCCACGCTTGAGGTCGAATTTGAGCTTATCGGCAGTATCAAGTATATCGTATAATTCCGTTCCCGTGAAATCGAGAAGCTTTAAGAAATCCTTTTTCATAATATATCTCCTTAATTGTTATTTTATTGCTGCTTTAAGAACCTTTTCGAATATTTCAAGACCTGCATCTATGTCGCAGTAGCTGATAGTCAGAGGAGGCAGGAATCTGAGTGCATCGCTGCCTGCGGTAATGGCAAGTAAGCCTGCTTCCGTCAGCTTCTTCGACAGCTCCTTGTGAGAATAGCCCTCTGCAAGCTGAATGCCCATCATAAGACCCATGCCACGTATAGCCTTTACAAACGGGATGTTCATGCTCTCGATCTTTTCCTTTATGTACTGCCCCTTTGCGGTAACGGATGCAAGGAAGCTGTCTTCAAGCACGATATCAAGCACAGCATTTGCACCTGCACATACGATGGGGTTTCCACCAAAGGTGCTGCCGTGAGTACCTGCCGTGAGAACACCTACACAGCGTTCGCCTACAGCTGCTGCACCGATAGGAAGACCGCCACCGAGACCCTTAGCCATCGTGACGATATCGGGGCAGATACCGTAATGCTGATAAGCAAAGAATTTACCTGTACGTCCGATACCCGTCTGCACCTCGTCTACGATAAGCAGTATGTCTTTAGCCTGTAGAGTCTTAAGGAACTCCGCAAATTCAGCATCCATCGGGAGGACACCGCCCTCGCCTCGGATCACTTCAAACATTACAGCACATACGTCATCTGTAAGTGCATCCTTCAGCTCCTCGACTGTAGGCTCGGTATATTTAAAGCCCTCGGTGAACGGCAGGAATGATGTGTGGAAATGATCCTGTCCTGTTGCGGCAAGCGTTGTGACCGTTCTGCCGTGGAATGACTGTCTGAGGGTGATGATCGTATTGCGACCCTGATTCGGATATTTGTCGTTTGAGTATTTCCTTGCGATCTTGATCGCAGCTTCATTAGCCTCTGCACCGGAATTTCCGAAGATCATCTGCTTCATTCCGGATGCTTCGCATACACGATGTGCAAGCGTGATGTACGGCTCAGTGTAGTAGTAGTTTGAAACGTGACCTACGTTTGAAGCCTGCTTTGTAATAGCACCGATCCAGGCAGGATTGGCATGACCGATACTCAATACACCGATACCGCTCATGAAATCGATGTATTCCTTGCCGTCGCTGTCATAGAGCCTTGAGCCGGAGGCGTGATCGAAAACGATGGGGAAACGTCCGTAGGATTGTACGACATTTTCTTTGTCCATCTGAATAAGCTGTTCCTTATTGCTCATAATTTTATACCTCAATTCTTTTTTAAACGTCTTTTTATTTCATCCAGTATACGCAGGTCAGCAGGATGAAAGTCTTCATACTGAGGAAGCTCGCTATACTTGAACCATCTGAGCTCAAGCACCTCCGAATCCTGTTTTTTCAGCTCACCACTCCATTCGGTGACTAAATATACTACATTCACAAAGTAGCATTCATCACCGTTAGGGTATATATTGTGGACGTCTTCACCTGAAAATACGTTGAAAAGCTCATATTTTGTAGGCTTTAAGCCGCATTCCTCGAAAACCTCACGGCACATGGCTTCCTCTGTAGATTCACGTATCTCAACACAGCCGCCGTTGATCGTCCATTTGCCGTTATCGGCTCTGCGCTGTAAAAGCACCTCGTCATCACGTATGATGACTGCGCCCGCACCGACGAGCAGCAGCGGACGATGCCCGACCAGCGCACGGAGCTCCTTAATGTAATCCATATCTTCTCCTATCTCGTTAATTCCGTAAGCTCATCAACAATGGCGATCGCAAGATCGGCACCGCCGAGCTCGGAGGTTGTGAATACTATGTACTTTTCGTTTTCCGTGAAGCGTGGGTGAGGATCGATATGGTAGCTGTTTTGGTTTTCCGGTGTATGACCGTTATTTGGCATTTCGGTTACGATGGTGATCTCTTTTTCCGTCTCATGGTTATAGAAGCGTACAGCTGCCGGGCAGCCTCTGAACCATTCGCCGCCGAACCTGTCGAGCACCTTCTCGTCATAGACGTAGAGTCTTTCATCAGCTGTAGTATGTGCATGCCACGGATAGCATGGGTGGATGCAGCAGTGCTCACCTGTTTCTATATTGTAGCGCTGAATACCGAGATCGTTTACGTAGTAGACCTTTTTACCATCGGCACTCCACCACTCATGAGTTGCATAATTATCACGCGGAGGGATATTTATACGTGTGCCGTCAGGCTTGCCCAGCCACAGACGAAGGTAAGTACCATTTTCATCATGGGGAATGCCGTAGTTAACGCCTGTTTCACGGTCGGTGTAGAATTCATATGCGAAAAGCACGAGGTCATCGTCACATGGGTTTATCTGTGCATGATTCAAGCACTGCTTATTATCAAACCAGTGAGTATACTCACCTGTTTCAGAATCAAGAGTGCCGAAAAAGAAGTTGTTCGTCTGATCCTGACCGTCGATGAAGAAGGTCTTCTTGTCGGAAAGTCTTGTCAGATGTGTACAGAGCTTATATATCGATCCGGTACGAGCTACAGCTGCAAGTCTCTGTACGCATTTATCTTTCCCGACCTCTCTTTTGTACAATACATTTTCGCACGTAAAATATACGGTGCCTGTATCGGGATCAACAAACGGCGAGGATGAACTCGACAGAGTGTCATAGCATACGACGAGCTCATCTGCTTCGAAGTCGATATAAGCAAGCTGTCTTGTACCGTTTTCAAAGCATGGAGGCGTGCAGGTGAGAAGCCACAGGTATCTTCCGTCACGTGTCATGGAATTGTTGACAAAGTAGAAGCCCTGCTGATATGCTGCCGCACGCTTTGTCAATACATAATACGGAACTCCCGTTACCGGGTCTGATACACGTGTAAAAAGTGATGACGTTTGTGGAGTTTTCATATTTACAAATCCTATCCGAAAAGCTCGACTTTCTTTTAATGCTTGTATATACTTATATTTTAATCGTATTTTTCTGAAAATTCAAGCTTTAATTGCTCAAAAAGCTGTTTTGCATATGAGATGTTCGATGCAATATCATCTATGGAGGAGAATCGGTATAATCGTTCGAGCTTCTCGACAAGCTCGGAGGGTAAATGACGTGAAATATGCGTCGTACCGTATTCGCAGTGCCTCGGAGTGTATATCGCACGTGCAAGACAGATGAGCGGCTCGCATACATACTCAATATAATGAGCTGCAAGCTCGATATATTCACCTCTGTGGATATATTTCTCCGCACGTGAGAGCTGAGAAAACGCAAGCACGGCATCCTCGTAAATAGAGCTCAGGGAAGCTGCATTCGGCTTAGTCTCCGGCAGTATGGTAACAAGCTCACACTTATCGAAAAGCACCTCGGGAAGCTCCGCTATGTCGTTTTCAACATAGGTAGCTCCCTTGCTTCCACGTGAATGGCTCTGAACGCAAATATCGATAAGCCAGTAGGGTGATGTGTCCTTGATATGCAGCACATGATGAAATATCTGAGGGTGAGGATGATGCTTGTCGGCAAAAAAGTCTATCTCGCCGAGCTTTGACAGCTCGTCCTTACATTTTGTGAGCATAGCCTCCTCGTGACCGTCCTCGACATCAAGCCAGAGATCGACATCCGAATATTCGTCCGCACAGCCTAAGCCGTCTGCACCCTCAAGCCACATCGCATAGACGAGAGGATCATCCTTCATTGCAAGATGAATATGATCAATGATATCACGTCTGGTCATTACTTCACCATCATCGTACCGACGCCCTCGTCGGAAAGTATCTCAATAAGGATAGAGTGATCAACACGACCATCCTGAATGTTAGCCTTGGAAACACCGTGAGTCATAACATCGAGACAGCAGTTTACCTTCGGGATCATGCCGCCGCTTACGATACCATCGGAAATGAGAGACGGGATATCATTGATGTTGACCTCACGGATAAGCGTAGACTCGTCCTTCGGGTCACGAAGAATACCGCGGACGTCTGTCAGAAGTATGTACTTTTCTGCTTTTAGTGCGATAGCCAGCTTTGCCGCTGCGATATCGGCATTTACATTATACATGCAGTCCTCGTCGGTACCGTATGCCACGGTGGAAACTACAGGTATATAGCCCTTTTCAATAGTGTCGATAACGATCGTAGGATCAACGCTCTCGACGTCGCCGACGTAGCCGTAATCTACTCCGTCCTCGATCAGACGCTTTGCCTTGAACAGACCGCCGCCGTCGATACCCGACAGTCCCACAGCCTTGCCACCCTTGCGGTTGATGAGTGCAACGAGATCCTTATTTACCTTGCCTGCCAGTACCATCTGAACGATATCCATCGTTTCGGCATCGGTGTAGCGCAGACCGTTTACAAAGGTAGATACCTTACCGATCTTTTTGAGCATGGAGCTGATCTCGGGACCGCCGCCGTGAACGAGCACAACGTTGATGCCGACGAGCTTGAGAAGTATAATATCGCTGATGACGCTGTTTTTGAGCTGTTCATTTATCATTGCATTGCCGCCGTACTTGACGACTACAGTCTTTCCCGAGTATTTCTGAATATACGGCAGTGCTTCAACAAGCACTTGCGCCTTATGGACATCTGTGATTCCGAATTCTGACATATTTACAGTAATGCTTTTATAAAAGCATCTTTCCTTTCTATAGAAATCGAGTATTATCTGTAATTGAGGTATTATGTTCTGTAGTCACCGTTGATCTTTACATAATCATATGTAAGGTCGCAGCCCCAAACCGTTGCGGAGGCGTCGCCCTCCTTGAGCTGTATGTCGATCGTGACCTCGTTTTCCGATAAAACCTTTTTAGCAAGCTCCTCATCAAATGCAAGACCAAGACCGTCCTTGCATACAGTGATGCTGCCTGCGTTTGAAATATATGAAACATCGACAGCTGTAGTGTCAAAGTCCTCACCGGAGTAACCCATAGCACATACGATCCTGCCTACGTTGGCATCGGCGCCGAACATCGCAGCCTTTACGAGAGATGAGCATATAACGGACTTCGCAAGTGTCTCAGCCTTATCCTCAGTCTCAACACCGGAGATAGTACAGGTTACGAGCTTTGTAGCGCCCTCACCGTCAGCTGCAATAGCACGTGCCAGATGGAGCAGTACCTCGTGCAGTCCGGCAAAGAATGCTTTGAAGCTGTCACACTCACTCGTTATCTCTTTATTACCGGCAAGACCGGAGGCAAGCACGATACATGTGTCATTTGTTGAGGTATCACCGTCAACACTTACACGGTTGAAGGTAGTTCTGACGCATTCCTTAAGTGCGAGAGACAGCATATCGGAGCTTATACATGCATCGGTTGTAATGAATGCAAGCATCGTTCCCATATTCGGATGTATCATACCCGAGCCCTTGCATATACCGCCGATCTTTATCTCCTTATCACCGATCATTACCGATACGGCGATCTCCTTACGGACTGTATCTGTTGTCATGATAGCCTCAGCCATGTCGATGCTGGACTGATCCTTATTGTCGAGAAGCTTTACCGCTTCCGGAACACCTGCTTCAATAGCCTCAACATTGAGTCTCTGACCGATAACGCCGGTGGAGCATACGAGTACATCTTCCTCATTGACTCCCGTAGCCTTTGAAACAGCCTTTGCCATTCTCAGCGCATTTTCATAACCGTCGGTCGCACATGCATTCGCATTGCCCGAGTTACAGATGATAGCCTGAGCACGGCCGTTTTCGATGTGATCCATATCGAGGTAGACAGGAGCCGCCTTGACCTTGTTGAGTGTGAAGGTAGCGGCAGCGGAGCATACGTTGTCGGCTAAGATGATACCGACATCACGCTTTGTGCGATTCTTTCTTACGCCACAGTGAATACCAGAGGCTTTAAAGCCCTTTGCGGCAACAACACCGCCGTTTATTTTTTTGATTTCCATAGTACGATCCTCATTCCTGTTCTATAATCATTTTCATACATTGTACGGCGGCACCGCTGGCACCCTTGCCGAGGTTGTCAAAGCGTGAGGTGAGTAATATACGATCGTCATTGCCTGTGACGTAGATCTCCATATCGTCACGACCTGCCATCGTGGAAGCGTCAAGCAGATTAGGCGCAGCATCAAAGTCCATTACCTTTACTGCCGCTGCATCCTTATAGTGCTCTCTCATGCGCTCCCAGACATCCTTTACGCCTATATTGCCGTTAAGAAGTCTTGTATGCAGAGGTACGGAAACTGCCATACCGGCATAGAAATTCGATACGATGGGGCTGAAGGTGGGCTCAAAATCGAGACCGCAGATATATTTCATTTCCGGCAGATGCTTGTGAGATTGACCGAGCGCATACTGACGGGGACTGTCATATCCCGGCTTCAGCGGTTCTTCTCTGTAGTCTGCGATCATTTTCTTGCCGCCGCCGGAGTAGCCTGTTACGGAGTAGCAGGAAAGAGGATAGTCGGTAGGGATTATACCGCACTTAACTAAAGGATATACAAGTGATATAAAGCCGGAGGCGTGGCAGCCCGGATTTGCGATACGCTTCGATTTTTTGATAGCCTCAGCTTGTTCCTTTGATAACTCGGGAAAGCCGTATGTCCATGAAGGATCTGTACGATGAGCTGTGGAGGCATCAATAATTACCGTGCTGTCATTTTCACAGAGCGCAGCTGATTCCTTTGCCGCTGCATCGGGAAGACAGAGAAAAACGATATCAGCACTGTTTATGAGTCTTTTACGCTCGGAAACGTCCTTTCTGAGTGCTTCATCGATGGTTATCAGCTCGATGTTGTCCATTTTTTCGAGTCTTTCCACGATCTGAAGACCTGTTGTACCCTCACGGCCGTCAATGAATACCTTTTTCATTCAAAAATTCCTCCAAACGTATGATCTGAGCATTTACGGATTTTTCGGATGGTCCGCCCTCGACCTTTCTGTCGTCTACACACTTTTTGAGACTGAGGCTCTCGTAAACGTCACCCTCGAAGGCGTCGGAAATGGCTTTAAATTCGTCTAAAGTGAGTGTTTCAAGTGTTTTACCGTGTGAAACGCAGTAGTTTACGAGCTTGCCGACTGCGGTATATGCATCACGGAATGCCAGACCCTTGCGAACAAGATAGTCGGCAGCATCGGTAGCGTTTATGAAGCCGCCCTGAGCAGCCTTGAGCATGTTCTGACGGTTTACGCTGAGAGTATCAAACATGGGAGCAAATACGCTTAGACACATTTTTACCGTGTCGATAGCGTCGAATACGCATTCCTTGTCCTCCTGCATGTCCTTGTTATATGCAAGCGGCAATGCTTTCATGACGGTAAGCATCGTGATAAGCGAGCCGTAAACTCTGCCTGTCTTACCACGTACCAGCTCAGAGATATCGGGGTTCTTTTTCTGCGGCATAATGGATGAGCCTGTGGAATAAGCGTCGTCGAGCTCGATGAATTTAAATTCCCATGAGCACCAGAGAATATTTTCTTCGGACATACGAGACAGATGCATCATGAGGATAGACAGAGCGGAGCAAAGCTCAATGGCGAAGTCTCTGTCGGATACGGCGTCAAGGCTGTTCTGACATACACGCTTGAAGCCGAGCTTATCTGCGACCATATGACGGTCGAGCGGATATGTCGTGCCTGCGAGAGCACCTGCACCGAGAGGCAGCTCATCCATACGCTCGTAGCAATCCTCGAGTCTTGTAACGTCACGGCGCAGCATTTCAGCGTAAGCGAGCATATAATGTGCAAATGTCACAGGCTGTGCGCGTTGGAGGTGAGTGTAGCCGGGCATTACCGCATCGGTAGTTTCTTTAGCTTTGTTGAGCAGTGAGCTCATGAGCTTCAAAACGAGCTTTTCGATCTCGATGATCTCTTTTCTAACGTACATCCTGAAATCAAGAGCGACCTGATCGTTTCTCGAACGTGCGGTATGCAGCTTTTTGCCGACAGTACCGATACGCTCGGTCAGGAATGTTTCGATATTCATGTGTATGTCTTCGTTATCGACCGAAAATTCTATCTTTCCGGCTTCGATATCCTCAAGTATTTCACCAAGCGTTTTAATGATAAGCTCCGATTCTTCAACGGTGATTATGCCCTGCTGACCGAGCATGAATGCGTGAGCGATAGAACCGTTGATATCCTCACGATACATGCGGCTGTCGAACATGATGGATGAATTAAAATCATTGACGAGCTTATCGGTTTCCTTAGTGAAGCGTCCGCCCCAAAGCTTCATAGTGACCTCCAAAAATCATGATAAAATGTAGTTTGTGTATTATTAAATCAAATAAGGGGCAAAGCGAAGCCTTGCCCCATGTTTAGCTGTTTTTTCTTACTTAAGCTCGGGGAAGGAGATACCCTTCTTCGCCTGAAGCTCCTCGTCAGCCAGAGCACGTACTGTAGCCTGGAGGCTGAAGAGATTGATAAAGCCTGTAGCATCTGTCTGATCGTAGATACCGCCGGGGCCGAATGTAGCCATGGACTCGGAGTAGAGGGAGTAGTCGCTCCATACGCCTGCATTAATGATGTTGCCCTTGTAGAGCTTCAGTCTTACATCACCTGTAACTGTCTCCTGTGTCTTGTCAACAAATGCGCTGAGAGCTTCACGGAGCGGGTTGAACCACTGTCCGAAGTATACCATGTCGGCAAACTTAAGAGCGATCTGCTGCTTGTAGTGCATTGTCTCACGGTCAAGTGTGATTGTTTCAAGAACCTTATGAGCGTGATAAAGAATAGCTCCACCCGGTGTTTCATAAACGCCGCGACTCTTCATACCTACGAGACGGTTCTCAACGAGATCGGAGATACCGATACCGTGCTTGCCGCCCAGCTCGTTGAGCTTCCAGATGAGGTCTACGCTGTCAAGAGCTTCGCCGTTTACCTTTGTCGGGATACCCTTTTCAAAGCTGATGGTGATGTATTCGGGCTCGTCCGGAGCGTCAATGGGGGAAACGCCCATCTCAAGCATATCCCACTTCGGTTCATTTCCGGGATCCTCAAGCTCAAGACCCTCATGGCTCAGATGCCAGAGATTCTTATCCTTGGAATAGTTTGTTTCACGTGTTATCTTAAGAGGAATGTTTCTTGCCTCAGCGTATTCAATCTCTTCTTCACGGCTTGTGATATCCCACTCACGCCACGGAGCGATGATCTTCATTGTCGGAGCAAATGTCTTGATAGCAAGCTCAAAACGAACCTGGTCATTACCCTTACCTGTGCAGCCGTGAGCGATAGCGTCAGCGCCCTCAGCCTTGGCGATCTCAACAAGTCTCTTTGCGATAAGAGGTCTTGCAAAGGATGTACCGAGCAGATAATCTTCCTCATACTTGGCGTCAGCCTTAACTGTCGGGAAGATGTAATCCTCAACGAATTCCTTCTTGAGGTCTTCAATGTAGAGCTTGGAAGCACCTGTCTTGATAGCCTTTTCCTCGAGTCCCTCGAGCTCATCGTTCTGACCTACGTCAGCAGCTACTGCGATTACTTCACAGCCGTAGTTTTCCTTCAGCCACGGAATAATGATAGATGTATCAAGTCCGCCTGAATAAGCGAGTATAACCTTTTTAATATTCTTATCCATTTTATGTTCCTCTTTCATTTAATTTTTCTTATGTGATTATTATAGCACGTTCTGTATAATTATGCAATAGGGTGTGAATTTAAACACGCACAATTAAATAAAAAATAATTTAAAATTTTTGTGCAATTTTCGTAAAAGTGTGGTATAATATAATTGCAGCATAAAAAGGGGATGAGCTTGATGTTTAATGAGTACAAAATAAATACCTCCGGATATAATTTATCGGGAAAGAGCTGGACGGTGGATGAGCCGAGGGCGGCAGTGTGCCTGATACACGGAATAGGCGAGCACTGCGGAAGGTATGCTCATGTTGCGGAGAAAATGAATGAAGCCGGTTACAGCGTATATGCCATAGATCTTCCGGGACATGGGCTTTCGGATGGAAAGCGAGGTCATGCGGGATCGACTGATGAGCTGATGGAAGTGGTAGATGAGCTCATCAATTACGCAAGAAATGAATCGAAAAACATTCCCATATTTGTGATGGGTCATTCCATGGGTGGAAACATAGTTTTATCACATCGTTTTTATCGCCAGGGAGCTAATATATTGGGATATATATCTGGCTCTCCGTGGCTTAAAACGAACAATGCGGTACTTAATGACCATTATAAGCTGTCACGTCTCGCAGCTGATATTATGCCGAAGCTGGCTATAGTGAATACGTCGATTCGCATACCCTTGTGTACGAATCGAGCTAAGGCGCCTGTTGACGAGCTGTGTCATTTTAAGATAACACTGCGTACTGCGGCAGACCGTGAGCGTGATGCAAGGCTCGTCCTTGAGAACGCAGCCAAGGGAAGACCCGTGTACCTGTTCGTGGGAGATCAGGATCGAGTATGCTTCCCGTCGGCAGCCAGACGATTCAGCGAGATCGCAGGAAAGAACTGCGTATTCCGTGAATGGGAGGGGCTTAACCACGAGACGATGAACGAGTCCACGTGGGAGGACGTTGTCTCCGCGGTTATCGAGTGGATGAATACAATGCTGCTGTAAAATCAAGCATAACAGTTTTTGATGAATATTATACATAATAGTGTATGCTGCCGAATTTAAAAAAGTAAAGATCACACAGGCTTGACTATGGATAAAAGGATAAAGCTCGGTCGATTCGATATGAGCATAAAGGTAGACAACATAAGGATACGTATGCTGCCGAACGGAGGCTTTTTCGGCATGGGGGAAAGGTCTGCTCTGCCGACCTACAGCCGCAGTGACTATGAGCTGCATTTCGTACTCGCAGAGCATATGGAGCTTGAGTGCGAAAATGGGAAGCTCCATATGGAAAGGGATGATATTTGCGTACTTCCGTGCGGAATGCTCCCGACGGTGAGTGATGAATGCTGTAAATGGCAGCACATAAGCTTGAGATTCAATGCGAAGAAGCTGCAAAAGAGTGACGGACAGTATGGTGATGCTGTGCTTGCGAGGCTTGAAAGCGTGCAGGTGCTCAGAAATATGACGTCACTCTCTTTGATACTGCGTGAAATGATCTCCGAGACATACACAAGCAGTCTGTTTTCGGAGGATCGCATTGCGGCGCTGCTTACGCTGATCTTCTCTTCGCTGTTCGAAAGGCTCATCGGAGACGGTACAGATAACAGCTCGGAGAAAAAGCTGTGCAGCGGTGAGCTGTTGGATATGCGAGCAGCAATGATCAAGGAGTTTTTCGTATATAACTATATGAATGACATAGTTTTATCCGATCTTGCATCTCAGCTGAAGCTGAGCGAAAAGCAGACGCAGAGACTGATACAGCGCATATTCGGGAATACATTTAAGGAGCAGCTGACTTATCATCGACTTTCAGCTGCGAAAAGGCTGCTTACCGACAGCAATGAAGCTGTAAAGGACATTGCAGGACTTGTCGGATACAGCTCCTACGGCGGCTTTTACAGCCTCTTTTCCCGGGAAACAGGTGTAACACCTGTGGAATATCGCAGAAACAACAGGCATACATGAAGATACTTCGTACTTCATGAAGATACTTCGTATTTCGTGAAAATACTCGTATTTTATACCATTTTTTAAATAATGCTTGACAATACAGCAATTCGGTATTATAATATCGATATCAGGATATCGAATATATATATGAAAAGGTGATTCTCATCAACGGCTATGCGGCGAGACTGACGTTACAGGCACTCAATCGACTGACCTATTATCATACATATTTGAAGAAGCTGCACTCCTGCGGAGAGCTTATTACGACTGCCACGGCGATAGCCGAAGCACTCGGTATAAATGAAGTCGTAGTGCGTAAGGATCTGTCTGTAGTGCGTCAGGAAAAGGGAAGACCCAACACGGGCTTTTCGGTAGATGAAATGATAGAGCGCATAGAGGACTGCCTGGGCTACAATAATGTAACGGAAGCGGTGCTTGTAGGTGTAGGCAGTATGGGGCGCACGTTGATCTCGGGTATCGGTATTGAACGGCTCAGCTTACATGTCGTCGCAGGCTTTGATACGAATCGGGATATCATCGGAACGACGTACAGCGGAGTCGATATTTTCCCGATGGGGAAATTTACGAACCTGTGCCAACGGCTGCACATACAGGTAGGGATAATAGCCGTACCGGAGCAGGTAGCACAGGCAGTGTGCAATCTTATGGTGGCAAGCGGTATTCGTTACATATTAAATTATGCTCAGGTTTTTCTCGCTGTTCCTGACAATGTCTATGTGCAAAACGAAAACCCTGCCGCATCACTTCTTGCATTTTCACATCATATTCGCAATACATCAAATGAATAAATATCCTACAAAAGGAGGAGCATTATGACTCTTACTATCTGTATCGGCAGCTCGTGCCATCTTAAAGGCTCAAAAAAGGTCGCTCAAACGTTTGAAAGGCTGATCGATGAACATAACCTGCGTGATAAGATCAATTTCTATGCTACATTCTGTATGGGCAATTGCCAAAACGGTATAAGCGTCAGCGTTGACGGTAAGCTTTGCTCTGTTACACCGGAAACAGCGGAGCAGTTTTTCGAAAAAGAAGTTTTAAGCTGTATCGGCAGGTAAGGAATCGTACTGTGGAAGAAATTTTAAAGCTGAAAAAGTCAAATTGTAAAAATTGTTATAAATGCATACGTCACTGTCCGGTAAAAGCGATCCGCTTTTCTGCCGGACAGGCTCACGTTGTGGAAAACGAGTGTATTTTGTGCGGACAATGCTTTGCGGTATGTCCTCAAAATGCAAAGCAGATATCAAGCGACCTTGAAAAGATACGTGTCATGCTCTCGACAAGTGTAGTTTATGCGAGTGTTGCACCATCCTTTGCTGCCGTTTTCCCCGAAATCGGTATAGAGGCGCTTGAGAGAGCACTCGCTAGACTCGGATTTGCAGGCGCCGAGGAGACAGCTGTAGGCGCGACCATCGTCAAGCGTGAGTATGAGCGTATTATAAGAGAGGAAAAGCCGAATATACTGATTTCCTCCTGCTGTACGAGCGTCAATCTGCTCATGCGTAAGCATTATCCGGATACACTCTTTGCACTTGCACCTGTAGTAACACCTGTGCAGGCTCACTGTATGGATATAAAGCACCGTTACCCCGATGCAAAGACTGTATTTATCGGACCGTGCATAGCAAAGAAGCAGGAGGCAGGGGAGAGCGACTGCATTGATGCTGTCCTATCCTTCGAGGAGCTGCATGAGTGGCTGACTGCTGAGAATATCAGGCTTGAACCTCAGACGGATACTCGACATGGAGGTAAAGCGCGTCTTTTTCCGACTACAGGCGGTATACTTGCTACGATGGAAAAGGATCCGGATTATACATATATTGCACTGGATGGGCTTGAAAAGTGCGCTGCCGTACTGGAGGAGGTACGATCGGGTAGTCTTCAC
The DNA here is from genome assembly GCA_964461815.1 of uncultured Oscillospiraceae bacterium. Classification (GTDB taxonomy): domain Bacteria; phylum Bacillota; class Clostridia; order Oscillospirales; family QAMX01; genus JAAZBA01. The sequence continues at coordinate 122,349 of CAYWVF010000002.1, forward strand.
CGCTGCTTTATTGAGCTTTCGGCTTGTCAGGGCAGCTGCGTAGGAGGTCCGTTGATCGGAGGACATTCCTCAAGACCGATCCAAAATACGGCACGTGTCCTGCAATATTCACCTGAGGGTGATTTTGATGTGGCACAGCCGCCGAAGAGTGATACATATCGTGCCATTTCACCTATCGTACACATCGCAGAGCAGCCGACAGAGGCTGAAATAGATGATATGCTCACAAAAATGGGCAAGGAGAATCCGGAAAATCGACTCAATTGCGGCTCGTGCGGCTACAATACCTGCCGTGAAAAGGCGATAGCCGTTATTCAGGGCAAAGCGGAGCAGTCGATGTGTCTGCCGTTCATGATGGCAAAGGCAGAGGGCTTTTCCGATGCCGTTGTACTTAACTCACCTAACGGTATCCTCGTACTGAATGAGGATCTTGAAATACAAAAGCTCAATCCCGTGGCATGTAAGCTCATGCATGTGCGAAACGAGAAGGATGTGCTCGGAGAAGAGATCACAAGGCTTATGGATCCCGAGATATTCCGTAAGGTGCGAACGGGTCGCCGAAACATCAGCGAGGAGCGCACATATCTTGCGGAATACAACTGCTATGTTGACCGCACTGTACTGTATAGCAGCGATTGCCGTCTGTTTATATGCATTATGCGTGATGTTACGGATGATATGAATGAGCAGGAAAAGAAAATGGAAATGCGTATACAGGCGGTAGATATCGCAGATGATGTTGCGAAGAAGCAGCTGAAAATAGTGCAGGATATCGCATCACTGCTTGGAGAGACAGCTGCCGATACGTTGATCGCAATTGAAAGGCTGAAGGAGACGATATCCGATGATTGAACGTCTGTATGCTGATATCGGCTATCACAGCCTGTGTAAAAACGGAGAGATCGTCTGCGGAGATCATATCGAGAAGATCGAGCGTCCCGACGGCACAGTCATACTCGTGCTTGCCGATGGACTTGGCAGCGGAGTAAAGGCGTGTATTCTCTCCACACTGACCTCCACCATTATTTCACGCATGATCGCAGAGGATCTGCCTATAGCCTACTGTGTCCACGCCATAGCAGAGGCACTTCCCATTTGCTCGGTACGTAAGCTTGCTTACTCGACCTTTACCGTCATTACTATCTCGCCTACCGGCATGGCATACGTCATACAATATGACAACCCGGGTGCGATACTTATCCGAGACGGAAAGGAGCTTCTGATGCCGTTTGTCAAAACTACTATCGATGAAAAGACCATCGAATCGGCACAGATACAGCTGCGTAAGGGTGATGTGCTGATGATGTTCAGCGACGGAGCGGAGCATTCGGGCGTAGGTCCGGGTATGAGCTACTCTCTGGGCTGGGGAAGAGATAATATAGTTAAATATATGGAGCCACTGTGTCAAGTGGGCTTTTCCGCAAAAACACTCAACACTATATTTCTCGATGAATGCTTTTCACGTTACGGTGGAGAGCCGGGCGACGATACTACCGCTCTGACTATATACATGCGTACACGTGAGCAGGTCAATTTGATGATAGGCCCACCTGCCAACAGAGAGGACAATGAAAAAATGCTGTCACTGTTTTTCGGCAAGGATGGTAAGCATATTGTTTGCGGAGGTACGACATCAAAGATAGCGGCAGAGTATCTCAACAAGCCGCTGCATGTTTCAATGGATTACGAGGACGATGATATCCCGGCAATAGGCTCGATAGAGGGAGTCGATCTTGTTACCGAGGGCGTGATCACGATAAATCGAGTGCTGGAATATGCAAAAGATTACTTAAAGGATAACGAATCCTATTCACAATGGTGCTATAAGCGTGACGGTGCATCGCTGATCGCACGTATGCTGTTTGAAGAAGCGACGGATATCAACTTCTTCGTCGGACGTGCGGTAAATCCGGCACACCAAAATCCAAACCTGCCCATTACCTTCAGTATAAAAATGCAGCTTGTGAGAGAGCTGTCCGACTGCTTGCAGCAGATGGGAAAATCTATCCGTGTCAGCTATTTTTAGGAGAAAAGAGAAGCTATGAGAAAATTCGATACAAAAGTACAGCATCTGAAATATAAAGTCCTGCGTGAGGTCGCAAGAGCGGCGTGGAACGATACACTGACGGAGTCTATTTTTACCATTCCGAAGGTGATATCTCCCGGCCCTCACTCGACAATGCGCTGCTGCATACATAAGGAGCGAGCTATCGTAAGTGAACGCATCCGACTTGCTATGGGCGGCGACAAGGAAAATCCGAATCCGATAGAGGTCATTGGTATAGCATGTGATGAGTGCCCCACAAGCGGATATACTGTCACGGAAATATGCCGAGGCTGTCTTGCTCACCGCTGTGAGGATGTATGCCCTAAGGGTGCGATCTCGTTTACAAACGACCAGCACGCTGTAATCGATAAGTCGAAGTGCATCAACTGCGGTCTGTGTGCAAAGGTCTGCCCCTACGGTGCTATCATCGACCGTAAGCGTCCGTGTGAAAAAGCGTGTAAGGTAAAGGCTGTGTCCATGGCACCCGAGGGAGAGGCAAGCATTAATAATGATAAATGCATCAGCTGCGGCGCATGTATATATCAGTGCCCATTCGGTGCTATTTCCGATAAATCCGATATCGTTCATGTCGTGGAGATGCTGAAGGCTTGCAAAAAAACAGGTACGAAGGCATATGCGGTCGTTGCACCGTCGATTTCCAGTCAGTTTACATATGCAAAGCTCGGTCAGGTCGTAGCGGGTATCAAGGAGCTTGGATTCCACACAGTTGTCGAGGCTGCACTGGGCGCAGATCTGGTAGCATGGAATGAATCAGATGAGCTGGCGGAAAAGGGCTTCCTGACAAGCTCCTGCTGTCCTGCGTTCGTTGCGTATGTGAAGAAGTTTTTTCCGAAGATGGTAGATAAGATATCACATAATCCATCACCTATGGCTGCGATCGCAAAATATATCAAGTCCACCGATCCGGGCTGTAAGGTAATATTCATCGGCCCGTGTACGGCTAAAAAGAGCGAAGCACAGGACGAGAACGTGCGACCATATGTTGACAGCGTACTGACCTTTGAGGAGCTGCAAGCGTTATTCGACAGCCGTGATCTGGAGATAAGCACTCTTTCGGAGGATGTGCTCGACAATGCATCCTTCTTCGGACGTATTTTTGCCAGAAGCGGAGGCTTGTCGGATGCGGTAGCTCAGGCACTCAAGGAAAAGGGCAGTGACTTCGAGGCAAAGCCTGCTGTTTGCTCGGGCATCGAGGAATGCCGACTTGCACTTCTAAAGGCTAACGCAGGAAAAGCCGATTTCAACTTCATCGAGGGCATGGCATGTATCAACGGCTGTATCAACGGTGCAGGCTGCCTGACTCACGGTGAGAAAAATAAAGCCGGCGTAGATAAGTACGGAAAGGAATCGATAGAAAAAACGATAGCCGGTGCTATCAGCGTATTAAAATAGAATAGAAAAAAGCCGCGATAGAAGCTGACAAATGTCATGCTTTTACCGTGGCTTTTATTGTAATGCGTACTTATTTTCTGCTTATTATGCGAGCTTCCGTATAGAATCTCTTGTCACATGCATCACCCATGGAGAATGTCTTTCTCGGGAGCGCACCGTCCAGGATAACGGTCTTGAACAGATCGTTCTTGTCCATAGCATCAAGCAGTATACCGCAGGTGGTATCGTTTGACGAAAGGCTTCTTACAACGTCGTCGCCGTGGATATAGTCTACTCTGCCGCCGTTCTTCGAAAGATACTCGTCTATGAAATTCTGTATGCTTCCGACTGTGAGATTGGCTGTAGGAGCTTTGAAGGTGAGTCTCTTTTCACCCTCTGCTGTCACAAACGTGAAGCTCTGTCCGTCGATAGTGTCCTCCGTGCATATCGCAGAAAGCTCTGCTGAGAGCTTCTTGACATCTACATCAAATATAGCTCTGTGGATAGCTTCAAATACGAGTGATTCGTCATGCAGATTCACAAGCTCAACAAGAGCGTATCTTGCAAGCTCTGCCGAGGCTGCATCACCGTTTTCCTTGACCTTTTTATAATATTCCTTTGCTGTTGCAAGAGAATGATTGCCGTCACCTACTGCGTATACGAGCGGTGCGGACTCGTTTACGGAATACTTTTCGTTGAATGCATCGATGTCGGCAAGCTTTGAAAGCTCACATTCAAGGAATGCTTTGTACTCATCGTTAATAAGCCAGCCTGTAAGATGACCTGAATCCATCATCAGATCGAAATCATATACCTTTTTAAATTCGAACGTGTGACGACCAAGCTCCTCGATTATTGCCTTCTTACGATCATCGATAAGGAGCATAACATGAGGCAGCTCGAGACATGCATCTATCCTGACCTTTAATCTGGGAGGAATGCGCTCTACGACAGTACCCTCTGTCGCACGTATCGCAGACTTCGAGCCCTTCGCATACTCGTAGTCCTCCAGATCCACGGCACCGATTATACCGCGTCTGATCTTACCGTTGCGCTGGACTCTTTCTATGTAGAGGTATGCGTCTTTATATTCTTCGAAAATGCCGTTCTTACAATATTCGGACATGGCGCTGTTGATGCTTTTGATGCGCTCATCAACATTACTATCCTCAAGATATATTTCGGGAAGCACGAGATGATACGCCGACGGTTTTCCTTCGGTAAGCGATTCGACCTTGCTCCAATATTCGGGCTCGGACGTGTACTGATCACAGGCAACAACGCTCCATGCGGTGAGATCGTCGGTTTTCGGGATAAGTATATCCGCAGAGTTGAATGTCATAGGTGTTCCTCCGTATTATTATAAAAATTATTTCTTCTTTTTCTTTCTGTTGAGCATTGATGTGACCTTGGAAACATACAGAACAGGGCCTTTTTTGCCGTATTCGGGTGCAAATTCGTAGCGTATCTCGGCACGCAGCTTTATATTGCTCTCGTTCTTCGGGAAATTCACTCCGTCATATTTACAAAGCACACCGAAAAATTGCAGGTCGTTTTCACAGCAGGTCATTACCATATTTCCTGCGACAAAGTAGCCCTCTCTGCAATACTTCGGTACAGACGCCTGAGCACTGAATTCGACCGTTTTGCCGAGATAACGCTCGGGGTAGTCAAGCATATCGGCATACCAGATTATATAGCTGTCCTTCGTGAGTACGATGACCTCACTGTTCAGATCGTATGGAAGATCGTCCTCTAAAGTGATATCGAGAGGCCCTTCCTCGTCACTCATATACATGATCTCTGTGCGAGGCGCACATGCTTTGATGCTGTCTCTGAAAAGCTTGAAATCGTTGTCTCTCGTACAGCGGTTCATGTATACTCTTGACGAGAGACGAAGCATATCTGTAAATATGCTCTTCATATTGTTGAAATAGACGTCAAAGGTCTCGGCGTTTATGACGGTAAACTGAGCTATCATATTCCATGCATACGGCATCGGTGTGTCGTAGAGTAAATTCATGCCCCAAACGCCGTTGTATTCTATGATAACATAGGTAGGTCTGTACTTTTCATCTATATCAAGAAGTGCATCGCTCGTGTAATCCGACTTGTTTTCAAAAACACATATGTGAATGTAGTTTGGCAGATCGTCAAACTCGACCTCACCCTCTTCACAGCAAATGATCACAACTCGTTCCTTTGCAAGCTCCGGGTCACGCAGTATAGCCTCTCTGATGAATGTAGACTTACCGCTCTCGAGGAATCCATTTATCACGAAAAGAGGTACTCTTTTATTGTTCATCGTGATACAACTGCCTTTCAATGGTTATTCTCTTGAGAAAAGCTCTTTGAGCTTATCCTCGTTAAGCTCTGCACCGATCACGCAGATCTTTCCGGTAATGCAGGGACTGCCGGAGCGCACATCATGCTCCTCGGGCACGTAATCGAAATAAACCCAGCTGTCGCTGGAGTCTACCATGCCCTTTGCACGGAGCACTGAGCCGCAGCTTCCGCTGTCAAGCTCGGCAAGTATTCTTTCGATATCCTCGGCAGAATATTTCTTAGCTGTCTCAAAGCCCCATGAGGTAAAGGCTTCATCAGCGTGGTGATGATGATGGTCATGGTCATGGTCATGATCGTGACAGCCGCAGGTGCAGTGCTCGTCATGCTCATGATGATGTTCGTGCTCGTGGTCATGGTCGTGACAGCCGCAGGTACAGTGCTCATCATGCTCGTGGTGATGTTCGTGATGATGATGCTCCATAAGCTCATCTACCATGGAATGCTGAGTAAATGCATCGAGTATATTTTCACGGCTCAGCTTGTCAAGATGAGTTGTGATGATATTTGCATTCTTATTTATATCGCGAAGGATATGGATGGCTTCCTCGATCTTTTTCTCGTTAGCCTTATCTGTTCTCGAAAGCAGGATACAGTCGGCATGAAGGACTTGATCCTCGTAAAACTCACCAAAGTTCTTTCTGTACATTTTGCACTTCGTACTGTCTACAACAGTGATGCAGGCGTCTACGCATATGGACTCATCGCCTGTGCTGTTTGCAGCTGTGATAACATCGGAGAGCTTACCTACGCCCGACGGCTCGATAAGTATTCTGTCGGGAGCATATGTGTCAACTGTCTCCTTGAGTGCCTTTGTAAAATCACCTACGAGGCTACAGCAGATACAGCCGGAGATCATTTCGTTTATCTGAATGCCGGAGTCCTTCAAAAAGCCTCCGTCTACGCCGATCTCACCGAATTCATTCTCTATCAAAACAAGCTTTTCACCCTTGAAAACATCCTCGATAAGACGTTTTATAAAGGTAGTTTTTCCTGCGCCCAAAAATCCGGAAATAATATTTATTTTTGTCATTTTATATTCCTCCTGTGCAGATAATACGCTGTTAAAGTTAGTTAAAACTAACTAAAGTACATTTTATCACAAAGCGGTACTTCTGTCAATAACAGCATTATAAATTTAATACCGATGAATGGCACAATATTGAGTAATACCGTACACAAAACATCATATCACGTCAAAATATTGAATTGACAAGGAGTCGGTTCAATGCTAGAATAAAGTATATTTTTATATACGGAGGGAATGTGTAATGTTAAAGCTGAGCTTTAAAGGCGATATCTGCTGCCTTAAGGACGGTATAAGCGAATTAGCACATGATTTTTCTTATTTGGCATCATTTTGTTCGTACTGTGACGATAACGAAAGCATAAAGATAAATGTCGTACAGAGAGACGGAGAAAAGCTCTGTGTAAAGTATTCGTCGGGCGAGGCGGAGATCGTTTATGCTAAAAAGCATCAATTTTTCCGTGCATTGGGCTTGCTTCTCGAGCATTTACATGATTCCAACGATGATTTTTCTGTCGAAGAGACAGCGTATTTCACCATGAACGGCCCTATGTATGATGTATCGCAGGGTAATGCGGTAATAAATATCAACGGCTCGAAAAATATCATCCGCCGCATGGCGATAATGGGACTCAACATGATAATGATGTACTGCGAGGACAGCTACGACGTACCGAATCAGCCGTACTTCGGTTATATGCGTGCTCGTTATTCCGAAAATGATATCAAAGAGCTTGATGCATATGCGGATATGTTCGGTATAGAAATGATCCCATGTATCCAGACACTTGCTCATCTTGTAGATGCACTCAAGTGGAATGTGTTCGCCGATATTCGTGAGGATAAGGAGTGCCTGCTTGTCGGTGAGAAGAAGACGTACGACTTTATCCGTGATCTGATAATAGCGGCGTCGCGTCCGTTTAAGACAAAACGCATACATATAGGCATGGATGAAGCGTGGCATTTGGGACGCGGCAGATACCAGGATCTCCACGGTGTAGTGCCGAAGACAGAGATAATGCTCATCCACTTAAATCGTGTAATGGAGATCGTGCGTGAGCTGGGACTTCAGCCTATGATGTGGAGCGATATGTTCTTCCGTGCAGCATCCGCTACAGGTGATTATTACGATACATCCGTAAAATTTACGGATGAGGTGATCAATATGGTGCCTAAGGATGTACAGCTCGTTTATTGGGATTACTACCATGATGATTCCGAGGACTTTTACAATAAATTTATAGACACACACCGTGAAATAAGCGAGCCGATCTTCGCCGGAGGTATCTGGACATGGGTAGGCTTTGGCGCGAATTACAAGAAGACATTCCGTACAATGAATCCTGCGCTTATGGCGTGCAAGAAGAAGGGCGTAAAGGAAGTATTCGCTACGATCTGGGGCGACAACGGTACTGAGTGCAGCGTGTACGCTACGCTTCTCGGACTCTCACTCTTTGCGGAGCATGGCTATACCTTCGATCTGACAGAGGAAAAGCTCAGAAAGCGCTTTGAATTCTGCTGCGGCGCTTGCTATGACGACTTCATGAACCTCAGATTCCTTGACGAAACACCCGGAGTTGACAAGGATAATATGGAAGCACAGAATGCATCGAAGTCACTTATGTGGCAGGATATTCTTACAGGCCTGATAGATAAAAATATTGAGGGCTTGCCGCTTGACGAGCATTATGCAAAGCTTGCCGAGACGCTCAAGCCCGCATGTGAGCGCAACGGTGACTACAATGAATTCTTTGAAATGAACTACAATGTAGCGAACGTGCTTGCACTTAAGGCTGAAATGGGTCTTCGCCTGACAGCTGCATATAAGGCAGGCGACAAGGCTGAGCTTCGCCGCTTCGCCGATGAGTATCTTCCGGAGCTCAGAAGCCGTGTAGCTGCACTGCGTCATGTTCATATGGAGCATTGGTACGATATATATAAGTCTATCGGTTGGGATATAATGGATATGCGCTATGGCTCTCTGCTTACACGTATAGACAGTGCGATCACGGTCGTCAATAAATATCTGGATGGAAAGCTGTCTGTTATCGAGGATCTTGAAGAAACTCGTCTGCTATTCGACGGAAAAGAGGGCGTACCGTATTACGCCAATTATTACAGCAAGATCGTATCGTCCAGCCGTATAGCTCCGAATGCGTAAATTATAGGAAAATTAAGATCGCCCGAGCATGTTTAAATGCTCGGGCGATACGTTTATTCTATACCGAAACGCTTATTGTAGTCTCTCCATACATTTTCAAACCAGCCGCCGCTCTCGGGCATAGAACGTACAGCCTCGATGTATGATCCAAAGCTGCCGTCTGTTAAGGCAGTAGCGGTGACGTATTTTCTGCCGTCGGGATCCTCGGGCTTGAAGGTGTAGTATTCGGGCGAATATGACGGAACTGTACCGTTTTCGTCCAATACTATAGCTGAGCCTCGGCTTCCGAATCGTTCTGCGGAAATAAGCATCGCAGAAAGCACAGCATCGGATGTCACCAATGCATCACGAGCCTTAAAGGCTGCGGAAAAACCGTCATTTTCGGTTATATTGACTTTTTCGTAGAAATTATCAAGCTGCAACTTCACGTCGTCACGCAAGGTACACATTTTTGCCGTATCACGAACGTGTGATGCATATGAGGACATTTTCATACCGTTTTCAAGCACTATATCACGTGCGTTTTTGCTGCCGACAGCGATGATCTTCTCGCAGTCATTGCAAAGCTCCGTGATCTGCTCCATAAGGTCGTCTTCACTTGCGCTTCTCATGTTGAGTGATATATATTCAGCTGCGCGGAGCGAGCCTACCTGCGTTGAGTTGAGCGCAGAGCCGCCGGGACGTGTCACTCCGAATGTACCTGCTGCCTCACCTGCGACAAACAGACCCGGAACGCATGTCTGCCAGTTGGAATCGACTGCGATACCGCCGTTGTTGTGCTGAGCACATACAGATATCTCAAGAAGCTCTGTTTCGAGATCGATACCGTGAGAAAGATACAGCTCATACGCCTTTGGATTCATGAAGCGCAGACGCTTGATCGGAAGCTCGATAAGCGCATTTGAGCGCGAAAGGTAATCTCCGGCAACCTCAGGCAGAGCATTCAGATCAAGTCCTTTAGGCTCGGAACGGTAGTCGAGGAATACACGTCTTCCGAGGTTGACGACCTCGTTGTGTACAAGAACATCGATGATGGATGAGCCATTGCCGAGCTTTGCAGCATCAAACGGCCACTGATATCCCTTGAGAAATACACATTCAAGGACCTTCTCCGCTGACGGGATATAGTCGTAGAGAAATTCACGTTCAACTCCGTCGCTGTCGATGGAGATATACCTCGGCAGTACCTGCTGGTACGTACCGGAAAGATTCCAACGGAACTTTGTGGAGGCGAGTCCGTACTGCCACTCCTGCATATTGCAGCCCTCGGCACCTGCTTCAAGTGATAGGGAGGTCATACCCGTCTGACTCTCGGGATATACGGAGGATGAGTACAGCGCACTCGGGCCGCCTGTGGCAACGATGATGTTACCGGACAGGAATACGGCGATCCTCTTTTCACGTGAGCCCGTCTTTACAGCCGCAGCCGCAGTGATACCGTTTTTGTCCTTAAACAGGCGAACGACTGTCATTTGATCGAATATCTGAATGTTTTTTGCTTTGACAGCAGCCTCAAGGTGCTCTGTCATAAGCTTTGATGTGAGCGGACCGCAGGAGGTCGCACGCTGCTTGGGATCGTGGTCGGTCTTGTAGCCGACATACTCACCGTAGTAGTTACAGGGGAACGGCACACCGAGCTGCACCAGCTTCATAAATGCACGTACAGAGCCTGCTGCTTCGGAAAGAGCAATGTCACCGTGAACGCTGCCTCCGGAAAAAAGATTTTCCGCAAGCTCGTCAATGCTGTCGCGCGCATCACCGGACATTGAGAGCTTATAATACGTCTGCTTATCGCTTCCGGTATTACGGCTCGTACCCATTTTGATACCCTCGGTCAGAAGCGCAATGTTCTTTACTCCAAGCGTATACAACGTGTCCGCAGCGTTAAAGCCTGCACAGCCGCTGCCGATGACTATAGCATCATAGGAGTGAATGTCAACGGTAAATCCGTTTATCTGAACAGTTCTCATAGGCGTCTTATATGGAAACCGCCGTCGGCATTGAGAACTGTACCTGTACCGTAATCAAGGTAGCCGGAGCAAGCGGCGAGAACGCAGCCTGCTACATCCTCAGGTGTACCCATGCGCTTCGTAGGCAGAAGACCACCGTCGATAAGCTTATTGTATTTGTCGAGAACTGTGCTCGTCATATCTGTTTTGATAATGCCGGGACGTACCTCGAATACGGGAATGCCGTACTCGGCAAGTCTGTCGGCAAAGAGCTTTGTCACCATAGCGATGCCTGCCTTGGAGATACAGTATTCTCCACGTGAGGTAGAAGAGGTGTATGCAGACATGGAGGAGATGTTTACGATCCTCGGGCTGTAATCCTCAAGCTTCTGCTGCAGCTTTATCATAGCATTAGCCGCAGTCTGGCACATGAAGAAGGTGCCCTCAAGATTTATGTTCATCAGACGCTCAAAGCTTTCCTCCGTTGTCTCGAGCACATCGAGTCTAACCTTGGGAGCAACGCCTGCATTGTTTACGAGCACGTCAAGTCTGCCGTACTTCTCAATGACCGTGTTTATGAGGTTTTCTCTGTCCTCTTTAACGGCAATATTACACTGTATATAGTCAAGCCCTGTTTCACGGCATACGTCCGCACTGTCCTCTGCGGAGGAGGATGCACTGAGAATTACCGTATAACCGTTAGCACTCAGCATCTTTGCGATGCCCAGACCGATACCACGGCGTGAGCCTGTAACTATTGCAATTTTACGCATAATTCTTACTTCCCTTTCAAATTATACTTTTTTCACGTACTGCATATAGAGCTTTGTGTAGAACGGATCACGAACTACGCAGCCTGTGATGCTTCCGGCACGCATAAGCTCTGTACATTTTCCACATGCAAGACAGGTAGACTTCATATTGAAGCCTCTTCCGGCTAAAACGTCAGCTACCATCTGAGGATATGCAAATGCCATACGACCGAGACCTGCTACTGCGAAGTCACCGTTCTTGATGCCGCCTGCACACAGCATAGGCATGTACTGTCTGAGATAGGACAGACCGGAGCCGATAACGCAAAGGTCGGGATATGTATGCTGTATCTTAGAGATGCAGTTTATCATACGCTCTACGCCCTGAAGCGGATCCTCTGTAGCCTCATAGGGAAGACCGTCGGCAGGACGGTTTACGTGCGGATTTACATACGGATTGCCGATCGTGATGTTGATGAGCTTCATTCCGAGAAGACCTACAAGCTCTGTAGCCTCATCGAGATGCGGCTCAAGATCATGGTCGGGATCTACGCCGAAGCCGTAGGGATACGGGAAGCCGTCATAGATGTTGAGTCTGGAGGTCACGATAAAGTCCTTGGATGTATTTGCTCTTGCATTGCTTACACAGTTGCGGTAGAAGCGTGTACGGTTTTCAAAGCTTCCTCCGTATTCACCGCTGCGTGTGTATGCAGACAGAAGCTCACTTGCAAGATATCTGTGGCAGCATTTTACGTCAACACCGTCAAAGCCTGCAAGCTCTGCAAGATGAGCGGAATGACCCATGCAGCCCTCAAGTCTCTTGAGCTCATCGTCTGTGATGATCCTTGATGGGTCGATAGGGATATTCTTTTCAAAAATAGGATTGTTATATGCAATGATCGGAGCGGGAACGCCTGTCGGCTTGGAATAACGACCCGAATGCGTAGCCTGCATGATAACGATAGGCTCAAAGCCATGTGCTTTCATCGTCGTTTCCTTTATCTCATCGACCTGAGCCTTGAAGTTGTCAAGGTTATCCTCTGTGATCATGAGCTGACGTGGGTTTGCACGTCCGTTTACGTCTATGGCAGTAGCCTCATACCAAATAAGAGCTGCACCGCTCTGTGCAAAATTTACATATCTGCGTCTTGTCTGCTCGTCGGGGCTGCCATCGCTTGTTCCGTCACAACCCTCAAGAGGATGGATCGCAAAACGGTTATTGAGAGTGAATTCCGGACATACGTATTTTTCCTTTAATACCGAGAGATCGTCACTTAATGGAAGAGATACTCCAAGCTTATCTAATTGCGCTTGTAATTCATCGAAAGTTTTGTAATGAAACATTAATATGACCCCTTTTCGAATATTTTTATATAATTATACTATACACAATAATTGCGTTCGTGTGTAATATATATTTGGTTTAATATATGTAAAATTTGATTTTTTTACAGTTTGTATCTTGTAATACGGATATAAAGGCTCTATAATATAGGTAATCAATTCTGGAAAGTGAGGAATACATAAATGAAAACAGGATTTACCACGATCACATTCAGAAAAAAGACTATTGACGAGAATATCGAGATTGCAAAAAAAGCAAACGTATGCGGAATAGAATGGGGCGGAGACGTCCATGTGCTCCCGGGCGATGTACAGACAGCTGCAAGCGTAGCACTGAAAATGAAGAAAAACAACCTTGTCACACTCTCCTACGGCTCATATTATAAGACCGAGTACGAGACAGCTGACGGCTTTATACCTGTCATCGAGAGCGCACGTGTGCTCGGAGCACCGATAATTCGTGTATGGGCAGGCTCTAAGGGCCCGAAGACGGCTGACGAGGCGCAGTTTAACAGAGTCGTGAAAAATGCTCAGGCTATCGCAGACGAAGCTGCAAAATACGGACTCACAGTCGCATTCGAATATCACAGAAACACGCTTACAGAGAACGTTGAGAGCGCAATGAAGCTGCTTAAGGCTATAGACAGACCGAATTTCAAGACATATTGGCAGCCGAACCCCGATATTACGATAGAGGATAACATAAGAGAGCTTGATACGATCAAGGACTACGTTGTTACGATACATGCATTCTACTGGACTCCCGACCGTGCTCTCATGCGTGAGGGAATGGATATCTGGAATAAGTATCTGAACGTTGTAAAGGGCAGAGATGATATCAATATCGTTCTCGAGTTCTGTAAGGACGATGCCGACGACAGCTTCCTGTCCGATATGGATGCTATACGTGAAATGGTGCTTCCGAGATCGATATTCTGCGTATCCGAAAATGTTAAGGCTATAGACAATGCGTATGACGAGGTAACGAGAGCTGCATTGAGACAGCTTACGTATATTACGGATGAGGTCTATACGGTCAAAAAGTTTGAAAATGAGCCCGAATGCGGTAAGGACGTAAAATATCTGTTCTCTACATGGGGAATGCCGACATTCAACGAAGAACAGATCAAAAAATATCTGCCCGACCTCGAATGCGTATTCTATGCCGCAGGCTCTGTACAGCCGTTCGCAAGACCGTTCATCGATCTCGGCGTGAAGGTATTCAGTGCATGGGGAGCTAACGGCGTTCCGGTAGCAGAGGTAGCAGCAGCTGAGATAATTCTGGCAAATAAGGGCTTTTACGGTGCTCAGCAGTACTCAAAGCGCGGTGACAGAAGCGGTGCTTCGGCATACTATTCAAGATTTCCCGGAAATTATAACTGTAAGGTCGGTATTATCGGAGCAGGAATGATAGGCTCATACGTTTGTAATATACTCAAGGGCTACGATGTTGAGGTGCTTGTATTCGATCCGTTTGCATCAGATGAAAAGCTTGAGGCTCTCGGTGCAAAGCGTGCGACATTGGAAGAGCTTTTCAGCCAGTGCCAGACAATATCAAATCATCTCGCAAACAATGCCAATACGGTAGGCGTGCTCAATTATGATCTGTTCTCAAGAATGCTGCCGAATGCCACATTTATAAATACGGGACGCGGAGCACAGGTAGTCGAGGCTGATCTCGTAAGAGCACTCAAGGAAGAGCCTGAGCGTACCGCAGTGCTTGACGTTACAATGCCGGAGCCTCCGGTAGAGGGTCATGAGTTCTATTCACTGCCGAACGTCGTGCTGACACCTCACCTTGCAGGCAGCTTTAACAATGAGGTAGCACGTATGGGCAAATATATGTGTGATGAGTTTACGGCACATGTGAAAAATGAGCCGACAAAATACGAGGTTTCCGCAAAAATGCTGGAGACAATGGCGTAAGAGCTGCTGTAAAGGAGCAGAGTAAAATTATGCTTACAGATGCTGTACAGGCAAACGGTTCACTGCTTATAAGTGAATGTAAGTATGCTCAGGATGTATATGACGTGCATCTTCATCAGCACCTTTCGTGTGAAATAATATATATCGAAGACGGTAAGGTCGAGCTTTATGTGGACAGGCATCGTTATATTGCGACTAAGGGCTGTATGATGTTCATAAGTAACCTTGAGCCTCACCGCATCAACGTGCTTGAAGCTCCGTATAAGAGGTTCTTCGCTATGATAAACCTTCCCGAGCTTGAAAGAGTGCTCCCGAATCGAGTCCTGTCTACGGTATTCAAAAACAGAGCGCCGTCATTTTCTCATGTCATAGACCTGAGCGAACGCCGACAGTATATTGAGCCTCTGATGCATCAGCTTATGGAGGAATATGCGGATTACGGCGGAGATTCATCGTCAATGCTGAGGATAATACTTGAAAATATCCTTATGCAGACATACCGCAGCTATCCGGGTAATTTTACCGATAATGATAACGGCGGTATGAACGGCAGAGTGCAGGAGATACAGCGATACATCGAATTGAATTTCAAGGATGAGATAAATTTACAATCACTTGCGGATGAGTTTTATATCAATTATCATTACATGTCGAGACTGTTTAAAATGCGAACAGGCTACAGTCCCAAGGAGTATATCATACTCAACAGATTGTCCTATGCAAAGGAGCTGCTCGAAACGACGGATATCCGTGTCAAGCACATAGCGTACCGCTGCGGATATAATGATGTGAATAACTTTATCCGTGCATTTAAGCTGCACTATGGGTCTACACCGGAAGCGTTCAGAGACATGGCTAATCGGAAAAACAATTAAGTTCACGCACAGAATAAACGATAACTTAATGATCGATGTAAATTTATGGGCTTTAAGCATCTGCTTAAAGCCCATTTTGCGTAATATCGGAGAAAAAGATGTCAACGATCCAGCACGTTGAAGATCGCATCCCATACTTCGGGATCCTGCTGAGTCATTCTGTCCCAGTCAAAGCGTGCAACAAAATCCTGCTTCGCCTTTTCGAGAGTATTGTGCTTTATAGCCTTTGTCAGCTCAGAAAAAAACTCGTCCTTGTATTTCACGGCATCGCAGGTATAGTTGGGATTATGCCCCTTGCCGTCGGTCAGTATGAAGCTTATATTTTTTTTACCTGACAAAGCACGGCGAAGCACGTGAAAATGATATTTTGCACTTACCGTGCTGTCATCTGCGGAATGTATCAAAAGCACCTCGGCATCGGTATTCCTGAGACTTTCGACTGCGTTGAAATTGATAAATTCAGGATTCGCTTCGGCTTCAAGTCTGTAAATGTACTTATAGAATATGCTCAATGCACCGTGAAACATCTGAGAAAGCATCTGCTCGACGGATATGAAGCCGGAAATAGCTACGATACTGTGTATATCGTGATGAAGTGCTGCAATATTCATACATGCAAACGCTCCCCAACTATGACCTATGACGGATATTTTCATAGCAGTGTATTTATCATTTTCCTTTAGTGAGCATATGCATCGATCAAGGTCATTAAGTGACTGTGCAAAGCCGTTTACCGACTCGCCCTCGGATTCCATGCAGCCTGTATGGTCATAAGCAAATACAAGATATCCATGACGTGCGAGCAGCTCTATCTCCTTCATGTATGCACGATGTCCGCCGCCCAGTCCGTGATCGAAGATCAAAAGTCTGCCCGAGATCGGTGAAGCGTAGCTGTAGAAATAGCCCTGCAATTTTTGCCCTGCGGATCCGATGAAGGTGTATGGAGCTGCCTGAAGTCCGGGAAAATCCTTTGCTGAAAAATAATATACCATACCGTTTTCATCATAGCGTACAAAAAGCTGACTGCGATATTTTTTCTCTATCTGCTTTTCGATAATCATTATATCATGACCTTTCTGTTCGTATGCGATTATTTTAACGCATACAAACATTTTTGTCAACATGAGTACAGATTACATATATATGTTGCTTTTAATGCATTTTAAAATATCGCAGACAAAAACAGTGCAGAATATAAGTTTACAGCCTTGTTTTGTTATGAATTTACCGCAACAGCTCGTGAAAACGCTACAGTTTCAAATGGCTTCACTCAAAAATAAAATCATTTCTTTGTAATTCAGGTGTAAGACATATTGTAATTCATAGCTTCCTATGTTATAATACATAGGAAGCTATATTTATTCCCGAAAGGAGCAGTTTTATGGCAAACGCAAAAATACCAATTTTGATCAAGAAATCTTCCTTGATATTCGATAAAATTTCCAATCAACTGCTGATGCCATATGATTTAACGGGCAGTCAGTTCAAGATCCTGATGGTGCTGTACCGATCTCCTGTCGGCTCTGTTCGGCAGACGGATATTGAAACAAAGTTTTTTATGACAAATCCCACAGTCACCGGCTTGGTGCAGAAGTTGGAAGCGAAGGAACTTGTAAAGCGAATGCCTCATCCCAAAGATAAGCGCAGCAAAGTACTTGTGCTGACAGATCGGGCTATGGCGATGAAAGAGGAGCTGCTGGCATTGTCTGACAGTCTGGAACAGGAGATGACCAAAAAGCTGACGGCAAATGAATGTGACCAACTGGCATTTTTACTTACGAAAATGTTTAAATAATCTATATTTTGGGAGGATAAAACGATGCAAACTGTATGTGAATTTCTGCAAAAGGCTCATGTTTTCTATGTAGCAACGGTAGATGGTGATCAGCCCAGAGTCCGCCCCTTTGGTATTGCTCATATCATTGACGGCAAGCTGTGTGTCATGACCGGTAAGTGCAAGCCTGTTTCCAAACAGAT
>CAYWVF010000003.1:0-139597 GCA_964461815.1 uncultured Oscillospiraceae bacterium
TTCTCGAAAAGATAATAAATAATGCAATAATCAGAATAGAAAAAGCTATTGACTGGATCATATGTACAATATATAATAAAAGTAAACAATAATAAGGAGAATTTACATGGACGAATTGTTATTTAGATACGAAGAACTGAGAAATATCGAATCGGAAATACAGACTGCGGTCGAGCTTCTTGTGAAAGTGTATTCTAAAGGCGGAAAGGTGCTCCTTTGCGGAAATGGAGGCAGCGCATCCGACTGTGAGCATATTGTAGGTGAGCTGATGAAGACCTTTATAAAAAAACGTCCGCTTTCCGAGACTGAAAAGGAAGTGTTTGTAAATAACTTTGCGGATCAGGGTGCATACATAGCTGAAAATCTCCAGAAAGCACTTCCTACGATATCTCTTGTAAGCCAAAGCTCCATATTTACGGCATATATCAACGATGTTCAGCCTGATCTGATATATGCACAGCTTACATACGGCTATGGAGCTGTCGGAGATGCGCTTATAGGTATTACAACATCGGGCAATTCGAAGAACATAATCAATGCAGTCATTGCCGCAAAAGCAAAGGGCATGGTAACGATCGGATTAACAGGCAAGAACAGGTGTAAATTGGATGATCACTGTGACGTAGTTATCCATGCACCCGAGACAGAGACATATAAAGTGCAGGAATATCACTTGCCGATATATCATTATATATGTGCCGAGTTGGAAAGGAGAATGTTTTAATGAAAACTGTAAGTCTCAACGGAAAATGGAAGCTTCGCTTTTTCGAGCAGGACAGCGTAAAGCACAGTGAAGTAAATGCGCTGCCGTCCGTTCTCTGTTCAGTCCCCGGAAATGTAGAGCTTGACCTGTCGGAAGCCGGCATTCTCCCAAAGGATCTGTTCATGGGTGAGAATATAAAGGAAGCTGAAAAGTACGAAACATACGAATGGTGGTACGAGTCTCATTTTGATGCTCCCGATCTCGGCGACTGCAAGAGAGTGAAGCTGCATTTCGAGGGCGTAGACTGCTTTGCGGAGTATTACATAAACGGCACACTTATCGGTACATCTGAGGATGCTTTGATACCGATAGAGTTTGATATTACAGATAAGCTTGATAATACGAATAAGCTTGAGGTAAGAATAAAGTCCGCAATGATTGCAGCATATAATACCGAGTACGAGACATATGTCATAAAAAATTCATGGCATATCGACCCGGAAGCAATATACATCAGGAAGCCGCCGCACTGCTTCGGATGGGATATTATGCCAAGAGCATTAAGCGCCGGAATTTGGAAAGATGTCGAGCTTCGACTGGAGTCACGTGCTGAAATAAACGATATTTTCTTCTGCATTGACCGAGTAACTGAAGAGACTGCAATAATAAAGGCCGTATATGACGTAAATTGCTCTGTTTATGACATAAAAAAGCTAAAACTGAAGATAGACGGTCGCTACAAGGATAAGACCTTTTACAAGGAAATACCGCTCAAGTTCAAAGCAGGAAATACTGCTATAGAAATAAAAGAGCCTGTTCTCTGGTGGCCGTACGGATATGGTGAGCCTGCGATATACGATGTACATGCAAGCCTCGAATACGATGGTGAGGTATTATCCGAGAAAGACTATAACCTCGGTATAAGAACGGTCGAATTAAAGCATACCGATACGACGGATGGCGTCAACGGCTGCTTCGAATTTCATATAAACGGTGAGAAGATCATATGCAGAGGCTCGAACTGGGTGCCGATGGACGCTTATCACAGCCGAGATAAGCAGCGTTATGCAAAGGCGTTGGATCTAGTAAGTGATATAGGCTGCAATATACTCAGACTCTGGGGCGGTAATGTTTACGAGCAGGAGGAGTTTTACGACTACTGCGACAGAAACGGTATCATGATATGGCAAGATTTTACAATGGCATGTCATGCATATCCTCAGGACGATCAGTTCTGTAATATTCTAAAGCACGAGGTAAAGACGGTTATCAAGGCTCTTCGAAATCATTCATGCATCATACTCTGGTCGGGTGATAACGAGATCGACTCGCTGCTCATTGAGAATCACACAGACCCGAATAAGAATAGGACAACACGTGAGATAATTCCCGAGATGATACGAATATACGACGGTACAAGACCGTATCTTCCAAGCTCACCGTACGTGTCCGAGGCGATATATGAGACGGGTAGAGTAGATGCAATACCTGAGGCTCACATCTGGGGACCGCGTGACTATTTTAAATCTTCATATTATACGACCTATTCTGCACATTTTATAAGTGAAGCAGGATATCATGGCTGTCCATGTGAGGAATCTATACGTAAATTCATAGAACCCGAGTATGTATGGCCGTATCAGAACAATCCACAATGGATACTTCACTCTACGGATCAGCAGAATTGTGACGGACGAGTTATGCTGATGGAGCGTCAGGTACGTCAGCTGTTCGGAGCTGTTCCGGATAATTTAAAGGATTATTCACTTGCATCGCAGATATCACAGGCAGAAGCAAAGAAGTTTTTCATTGAGAATATCCGCTGCAACAGGGAGACGAAGAGCGGAATCATATGGTGGAATCTTATTGACGGATGGCCGCAGATGTCGGATGCAGTTGTGGACTACTATTATGTAAAGAAGCTTGCGTATGAGTATATAAAGCGTTCTCAGCAGCCTTTTGCGATAATGATGAGAGAAATCGATGCATGGAATTCTACGATCATTGCTGCAAATGACACTCTTTGCCGTAAGCTCGGTACGTACTCCGTAAAGTGCTATGATACAAACGAGATCGTAGCAGAGGGCAGCTTTGAAATCGCTCCCAATTCTGCAAAGGCACTTGGCAAGATACCTCTTATGTATTCCGACAAAGCATTGTTTATCATTGAATGGAAGATCGACGGAGTAAAATTTAAAAATCACTATTTAGCCGGATATCCCCCGATAGATTTTGATAAATATAAGGAATACCTGAAAGAAATACTGAAATAGAGAAAAGGTACTGTATCATCACAGATACAGTACCTTTTAAATTAAATATATGCTGCAACGGCTAAAGCCGCATAATCTCCGATCGAGTCTCCAAGCTCAGCAGGAACTACCTTACAGACACTGCGATTGAGATCAAGTGTTTCCTCATTGATTATTTTACAAGCACCGTCCCAAAGAAGCTCACGACTGCGTTCAAATATACTTCCGATCACAATGATATCAGGATTGAGTATGTCGATCAGTATCGATAGCCCATGCCCTAGCATTTCAGAACAGATGTTGTATACCTCTATTGCGGCTTTATCTCCGGCCTTTGCACATTCTGCAATGAGCTTAGCATCGATTTTGTCAAGTGAAGCGAGATCTGCACAGTAGGCTGTACTTTCGCCTCTCTGAAGATATTCGAGCGCCTTTATACGTCCGATTTGAGCTATTCCGCCGCCGCTGCAAAAGCCTTCAAAGCTGCCGGATTTACCGTATCCCACGGGCCCGAATTTTGACAGAGATATATGTCCGACCTCACCTGCCATATCGTTAGCACCTGTGTAAAGCTTTCCGTCAAGAATAAGTCCTGCACCCATACCGGTACCGAATGTCAAAAAAATCATATTGCTATGTCCACGCCCGGCACCGAATTTCCATTCCGCTAATGCACATGCGTTTGCGTCGTTTTGCAGCATTACGGGAACATTAAATTCGTTTTCGAAAAATGCTTTTATCTCCACATTGTCCCAACCGACAAGGTTAGGCGGAGACAGAATGACACCTGTCTTGCTGTTGAGAGGCCCTCCGCAGCTTATGCCGATGGCATCTATAGTCGAGCAGTTCAGCTTTCTTATCATATCTGCCATTTTTTTCATTATTATTTCAGGCGAAGTACCTTTCTCAGTGGGAAATTTTATTTTATCCTTTATCCTTACTTCGCATTTTTTCGTATCATATTCGCCGCAGCATACAGCACACTTTGTGCCACCGATATCTATTCCGACAAGCATATATTGACCTCCAAAATAAGCTGATATAAAAAACATATCACTATAATTATATCATAAAAATTCGGTAAGACAATATCGGATTATAAAATATCGTACTTTTTTACATAGAGTAATCTGATTTTGAATATTGACTGACAGAGAAATGTGTTGTATAATTATTAATATAAAATGACATAAAGACTTAGATTTAAGTCTTTAAGTTGTGGTGACTGTGAACTATGCTGCAAAAATATCTTAATGTAATTTTGAGGAGGCTGAAAGATGATCAAGGTCGGTATAGTTGGTTCAAGAGGATTTTCAGCATTAACGGGATTAAGAGCACGTCCGGATGTTGAGATCACAGCGTTCTGTGATCTTAATGAAGACCTTTTAAAGGCAAAGGCAGAGGAACATAATATAAAACATACCTACAGAGTTTATGAAGATATGCTCGAGGCAGATATTGATGCTGTATGGATAGCATCGCCGATGCAGTGCCATGTGTCACAGGTCATTGCAGCACTTGATGCAGGAAAGCATGTAATGAGCGAGGTCACAGCAGGCGTATCTATGGATGAGCTGTGGTGGCTTATAGAAGCAGTTGAGAGATCAAATAAGATATACATGTTTGCTGAAAATACGTGTTATTATCCGCATGTACAGCAGGTACGTGAGATGGTAAAAAAAGGCCTTTTCGGTGAGCTTTATTATGCGGAATGCTCGTATGTTCATAATATTACAGATCTGCTCACATATCCCAATGGTAAAAGATCATGGCGTAATTATTGGCAGCTTGGCACACACGGGGCATTTTATCCGACGCATAGTCTGGGCCCTGTAATGCAGTGGTTTGAGGGTGACAGAATAGCAAGTATTTCTGCTTTCGGATCGGGTCACCATGCTCATCCCGAGCTGAGAAATGAAGACACCACTATTGTAATGTGCAGACTCGCAAGCGGAAAGCTTGTAAATCTCAGAGTGGACTGTCTTTCTCCGCGTCCGGTTCCGGATACAACATATTTCCAGCTCCAGGGTACAAAGGGTGTATTCGAAACGATACGTGGCTGTGGTGATGTGAATAAGATATGGTTTGAGGGAATGCCGGCACTCGATCCCGAATGCAAAGAACGCAAATTCAGACCACTTGCGGACTTCGAAGAATATTTGCCCGAAAGATTTAAGCTTGCTACAGATGATCAGAAGGGCGCAGGTCATGGAGGTTCAGACTTCTTTATTGTAGATGATTTCGTGAACGCTATCAACAGCGGTGTTCAGCCGGAGTGTGATGTGTATAAGGCATGTGAATGGACAGCTGTAGGTCTTCTCTCAGCTCTTAGTGTTACAAATGGAGGACGTGAGATAGAGGTTCCGAACTTCAGAAAAAATATGCCCAGAGAAGAGCAGTTTATAAAATTATAAAACAAAAAGTTTTTGATCGTTGAAAGGAAAGAAAAAATATGTTTAGAATAGGTATAATAGGCTCTGAAAATTCTCATGCTATGGCATTTGCAAAGATATTCAATGATCTTGATCCGAATTTCGAAGGCTCTTATCCCGATTGTAAGGTTGTAGCGATCGGTGGAGATTATCCTGAGGAGTCCAAAAAGGTATTTGACACATGCGGCTTGGAGTTTATCGCAGAAAAACCGGAAGACATGCTGGGAAAAATAGATGCTGTTATGGTAACGGCAAGAAACGGTAAGTTTCATCCTGAATTTGCTCGTCCGTTTATTGAAGCAGGCATACCGGCGTTTATCGATAAGCCATTCGCAAACGATGGCGCAGAGGCTCTTGCACTTGCAAAGCTTGCGAAATCAAAAAATGTACCTATCGTGGGAGGTTCATCTACAAAGCTTGTATATGATGTAACGATGCTGAAACATGCGTTCAAATCCGGGCTGGGCGGTATTTTAGGCGGTGGAGTGGCTGCTCCGCTGAACTTCTGTAATGAATACGGCGGCTTCTATTTCTATTCATCACATCTTGCCGAGATACTTATGTCGATCTTCGGGTATGACATTAAATCGGTCATCGCAGTTGAGAAAAACGGAAACGTAACAGGTATAGCGCGTTATAATGATTTCGATATAACGATGCACTTTAACGACGGAAATTATGCATATTCGGCGGGAATGTTCGGAAAGAAAGGCTCTGCTCGCAGAGAGATCGATATTTCTCTTTGCTATCAGCATGAGTGCGCTATATTCGTTGATATGCTTCGCACAGGTAAAATGGCTCATACATATAAGGAGCTGATAGCACCTGTATTTCTTCTTAATGCTATTGAGAAGTCATATCTCTCCGGTGGAGAAGAAGTGCCTGTAATAGTTCCTGAGGTATAATAAAATGATCAGACGTATATTGTGGTGAAAAGCTCACATATACGTCTGATTTTTACATTATTTTCTGTTGGGTAGCCATCCGCCTATCGCAACAAGCTTATCCTGTAGCTTTTTAACATCGATGTCACGTACCTCGCTGGTGCTTTTTGCCGCCATTGACGCAGCCATACCGCAGGCTTGACCTGTAATATAACATCCGGGCATTACTCTGACAGAAGACTGCATCTTTTTATCCGTGCTTATGCAGCGCCCACTGACAAGGACATTGGAAAGCTTTTGCGGTATCAGACTTCTGTACGGAATGCCGTAGCTTTCACCCTTGCCGAGATTCAGAGAGGTATGCTCCTTTAAAAATGCACTGTAGTTTTCTTTGCCAAGCTCGGGATGAACATCGATAGGGTATGAATAACGTCCTATTTCATCGGTGAAATTCGCTTTGTTTATGAAATCATCGACAGAGAGTATGTAATCTCCTATGATACGTCTGGATTCTCTGATGCCGAGGTAAGAGCCGGAGCATATAGCTCTGGTATTTTCGTAGCCATATTTAATATAGTTTCTGTAATATACTTCGAATTCAGGTATAAGCTTCCTGCCGAGTATCATACCGTCGGTGAGAGATCTTTCGTCCGTAGCATCGATTCCATAGCAATGCCCGATATTTCCGCCTGCTGTGTTTTCGCCTGTGCGCCACATTCCGGGCATATGATAATCCTCCTGTGTGAATATACCGTCATCATATGCTCTGCCAACCTCACGGTTGTCGGGTGAATGAACGACTCTGCTCCAATCAACATTTATCCATGACGAGCAAAGTGTTGATGGCATTACTTTACCGTTTTCATCACCGAATTTGTATGGAGCTCCTGCCCAAACACAAAGATCGCCATCACCGGTAGCATCTATGTATACTTTAGCTTTGATCGCATATACTCCGCTTTTAGCTGCAACTATAATATACTCAACATGATCTCCGGTTGTAATGACATCTATCATTGTTGTATGGAAAAGAAAATCTGCTCCCGAGTCCTTGACCTTGTTATCGTATGTTCTTTTCAAAAGCTCTGCATCGATACCGAGTCCGTCGAACGGAAGCTTGGTCGCATCATATATTTCCTTGCCGAATCCACCTGCCATGAAATCCAAACCGTTTGTGAATTGCATAAATCCTGGAACTAAAGAAGCTGTACCGGCGCCACCGAAAAAACCGTGAGCTTCTATTATCATTACCTTAGCACCATCTCTTGCGGCAACAACACCTGCGGCAGTACCCGCAGGCCCTCCGCCTACTACGCATATGTCCGTTTCGTATTTTATCGGTAATTGCTTTGTATACTGAACAGAATCCATAAATACGCTCCTTTCAAATATAGCTCTGGAGATCACAAATAATATGATCGAGAAAAGATCATATGCTCCGATATTATAATAGCATAATATTGAGCGTTATGCTTATAAAATCGATACAATATATTGAACAAAGAGCATATTTTATATTTGAGAGGAATAGACGGAGCAGTTGGGTATAATTGATATGAAAAATGCAAATACAGTAATATATTTTCCATAATATATGTTGACAAAACGGCTGAATAATATTAAAATTATCGGTAGAGATTATGTTTATATCTGATTTTAACCGCTTTACACGGAGAATGGTGAGTTCATATGATAGACCGGCTATTGTGAAATTAAATTCAGGCAACAAAGTATGGTTTTCAAACAAAGATGCAGCTCAGCACCGATGAATGAATGCAATATACTTCTGCCATATTTAAAAGTAGAAAATAATTGACTTTTCGTCAAAAATATGCTATAATTTAATGTCAATTAATGTAATGAAAGGAAATTTATATGTCTGTACAGTATAGAACCAACAACTGCGGCGAGCTTCGTGAATGCAATGTGGGCAGCGAAGTAAAGCTTGCCGGCTGGGTAGAAACAATCAGAGATCACGGCGGTGTATTATTTATCGACTTAAGAGACCAATACGGTGTTACACAGATCGTATTAAATGATGAAACACTTCTAAAAGATATCAACAGAGAAGCTGTTATATCTATCAGCGGTACAGTAATGCTGAGAGATAAGGAAACGATCAATGATAAGATACCGACAGGTAAGATCGAAGTGAAGACAAATGAGATCAGACTTCTCGGTCCGTGTAAAAATCAGCTTCCGTTTGAAGTTTTGTCAAGTCTCGAAACAAGAGAAGATGTAAGACTTAAATATCGCTATCTTGATCTTCGTAACCCAAAGGTAGGCTCAAATATCCTTTTACGCTCAGAGCTTATAAAATATTTGCGTTCTCAGATGGATGCATTAGGTTTCACAGAGATACAGACACCTATCCTTACAGCTTCATCTCCTGAAGGAGCACGTGACTATCTTGTTCCGAGCCGTAAGCATCACGGTAAATTCTATGCACTTCCGCAAGCACCGCAGCAGTTTAAGCAGCTCCTTATGTGTTCCGGATTTGATAAGTATTATCAGATCGCACCATGCTTCCGTGATGAAGATGCAAGAGCAGACCGTTCACCGGGTGAATTCTATCAGCTCGACTTTGAAATGGCATTTGCAGATCAGGAGGATGTCCTCGGTGTAGCTGAAACAGTCCTTTATAATACATTTACTCATTTTACAAATAAATCCGTATCTCCGGCTCCGTTCAAACGCATAACATATGCCGAAAGTATGCTTAAGTACGGAACAGATAAGCCTGACCTCAGAAATCCGCTCGAGATCTGTGACCTTACGGAATTTTTCTCCGATGTTGAGTTTGCAGCCTTTAAGAAGAAGCCTGTTCGCGGTATTGTAGCTAATTGTGCAGGCTGCTCTAAATCCTTCTTTGAGAATCTTCTCAAGTTCGCTTTGTCGATTGGCATGAAGGGACTCGGATATATTACGATCGCTGACGGCATGACACTCAAGGGCCCGATCGTTAAGTTCTTAAGTGAGGAAAAGCAGGCTGAGCTCATCAATATGCTCGGACTGAAGGTAGGAGATACATTATTCTTTATTTGCGATGCGAAGAATATAGTCGATAAGCTCGCAGGTCAGATCAGAACAGAGCTTGGCGAAAGATTGAATATCATCGATAAGGATCGCTTTGAGATGTGCTTTATCGTTGACTTCCCGATGTACGAGTATAACGAGGAGGAAGGAAAGATCGACTTTACACATAATCCGTTTTCAATGCCGCAGGGCGAAATGGATGCTCTTATGAATAAGGATCCGCTTGATATCCTTGCTTATCAGTATGATATCGTATGCAATGGCATAGAGCTCTCCAGCGGTGCTGTAAGAAATCATCGCCCCGATGTTATGGAAAAGGCTTTTGAAATCGCAGGATATACGAAGGATGTTCTTGAAAGTAAGTTCTCCGCACTTTACAATGCATTCCAGTATGGTGCTCCGCCTCATGCAGGTATGGCTCCCGGTGTTGACCGTATGCTCATGCTTATTGCAGATCAGGAAAATATAAGAGAAGTTATCGCATACCCGATGAACCAGAATGCGCAGGATCTTATGCTTGGCTCACCGAGTGAGGTAACAGAGCAGCAGCTCCGTGAGGTCCATATCAAGATCAGATAAGATCGAGCGGTGGAGTGTTCACAGCGTTTCTGTGATGGTGAGACATCACAAATTCCAAAGAAAGGAAAGCTTCTTGCTTTAGCAAAGCATGGTCATATCTATGTTATGTGAACTTTTATCCCTTAATAAGCTCCAGCTTACAGAAGCTGAGACTAAAGCAATTACAGATTATGAAAAAATATCATTTGAAAAATACGATATTTTGAAAAATCTTGATACAACCGATGTTGAACCTATGGTTTATAATTATAACATGGTAAACGTGTTCCGAGAAGACGTTGAGAATAAGAAATTCTCCCGCGAACAGGTTCTGTCAAATGCACCGGAGCAGTACGATGGTGCATTCCAGGTGCCGAGAGTCGTAGAATAACAGAATGGGGGAAGCTACTTTGGATAATTTAAATTGTTTTGTTACAGAGCTTAATGTCACAGACAGTGAGAAGGCTGTTTGCGTGGATGATACGATCCTTACAACAGATACATTGTCTACGGCATCAACAAAGATGCTTTATAACTTCAAGTCTCCGTTCGAAGCGACTGTAATAGGAAAGCTCCGTGATGCAGGCTATGAGTTAAAGGGAAAGACAAACACAGGCGAGCTGGGTATGGATATAACATCCGAAAGCTCACATATTGGTGCTACACTTAATCCATATAACAATGCAACGATCTCCGGCGGCGCTGCTGCGGCAGTTGCATCCGATAAGGCAAAATATGCTCTTTGCGTTGATTCTGACGGCTCATCAAGAAGATTTGCCGGATTCACAAATGTTTCCTTTATTAAACCGACATATGGCACAGTATCACGCTTTGGAGTCATAGCAGCCGTATCTTCCAGTGAGCAGATCGGTGTATGTGCGAAAACGACAGCGGATGCAGCACAGCTTCTTACAGTAATTGCAGGACATGATGCTAATGATGGTACTTCACTTCCTGCACAGTCGTATAATTACGATATTACCGATGTTAAGGGTATGAAGGTAGGTATACCGAAGGAGCTGTTTGAAGGACTGACAGATGAGTCTAGAAAGCTGATGGATGATTTTATTGCAAAGCTTTCCGGTATAGGTGTCGAATGCGAGGAATTCTCACTTCCGAGTGCAGATTATGCGGCATATGCATATCATATAATATCTGCGGCAGAGGCATGCAATAACTACTCCCGTTTTGATGCGATAAAGTTCGGCTATCGTGCGGAAAACTGCACAAATCTTGAGGATATTTATGTGAAATCCAGAAGTGAAGCGCTTGGACTTAACATAAAGAAGCTTGTACTCATGGGATCACTCGTTCTTTCGGAAAAACACTATGAGGATCTTTATCTGAGAGCGTTAAAAACAAGACGTGTTGTCCGCAATGAGATGACAGAAGCGTTCAAAAAGTATGACGCTGTTCTTTCTCCGGTAAGTGCAGGCAGTGCATATCCTATCGGATATGTAGGAAGCAATGATGAGCTGTATTTCAGCGAAAGTAAATATTCAGCAGTTGCAAGCATTATCGGAATTCCGTCCGTTGTAACTCAGTGTGGTATGGATGCCAAGGGAATGCCTGTCGGAATTCAGTTCATGGGTGATACGCTTTGCGAAAGTAAGATCATATCACTTGCAGAAGCTTGTGAAAAATCCGGATTAGGGAGGGCTTGAGTATTATGGAATATGAAATAGTTATGGGTCTGGAGGTTCATGTTGAGCTTGCGACCGAGTCGAAGATATTCTGCTCCTGCTCCGCAAAATTCGGTGCCGATCCGAATGAGCACGTTTGTCCGGCATGTGCAGGTATGCCCGGTATGCTGCCTGTTACAAATAAGAAGGTCGTAGAGCTTGGAATCACCGCAGGTCTTCTTACAAATTGCCATATAAATAAGTATAATACATTTGATAAAAAGAATTATTATTACCCGGATCTTCCGGCAGCTTACCAGATAACTCAGCTCTATGCTCCGATTTGCGTTAACGGCGGTGTAGAGATAGAGACATCAAAAGGAAAGAAAGTTATCGGTATCAAACAGATCCATATGGAAGAGGATGCAGGTAAGCTCGTTCACGATATGTGGACAGACACATCACTCGTTGACTATAACAGAACAAGTGTACCTCTTTGTGAGATCGTAAGTAAGCCTGATTTCAGAAGCGTTGAAGAGGTCGTAGCTTATCTTGAAAGATTACGCCAGCTCCTCCGTTTTGCAAGAGTTTCCGATTGTCGTATGGAGGAGGGCTCAATGAGAGCCGATATAAATATTTCTGTTCGTCCGGTTGGCTCTACAAAGCTCGGAACAAGAACAGAGATGAAAAATATGAACTCCATTAGCGCTATTACTCGTGCTATTGAGTATGAAGCTGCAAGACATATTGATGCTTTGGAGCATGGCACAGAAGAGCTGATACAGGAGACACGTCGTTGGGATGATATTAAAGGACAGTCGTTCTCTATGAGAAGTAAGGAAACAGCTGCCGACTATCGTTATTTCCCGAATCCTGATCTTGCACCGATCGTTATAACAGACGAATGGATAGAAGAAGTGCGCAGATCACTTCCGGAGCTTCCGGAGATCAAACGTGAGAAGTATATAAATGAGCTTGGACTTCCTGAATACGACAGCGGGATCATCACACAAAGCCGTACATTGTGCGATCTTCTTGAGGGTGCGGTTGCGGCAGGCGCAGCCCCGAAGGACGTATCAAGCTTCATCCTCGGCGAGGGTATGAATATGCTTAAGCGTGACGGAAAAACTGCCGATGATCTTAAGCTTGATCCTGTAAAGCTTGCAGCTATCATTAAGCTTGTATCAACGGAAAAACTCAGCCGTCAGAATGCCAAGAAGGTATTTGCAGCAGTATATGCTGAAGATGTAGACGTTGAAAAATACTGTAATGACAATCAGCTCCTTACAATAGCCGATGATAATGCATTGCAGGCTATAATCAGCGATGTCGTTGCAAAGAATCCAAAGATCGTTGCTGATTTTAAGGGCGGTAAGACAAAGGCTATGGATGCTCTGTTTGGACAGGTTATGAAAGCTTTACGAGGAAGCGGTAATCCTGCGACTATTCGCAAGCTTTTAAGCGAAGAACTCAGTAAGTAATATCTGTAAACGAGACCCACATAGAACGGAATAAAAGCAGCTGTTCTATGTGGGTTTGATTATATTTCACATATTAATTGGTGATATTTTCGGAGGTAAGATATGAGTAATTATATCCTTGAAGCGCATCGCGGAGTTTCCTACGAATTTCCGGATAATACATTATCGGCATTTAGAGCTGCAAAAGATCAGGGCTACAGAATGATTGAGCTTGATACGAAGTTTACTAAGGATAATAAATGCGTGATACTTCATAATCTGACGATCAATGCAACAGCACGCTACGCAGACGGACATGAAATTGAAAAAGAAGTGCCTATCGCAGACATTACACTTGATGAAGCGCGTTCATACGACTATGGTATCTGGAGAGGCGAGACATTTCGAGATGAGAAGCTGCCAACATTGGAGGATGCCATTGCCTTTTCAAGAGAAAATGATATTCCTCTCAAATTTGACAATATTATACAAAGCCATACCGAAGAGCAGCTTAATATCTTTTTTGATACTATTGAACGTGAAAATGCCGTTTCTCATGTCGGATTTACATCTAACGACGCTGATTTTATCAAGAAGATAATTGCTCGTTTTCCAAATTCTCAGATACATTATGATGGCACTATAAGTGAGGACGCAATAAAAGAAATATCATCTATAGTGCCTCGTGATCAGCTCACAGTGTGGCTCAGATTTCATAATGAGCATACTTCATGGTGCAAAACACCTGCGGCCAGTGCGGAGCTTTGCGCTATGACAAAGAAATATGCCAAAATAGGTGTATGGCTGCTTACTAAGCGTGATGAACTTGAGCAGGCAGTAGAGTGGGGAGCAGATGTCATTGAAACAGACGGAAAGCTCAAACCGATTAAATGATACGTGGATGGTGAGAGCATGAGCTATTATGAAAAACTGTTGAGCTGCGTGTCATATATTCGTTCAAAATGCGACCTTATTCCTGATATTGCGGTAGTACTTGGGTCGGGATTAGGAGATTTTGTAAAAAAAATCGACAAGGTATGCGAGATACCTTACTGCGATATACCTGAGTTCCCGATATCTACCGTACAGGGTCATGCAGGCTGCTTTGTTTTGGGATATTATAATGATATACCTGTCATTGTAATGCAGGGTAGAGTTCATTATTATGAGGGATACGATATACAGGATGTTGTGCTCCCGATACGTGTAATGAAGCTTCTCGGTGCAGAGACTCTTGTACTTACAAATGCTGCAGGAGGAATAAACAGAAGCTTTAAACAGGGCGACTTTATGCTGATCCGTGATCATATTTCTTCATTTGTCCCATCTCCGCTCAGGGGAGAAAATATCGATGCATTAGGCACAAGATTCCCTGATATGTCCGCTGTGTATGATAAGGATGCTCGCAGACAAATAATGAAAATTGCGGCAGAGGAAAATATCAGTCTTCACGAGGGCGTTTATGTTCAAACTCAGGGGCCTAACTATGAAACACCAAGCGAGATAAAGATGTTCGAATTACTCGGTGCTGATGCGGTGGGTATGAGTACAGTATGTGAAGCGATAGCGGGAAGACATGCCGAAATGAGGATCATAGGTATGTCATGTATATCCAATATGGCAGCCGGTATCGCAAAAACACCTCTTACACATGAAGAAGTAAAGGAAACTGCGAACCGTTCGAAGGTCATGTTTGAAAAGCTTCTTGATATAGCAATAACAGAGTCGGTAAAAAAACAATAAAGAAAAGTATAATTCACAAGCCCCAAAAGAAGGTTCTTTTGGGGCTTGTGAAATTTTATATTGTGATTTATTTTTTGCTGTGTGAGAAGAAATGCCATCCGCCAAGCTGAGCGGGATTTCCTTTGTCACCTTCAAGAAGCTCTTTATAGCCGAGTGCAGCTTTCTTGAATGCTTCCGCATGTTCCTCAATAGCAGCTTTATCAAAATGCTTGAACCATGGAATACTGTAAATGGAGGCACCGATCTTTTCGGCTGCACCAAGATCCTTGTCAAGTTCACGAACATCTCTGTCTGCGTGTGCTATTCTTGTGGGCTTGCCTACACCATAAGCATCCATCGTCTGGAATACAGCATGTGTGTGGAGTGCATTGTTACAGCCGGCACCGCAGCCAAAGCCCTCAGCTGAGACTGCTTCACAGAATCGTGTAACGGAAAGTCCGCCAAGCTCTTCGCTTCTGTAAATACCGTGAGGTGCATACCAGCCTGCCATATTTGAACCTGTAGCTTCATCAACTCTGTGAGCTACAAGTCCGGGAACTCCGTCGAGAAGATCCCAGAAATAATTCATTGCTTTTCTGATCTCGATACAGCGTTCATCATAATACTTGAGCTGCACACGACCTACAGCCGCACTGATCTGATGCATTCTGTATTTATATCCACCCATCGGCAGACCGAAATACGGCTTGATTTCGGGAGTTGAAACAAATTTATCATTCATTCTCTCATAGTGACCGAGCGTGAGAGCATAATCGTATACAGTTTTATCGTTCGTCACCAGCATACCGGCTTCGCCAACAGCTAAGGACTTGCCGCTCATGAGAGACATGGCACCGACATCACCGATCGTACCGAGCTTTTTGCCCTTGTAAAGTCCACCCTGTGCATGGCTGACATCTTCAATTACTTTTACATTGTGCTTTTTTGCAATCGCCATTATCTCGTCCATGTCACATGGATGACCGAGATAATGAACAACAATTATCGCCTTTGTTTTAGAGGATATACGGTGCTCAATGTCCTTCGGGTCAATGCAAAGTGTGAGAGGATCAACATTTGCAAAGACTACGGTCGCACCAAGCGTAAATGCGGACGTACAGGAAGCCCAGTATGTAACGGATGGACAAATGACCTCGTCACCTGTGCGAACTCCGACACCGTACATTGCAGCCTGGAGTGAGGATGTACCATTGTTAAAGCCGAGAGCATATTTTGCACCCTGCCATGCGGCAAAATCCTCTTCAAACTTCATCGTAACATCCGTTCCGGACATTCCACCGCTTCTGAGTACCTCAAGACAGGCGTCCTCGTCTTCTTTTGTGATTATAGGCCACTTAAAAAGATCGGTATAATCCTTTGTTATGGCTTTTGGACCGCCGAATAATGCAAGATTAGACATAGTTTTTTCCTCCGTCTTTATATTAAACAATATATTTTTGACTATAATTCGATCCGTTTTCCGGTTTTGCTTGATTCATATGCACCGAGGATGATATCCACCGGCTTTTTACCCTCATACATATCAACAAGAGGCTTTCTGTCATTTTCAATGGAATCTATGAGATCGCGTATTTGTAAAATGTGATATTGATTTGAAAATGCCATCGGATCACGAAAACTATCATTATATGCAGATTTGTCACTTGCTTTCTCGTCCGAGCCTTCAACATCCCAACGTGAAATGGAATCTTCCTCAAGGACAATCGTTCCTTTAGTACCGCTTATTTCAAGGATGCGAGGATAGCCCGGAGTTACAGATGTAGTACCTTGGATCGTACCTATAGCACCGCTTTCAAATTCAACAAGTACATTGGCTGTGTCTTCAACTTCAATATCCCTTGCCATTGTTTTGCATATACCCCAAACACTTTTTACGGGACCTACAAGATATTGCAGCACATCAATGCCGTGTATGCCCTGGTTCATAAGAGCACCGCCGCCATCCATTTCCCATGTGCCGCGCCAACTGGCAGATGCATAATATTCCGGAGAACGATAATATTTCATATAGACGTCGCCCAAAATTATCTTTCCGAGATCACCGCTGTCTATCGCTTTTTTGACCTTCTGCACAGATTCACAGAAACGAAGCTGAGAGATAACAGCTACTTTTACGTGATTTGCTTCCGCAGCGGATATCATATCATTTAGCTGCTGCTTTGTGATAGCCATTGGTTTTTCAACGAGAATATGACGACCTGCGTTTGCTGCTTTTACAGCATAGGGTGCATGTAATCCGCTTGGAGTGCATATCGATACTATTTGAACATCGTCACAGCTTAGCATCTCATCGACAGAATCGAAAATTTTACAAGGAAAGTCTTTTACAAATTTTTCACAGCTTGCTTTCACGTTATCTGCGACACCGACAAGGTACGCATTTTCTATCTTGCTTATTGCGTCAGCATGAAATTTTGCAATAGCTCCGCAGCCGATTATCCCGAAGCCGTATTTTTTCATATTGAATTATCAACCCTTTCCTTTTATGCGATTATACTGTCTTTCCTTCGGAAAACAGAAACGATTCTAAATATTTTCCTAACTATACTAATTATCGCATATATGAGTTTCAAAAACTAGAACAAAAAAATTTTTTTCTTAGCATTTTTTATGTTGTCTAAGGCAAATATATGTGTAGGAAAATTGTGGAGACAGTCGATTCAACAGCATATAATAGTTATTGAAGAAAAATGACAGTAGATGGAGTGAAAAATATGAGTGATTGTACTTTGAATATGTTGGATCCGGGTGAGTATGCTCGTGTGTATACATTATTCTCAAAGGGTAGTATGCGAAGACGCTTACAGGATATAGGGTTAATAGAGGGTACACGTGTAGAATGCGTGTATAAAAGTCCTATGGGAGATCCGACCGCATACTGTATACGTGGGGCGGTGATAGCACTCAGGTCGGATGATGCAAAGGATATATTGGTGATATGGGAGAGAAATAAGTGAGATGTAGGAGTTGATATGGTTGAAAACGAAAGAGCTTGATATAGTTATGGGACAAAAAAACGGGCATGAGAAGATCATCGCATTGGCAGGAAATCCAAATGTAGGTAAAAGTACGATATTCAATGCGTTGACAGGATTAAATCATCATACGGGAAATTGGCCGGGGAAAACAGTTACGAATGCGAGCGGAAGCTTTGAGTACCACGGAAGTGAATACATATTGGCAGATCTGCCGGGCTGCTATTCATTGCTGGCGCATTCTGCAGAGGAAGAGGTCGCACGTGATTTTATATGCTTTGCCGATGTGGATGTGGTAGTTGTGGTATGCGATGCAACATGCCTTGAACGTAACCTGAATCTTGTTTTGCAGACGATCGAAATAACGGAAAATGTGGTGGTTTGTGTAAATCTTTCGGATGAAGCACGTAAAAAAGGTATAAAAATAAACGAAGCTGAGTTATCTGCGATTCTAGGCGTACCTGTAGTCTGTACAGAAGCCAGAAGTTCAAAAGGCTTGGATAAGCTTCTGTATGAAGTAGCAGGTGCAGTAAATACCCATAAAGATACAATAAAGGTTCGGTATGCAGACTATATAGAAACTGCTGTGGAGCAGTTGGAGGAGATGCTGCAAGACGTCGGAGATATAGATATCAATACAAGGTGGCTTGCACTCAGGATCATAGAAGATGATCCTAATCTAATGTGCAGAATAGAGGAGGAATATCCTTTTATAAAGAATGATAATATTCAAAATAGGATCAAAATAATAAAGAATAGCATATCATCGGCAGGGATTTCCGAGCAAAAGCTGTCAGATGATATAATCAAAGGCATAATCTTTTGTGCGGAAAGTATATGCAGTACAGTAGTTGAATTAAGAGATAAAGCATATAGCCAACGTGATAGACGTATAGATAAAATACTTACAGGCAGATACACCGCATTTCCGATCATGATCTTACTCCTCGGGATCATTTTCTGGATAACTATAAAGGGAGCTAACTATCCGTCGCAAATATTGAACTCTGCTATGCTTTATGCGGAACAAAAGCTAATCGAGCTAATGAATATGATCTCCGCTCCTGAGTGGCTGTGCAGTGCTATGGTATATGGCGTTTTCCGAGTGTTGGGATGGGTAGTATCGGTGATGCTTCCGCCGATGGCGATCTTCTTCCCGTTTTTTACACTGCTGGAGGATCTCGGATATTTACCCAGAGTCGCATTCAATCTTGATAATTGCTTCAAAAAATGTCATACATGCGGTAAACAGGCATTGACAATGTCTATGGGCTTCGGCTGTAATGCAGTAGGTGTAACAGGCTGTCGCATAATAGATTCACCGAGAGAACGTTTGATCGCAATCTTGACGAACAGCTTTGTACCGTGCAACGGTAAATTCCCTACGATCATATCTATTATTACGATATTCTTTGCACTATCAGCTTCAGGTGCTGTAGATGCTGCGATTTCTGTTGTATCTCTGTTGGTCGTGATATTTCTGGGAGTCGGAGCAACATTTTTAACGTCAAGGATATTATCAAAAACAGTGCTCAAAGGAAAGCCGTCATCATTTACTCTTGAATTGCCGCCGTATAGAGCACCTTTAGTTGGCAAGGTAATAGTGCGCTCAATACTTGATCGTACATTGTTTGTGCTAGGACGTGCGGTTGCGGTGGCTGCTCCGGCTGGATTGGTAATATGGATCATGGCAAATACATTTGTCGGAGACGTCTCTATTCTTGTACACTGTTCGGAGCTTTTAGATCCATTTGCACGTTTTATCGGGTTGGACGGAGTTATTCTGCTTGGTTTTATACTCGGATTGCCTGCAAATGAAATAGTATTGCCTATAGTCGTTATGACATATTTGTCGGGAAATACGATAAAGGATATAAATGATATAGCACAGCTGAGAACGATACTTATCGATAACGGCTGGACTTGGATCACAGGTGCTTGCACGATCATATTCTCACTGTTCCACTGGCCCTGCTCGACTACATTGATAACGATAAAAAAGGAAACGCACAGTATCATTTATACAGCTTTAGCTTTTATACTTCCGACGTGTATAGGGATAGTGCTGTGCGCTTTTATTGCAAATATTGCAAGATTTATACTGTGAGCCTCCGCTATGCGATGTAGGAAAATACCATTATAAAATGCATGAGCGTACCTAGCATTATGAATATGTGAAATACTTCATGAAAGCCGAATTTTTTACTGAAATTCGGCTTTTTCAAAGCATATAAAACAGCACCGACAGTATAAAAAATTCCTCCTGCGACTGTCAATACTATTGCTATCGTCGGAAGTGTCAAAAAGCTCTTTATATCTACCAATATAAACCATCCCATCAATACGTATGCGGATG
This sequence comes from uncultured Oscillospiraceae bacterium, assembly GCA_964461815.1. Taxonomy (GTDB): domain Bacteria; phylum Bacillota; class Clostridia; order Oscillospirales; family QAMX01; genus JAAZBA01. Next base: position 20,022 of record CAYWVF010000003.1, read on the forward strand.
TATAGAGCCTTCTGGGAGCGTCCATCCAAAAAAGCTTGATTATTATACCTGAAAATGCGATCAACCATATAATGATCGTCAAGGGAATACCTTTATCGACAGAGAAAACATTGAGAAATATAGGTGTATACGATCCTGCGATGAGGAGATAAATTGCGGAGTGGTCGAGCTTTCTCATTCGCATGATAAGATCGTTCGGCCCCGAAATGTAATGATATATGCCACTCGAAAGGTAAAGTATTATCATAGATAAGCCGAATATTATAACAGATACCATAGATATCAGTGGCAGATCATCTACTATCCGACCTTTTATGACCATTATGACTGTACCTATAACCGATAGCACAGCACCGAACAGGTGTGTAATACTGCTTATTGGATCTCTTGCCTTCTCCACAAAACGTCTCATAATAACCTCCTAATATAGTTATTATCTCTACTTCATATATATTGTATCACTGCGTAACAATATTTTCAACAGCATATTGTAAAAATTTTTTCTGTGTGATATAATATTTTTAGACTATAATATGTAAGGAGTCTGTTATGATAAAGAGTGAAATAGCATCTATCATATCCTCTGCTTTTGATAATTGCAGCATTCCAAGCTCCGAGGTGCCGGATATAGATCTATATATGGATCAAATACTTACGCTTGTACACAGCACAAAGGGTCAGAATGAAGAGAAATCGTTGACCAAAACGATGATAAACAATTATACAAAGGAAAAGCTTTTGAAGCCCGTAAAGGGAAAGAAATACTCTAGACAGCACATACTCTTTATGCTGCTTGTGTATAATCTGAAATCAGTTCTGACGATAGAAGACATAAAAATGCTGATCGACTACTGTGACGCTGCTGTTTCGGATGAAACAGGATCGTATAAAAAGGATGAGCTGATAAAATTATACGATGAATGCTATAAGAAATACGATGATATAAGCCGTAGCCTTACGAATTTTATCGATGGATTCATAAAGGATACGGAAAGTGAGCTCGATATGTTTGAAAATGTGCTGACGCTGTGTGCGATATCTTCTATAGCAAAAAAATCTGCCGAACAGCTGATAAAAGCGCTTTCGACAGAAAAATAATGATGTATATAACTTGTAATGTTAATATTTAGACATTATAATTAAATGTATCGGAATGCTCCTTTCTAAAAATCTACATCTAATGATCGGAGATCAACAAGTGGCAATAAATAAATACATGCGTGCGGCATTGAAAGCTTTGTCGTATCCTGATTTTGACATCAAGAAAAACTATAAGGCTGAAAGGATCATGGATAAGATTATGCATCCGCCGATAGCACTATCCTTTATAATGTGGGATCGTAAAATAACGGCAAATGGATATGATATACCGGTTAGGATTTTTTTACCTAAGGTGCAGCTGTCTAAGGATATACTTGTATTCTTTCACGGAGGAGGCTGGGTCAGCGGTAATATAAATTCATATACGATGACATGTTCTCTTTTAGCTGAGAATACAGGAAGAAGAGTTTTATCTGTTGATTATCGTCTTGCACCTGAATATCCTTTCCCTTATGCACCGGAGGATTGTTATCTGGTGACAAAGGAAATTTTCAACACCTCAGAGCAGCTGGGTATATCACATGATAATATCATACTGATAGGAGACAGCGCAGGCGGAAATCTTTCAGCAGCTGTGAGTCTTATGGCACGTGACAGAGGTGAGTTTTCAGTACATCGGCAGATACTTATATATCCTGCGACATATAATGATCATTCACCGGAGTCACCGTTTGATTCGGTACGTGATAATGGTGAGGATTATTTGCTGACATCTAAAAAGATTTGTGATTATATGGAGCTTTATTTGCAAGATAGAGATGATTTTAATAATCCGTATTTTGCACCGTTGCTTGCAGATGATCTGAGCAACCAGCCCGATACGCTTATAATAACAGCGGAATACGATCCGCTTCGAGATGAAGGAGAGGCATATGGCATGAAGCTGAGGGCGTTCGGAGCAAAAGTGCAGATACACCGTATGCCGGATGCTCTCCACGGCTTCTTTTCACTGCCTCCAAGATTTGTGCATGTGCGTCAAGCGTATGAGATGATAAATAATTTTATCAGATAAGACGGCAATAAACTGACAAAAGGTATGATTTTTAATGAAATACAATTGGAAAAGACTTGATAATGCAGCAAAAATATTTCCGGCAGCAGCAAATAAGACCGATACACAGGTATTTCGCTTTTCATGTGAGCTTTATGAGGATATTGATCCGTTGATACTTGAAAAGGCTGTATCGTCGGCTGTACAGGAATTTAAGGTATTTCAATGTATTATGAAGCGTGGAATATTCTGGTATTATCTTGAGGAAACGGACAAGCTTCCGGTAATATCGGAGGAATATAAGCCATTGTGCTCTAAGCTGTACAGGAAAAACAAGCCAGGACTTTTATATGAGGTGACATATTACAAAGAACGTATCAATCTGGAGGTACATCATGTGCTTACAGACGGAACAGGTGCGTTGAGGTTCCTACAAAGCATAGTTTCAAAGTATTTATCGGTAAGTCATGACATTCATGAGCCTCCACTGGGATATGATGCATCTATTCATCAGATGAATGACGACAGCTTTTCAAAGTATTACAATGATGATAAGCCTGTAACGCATGTGAAAAATAAAAAAGCAGCTCAGATACACGGCGCACATCTTTCCGATGAGAAGCTGGGCGTGATAACAGGGCATGTCAGTGTAAAAAAGGTGCTTTCTGCCGCACATAAATATAATGCTACCATGACGGAATTCCTATCTGTTTGCCTTGTCAAGGCTATTGGTGAGACATTTACATTACGTGAAAGAAAAAATCCCATAGTGCTTGCGATTCCGGTGAATCTGAGAAAGTATTTCCCGTCAGAATCTGCGAGAAACTTCTTTAGCGTAATGTATATGGATTATACATTTTCAAATGGATCGGATTTTGAGTTTATATTGACGAAGCTGAAGACTGATTTTTCAAAAAAGATCACAAAGGATAATCTGGCTGAAAATATCAACAAGTTTTTTAACCTTGAAAGCAACTTTGCGGTCAAGCTTGCGCCGCTGTTTTTTAAGGATATGGTTTTGAAGATCGCGTACGATCTGTCGATGAATGAAAGCACAGCCGGATTGTCCAATGTCGGTGTTGCCAGTATGCCGTCTGTTCTTATGCCGTTTATCCGTTCCTTTGATATATGCTCTTCTACAAAAAAGCTACAGCTGTGTATTTGTTCTGTTGGAGATGTATTGAGTCTGAGCTTCACTTCTCCATTCGTAAGTACAGAGATACAGCGCTGCTTTTTTCGGATATTGAACGAGTTCGGAATACAGTCAGAAATATCTACAAACCTTACGGATACTGACAAATAGGAGGTGACGAGAGAAATGAAATTTTGCGAGAAATGCAAAGTGAATGTTCGTGGAAATGTGGAATTCTGCCCACTTTGCCACTCGAGACTGGTAATGGATGATGAAGACGTGAATGAGCTGTATCCACCGACACCATCTATTTATAAGCAATTCGAAATGTTTTTTAAGATATTATTCCTATCAACGGTTTCCGGCGGAATATGCAGCATAGCTGTCAATTTACTGCTTCCAGAATCGGGATACTGGTCGGTACTCGTTGTTCTCGGAGTTATATGCTTCTGGATACTGCTTATAGTTGCTATCAGAAAACGAAACAATATTCCAAAGATAATAACTCAACAGGTGCTTTTGACATCGATTCTGAGTATTATCTGGGACTATATTACAGGATGGCATCACTGGTCACTGGATTATGTGATCCCGATAGCATGTATAATAGGCATAATTGCGCTTATGGTCATTGCAAAGGTAATGAAGCTCCCGGCTGAGGAGTATATTATATGCCTGTTTGCGGACGTTATATTTGGAATAGTTCCGATCGTTTTTTATTTTACAGATATAATCGACACGGTAGTACCTACGGTGATATGTGTTGCACTCAGCTTGATCTCATTGATATCCGCATTCCTTTTTAAAGGTAAAGATATTCGATTGGAGCTGGAAAAGCGGCTGCATTTATGATACTTTTTGTCATTTGATTGTAATTTATTTTTAAGATATATGATACCAAATCAGGTTTACATTTGCGACGTATACATGTTATAATTATCCTGCGACTTAGTAGGACATGTAGTACGTTGCTTTTTTTATGTAAAATTTTAGGTTGCAGGATACAAGTATACATCATGTCGTGTCGTAGTATATATGAAAAAAGCTATGTATTTGAAAAATCCCTGCAACAAAACAATAACCTGTTACGTCTAATAGATGTACCTGAAAGAAAAGGAGAAAAGGTATGAAAAAAGTAGTCAAAGTCATAAGCTTTATGATGGCACTTATATTTGTGCTGTCGGGTTGCAGCAGTAATGACAGTAAAAATGAGGATATTCCGGAGTATGTTTATTCTGCAAAGCTTATGGAAACACCTGAAGATATCCAAGATATACACCAAATAAACTACCGTGACGGTAAGCTGTATATTTATTGTTCCATGATGGATGAAGAGGATGTATATAAAAGTGCGATATGCTCTATGAATCCTGACGGAACGGATTTTACGACTATATATGTAACTGAAGAGTATGAGGATGAATCATTTTATATAAACTCATTTGCAGCGGGTTCGGATGGTTGTATTTGGATATCGGGAGAGAGTGGAAGCTACAATGAAGAAACCGGAGAGTATATTAACTCAAATTATATTAAAAAAATCGACGCTCAGGGAAATGAGATCAAAAATATAAAATTACTCGTAAATGGCGAAAATGAGAGCAGTACATCAACGGAAAACACATCGTCAAGTGACACACATTCCGAATTGATGTTAGCAGCATCAGTTGATTATTTCTATATTGATAAGCTCATAGCCGACGCTGAGGATAATTTGTATATCGTATCAAATTCTCTTATATATGTTTTCGACAGTGAAGGAAATTCTCTTTTTAACGTAGGTGATGAGAGCGGAAACTCATGGATACGTGCGGTGCAGCAGAGCAATGACGGTTCGGTATACGCATCCATGAGAAGTTCGGAAGGCTTTGAACTGAGAAAGATCAATGTAGAGACGAAAAAGTTTGATGAGTCAGTGGAATTACCTGAATCATTAGTAGATGCGGATGGTATGTACTCTGGACCCGATTACAGCATGTATATGAATGACGGTTCAAATTTGATGGGTATTAACTTTGAAAACGGTACATCTACCGAGCCGGTGGAAATATTCAACTGGGTAGATTCCGATATCGACAGTAATAATATTCAAGATGTTTTGTGCATCGGAAATGATACATACATCGTAAGCTGTTGGGATAGCAATTGGAATACAGAGCTGAATATGATCACAAAGCAGAAATACGAGGACTCCGAAAAAGAGATTATTACCCTTGGTACGCTGAACTATGGAAGTATTAAATCATCGGTCGTTAAGTTCAATAAGACTAATGATAAGTATAGGATAAAGCTGAAAGAATACTATACAGACGATCTTCAGACTGCGATCAATGCGGTGAATACGGATATTGCTACAGGCAATGCACCTGATATTATCGAGCTGAATGCTCTTTCCGTGGATAATTACGTTTCTAAAGGCTTATTAGAGGATCTGTACCCGTATTTTGAAAATGATGATGAAATATCAAAGGACGATTATGTACAGAGTGTTCTTAAAGCTCTTGAGATAGACGGTAAGCTTTATTCGATAACTCCGTCATTTTCTATAGTATCTGTTTTGGCGAAGGCATCTGTAGTAGGAAAAGACAGACACGGCTGGACTCTTGACGAGTTGTATGAAACACTTGACGCACAGCCGGATGGAACGATAGCTTTTGCCAATGCAACAAAGACGGATATGCTCTCAGCTCTCTGTATGATGAATATCAACAACTTTATCGATTACTCAACAGGTAAATGCAATTTTGAATCGGATGAGTTTATCGATATCCTCGAATTTGCAAAGCAATTCAGCACTGATATAGATTATTCATCCGAGAATTACGAAAGTGAGCTTTCACAGATATATAGCGGAAAAGCTATGCTTTATCCCACTGAGATATATCAGATCGAAGACTTCCAGTTTATAAAAGGAGTTCTCGGAGAAGATGTTACATTCATCGGATACCCATCAGAAAATTCTTCGGGCACCTATGTGAGAACCTCCGAGGTCCTTGGTATTTCATCAAAGAGCAAGCATAAGGACGGCGCATGGGAATTTATTAAGACACTCCTTACAGATGAACATCAAACAGACAGAAACAGCACCTGGAGCTTCCCGATAAAAAACAGTGCGCTAGATGAGATATTTGAGGAAGCAATGACTCCGAATACATATATTGATGAAAACGGTAACGAGGTAGAATCTCCGAAGATGGGCATTGGTATGGATGATTTCATGGTAGATATCATGGCGGCCACTCAGGAGGAGGTAGACGAACTGAGATCTATTATAGATTCTATCGATTCCGTGTATAACAGATATAATACCTCTGTTTTGGATCTTATCATCGAGGATGCAGGTGCGTTCTTTGAGGGACAGAAAACAGCAAAGGATACAGCATCCATTATTCAGAACAGAGTACAAACCTACATCAACGAAAGCAGGTAATTTAAATTGAAGCTCAAGGAAATAGCCGACGCAGCGGTAAAACAAAAACCAGCTGCAAAACGAATGAAAAGTGCTAGTCAGCATGAAAAGATCGCATCATGGGCATTTATTTCACCAAGCCTTATAGGTGTTATGATATTTTTTATACTGCCGTTTATTGTTGTTATATTCTATTCTTTGATAGACAATCCGGTGAATAAGGAGTTTGTATTTCTTGACAACTTTATAAACGTTTTCAAGAATACCGCATTCCGAACGGCAGCAAAAAATACAGCACTTTTTTCTGCGATCGCCGTACCGCTGGCTGTAGTATTATCTCTGCTTCTGGCTATGCTCCTTGACAGTGATATCCCATTCTTAAGTCAATTCCGAACAGCGTTTTTGGCGCCGATGATGGTTCCGGTAGCTTCGGTAGTCCTGATATGGCAGGTAATATTCCATTTTAACGGTGCTCTGAATATTATAGTGGAGCAGTTCGGCTTTGATAAGATCGACTGGATAAAATCCGAGTATAACCGAATAGTTGTAGTAGTGCTTTTTTTGTGGAAAAACCTAGGATATAATATGATCCTATTCCTAGCGGCGATCAATAATATCCCGAAAGACCTGCTTGAGGTCTCAACGATCGAGGGAGCGGGAGCATTTAAACAGTTTATTTACATAAAGCTGAGATACCTGTCACCTACGATCCTTTTTGTGACGATACTTTCTCTTATCAATTCCTTTAAGGTGTTTAGAGAAGTATATCTGCTGGCAGGCAGTTATCCGTATGATGGTATATATTTCCTACAGCACTTTATGAATAATACCTTTGAATCATTGGATCTTCAGAAGCTCTCAGCTGCGGCTATTATTATGGCAGCAGTAATGATAGTTATTATAGGACTGTTGTTTATAATAGAAAATAATTTCGGAAAGGATGTCGAAGGTTGAAAATACGTAAATTTTACAAAAATATCATACGCATGTTTATGACAGCCTTCGCACTCCTGTTTGCTATCCTTTTTTTGATGCCTACGGTTTTGACATTCACGAACTCTTTTATGTCATCATCGGAGCTGGCATCCAACTATGGCAAGGTGTTTGAAAGCTTATCCGGTACAAAGACGTATATCGCAGACCAAATAACGCTGAAATTTATACCGGATATGGTGTCATTATCCCAATATGAGACAGTTCTCGTAAAGAGCCCTGATTATCTGCTGAAGTTTTGGAACTCGGTAATACTTGTAGTGCCAATAGTCGTATTTCAGCTTGCGGTTGCGATACTTGCATCCTACGGCTTTACGAGAGCTCGCGGCAGATTCAAGGAGATCATATTCTTTACATATATAATTCTCATGCTTATGCCGTATCAGGTAACGCTAGTACCTAATTTTCTTGTATCGCAATGGCTGAACATACTGGATACAAGATGGGCAATAATTCTACCCGGCATATTCTCTCCGTTCGCCGTATTTATACTCACGAAATACATGCGACGGATACCTGTGGCGATGATAGAGGCTGCAAAGCTCGATGGTGCAGGAGAATGGAAGGTGTTTACTAAAATATGTATGCCGATGTGCAAGAGCGCACTTTATTCGGTGTCGATATTGGTTTTCATCGACTATTGGAACATGGTAGAGCAGCCGTTGATACTATTGTCAAATCAGGAGATGCATCCGTTGTCTGTATTTTTGGCACAGATAAATTCAGGAGAGGTAGGTCTCGCATTTGCTGTTGCAACGATATATATGATACCGACTATTCTGATGTTTTTAAATGGCGAGGAATATCTTATTGAGGGTATTACTTATTCGGGCGGACTTAAAGGATAAATATAAATAGGAGGAAATATGCATGATAGTCGAAACTAAGAAAAAAAGAGGATGGGTCAAGAACGCAATAATTATCTTTCTTGTTGTGATGCTTATACTCACTTTCTTTTCAAATACAATAATGAATTATTCGTTGCCGGAGGTCGCAGCACAGTATACCCAGCCGGGAACGATCACAACAAAGGTGCGTGCTACAGCACCGATAGAGTCTAATCAGACATATGAGGTGTCCATTGATGAATCACGTGTCATCAAATCGGTAAACGTTAAGAACGGAGATACTATCGAAGTAGGGCAGACATTGTTTACGCTTGAAGATACGGAAAGCACAGAGCTGACACAGGCACAGGAAACACTCGATGAATTGAATCTCGCATATGAGAAAGCACTGCTGTCACTGCTCGATCCTAATTATGCTCAGGAGAATCAGACTATCAAGGAATTGAAAGAGGATCTGGATGAAGCAATCGCCGCAAGAGATAAAGTATCAGATAATGAGGCGGTGCTTAATAATGCAAAGCAGGCTGTAAAGAATGCTCAGAATATTGTTGATAATCTCACGACAAGTGCTGATAATCTTCAAGATCAGCTTACATCGGCAAGTGATGACTCATCATATTCATCTCAGCAGTACGCAATTACGGCAGCAGAAAACGCTCTTACGTTAGCCGAACAGCGCAAGTCATCGATCGAATCACAGATATCGTCCTCAGGCGGATCGGATTCTGAGGTGATTTCTCTTGAACGCAATCTTGAATCTCTTCAGCTTGATCTATCATATCTCCAGAAGGATTACCAGAATGCACAGAACGCACAGGGTAATGTTTCATCGCTTTATGCGACATATCAGCAGCTCCTTGCCGCAACAAATAATGCGAAAGCATTACTCGATTCACTTAATGCGTCGGGAGGTGCAAGTGAAGCGGAGATCAATTCCGCGACGAATGCGTATGAAGCTGCAAAGGCAGCATCCGATTCCGCATATCAGGAATATCAGTCTGCAAGCTCGAATGTATCGGATCTCACATCTATGCAGCAGCAGATAGATAAAATGAATATGCAGATCAGACAGACTCAGGAGGATCTCGAAAGAGCAAGACAGAAGCTCAATGCGTCAAGCTCGCTTCAAGCTCAGCTTGCGAGTGCTACAAACGAGGTGGAGAGTGCCAAAACGACACTCCAAAGCGCCAAGAATACTTTGTCAAACATAAAAAATCAGACAATAACATCGATAAAGAGCCAGCTCGAGTCTGTAAATGCACAGCTGAAGGCTGCAAATCAAGCTCTTGCGGATGCAAAGGAGAAGCAGACAGAGGCAGAGCTTGGAAGTACGTTGACTTTAGAGCAGGCAAATGAAAACATAAAGACGATCCAGAGAAGTCTTCAGGATCAGTACATATTACTTGCCGAAAAGCAGGAGACTGACGGATTGCAGCAGTCACTTGAGGAGCTCGATCTCGATGCCAAACGCAGTGAGATAGAAAAGCAGGAGGAACTTATAGCAAAGCTTAAGACAAATTCCTCCGAGAAAGAGGTCGTTGCAAAGTACGCAGGTATTATAAACTCTATCGGTGTCGTAGCAGGTGACACAACAAATCCGGGCTCAGCATTAGGCGTTATAGAAGTTGTTGAAAAGGGATACACAGCACAGATCGCCGTTACGGCAGAGCAGGCAAGACTTATAAAAGCAGGTGATCCTGCCGAGATACAGAACCTTTGGTACTCGGATGCAAAGGCAGTAGTCAGTGCAATAAAAAATGATCCGTCGAATCCGGGTAAGAATAAGCTTGTGACACTTACGGTGACAGGTGACGTTACGGTAGGTCAGCAGCTGTCCTTCTCGATAGGCGAACGTGGCTCAGAATATGAGACCGTCGTACCAAACAGTGCAGTGCGTGAGGACAATAACGGTAAGTTTATTCTTATTGTTGAGTCAAAGAGCAGTCCGCTTGGAACGAGATATACGGCATCAAGAGTAGATGTTCAGGTTTTGGCTTCTGATGATAATAATTCTGCTGTAAGCGGTGCGCTTTACGGATATGAGTTTGTTATCACAACATCAAACAAACCTGTTCAGGCCGGTGAACTTGTACGCTTGTCGGAATCGTGAGGCAGGTATGAGTGAAAAGAAATTTTTTACAAGAGCGAGGATCGTTTATCTATGTGTAAGCGCCGTAACTCTGCTGATAGCGGCTATCATGTTTATAAGCATTCGTATGCAAAGTGATACGCTTCAGTCACAGCTTGCGGCTGAACGCTGGTCTACCGACGGAACGCCATTTGCTCAAGTTTCGGCATTTATATCTGAAGACGGAGGATTGAATGACGATTCGATTCTGCAAGTTGAATCGAATATAGAAGCGAAGATCAAGGAAGCATCACTGATGTCGGATGATGAAAATGTTCGCTCCTGGATATATGCATACAGTATGCAGTCGAGTATGCATATATCTACAGACAGAGCAAGTGTGAATGCAAATGTAACAGCTGTCGGTGGTGAATACTTTATGTTTCACCCTCTAAAGCTCTTGTCAGGCTACTATTTTACAGGTACGGACTTGAGTTATGACAGGATAGTGATAGACGAGGATCTTGCATGGCAGCTGTTTGGATCATTCGATGTTGATGGTATGGAGGTCACGATAAACGAAAAGCCATATATTATCGCAGCCGTAATAAAAAAGGAAAGCGATAGTGCAAGCTTGTCAATGTATGGTGAATCACCGAGAGCATACGTTTCATACATTGCGATGAATGAGATCTCAGGCTCATCTAACAGTATAACGTGCTTTGAAGCTGTATTGCCGGATCCTATATCGAATTTCGCATACAATATTATCAGCGAAAGCATGGGCGTGAGCAGTGAACATGTCGAGATAAAGGAAAATTCGTCAAGATTTAAGATCAGTTCGCTTGTCAACAATATGAAGTCGCTTACAAGACTCTCAGTGCGGCAAAATGCGATAGTCATGCCGTTTTGGGAAAATGCGGCACGCATAATCGAGATAAGACTGACGATAATGCTGTTTTTTGCCTTTGTACTTCTAATACCTTCGGTAAGCTTTATTGTCTTCGTTGCCGTTTCTCTTTGGAGAAGAAGAACCTGGAGCTTAGGTGATCTGAAAAGAAGACTGGCGGATTATTTAGAGGAACAAAGTATAAAAAGATATGAAAAAAAGCAACAAGTTAAGGAGAAAGGGGATAAATCAAATGAAACTACGTAGGATAATGGCTATAATAATTGCTGTATCGCTTATTTTGACTTTGTTTGCGGGCTGTAGTAATAATACCGCAAGCACAGATGGCACAACATCAAGCTCATCGTCAAGTAAGTCGGACAGTAAGAACAACAATACCACGACAATTAAGAATGTATTTAAGGCAGAGTACATTCCTGTTGACAGCTCTTTGTCTGATGTATACAACATAGTATATTATGATGGCAAGTTCTATTTCAGCGGATATATTTTAGATCCGACTGATGGTGCATACAAATATTCCTTGATGGAAATAGGTCTTGACGGTACAGGATTAAAAAAGCTGCCTATTGATATCTCTTCGGATAATATGAATATAAACGACTTCATAGTAAATGAAGACGGAAATCTTGTGTTCTGTGCGACTGAGTATTCATATACTGAGGAATCACACGAAGAGAACATATACCTAAAGATCATAGACCGTGAAGGAAATGTGTTAAAAGACATCGATGCCAATACGTTAAAGCCGGATGACACAGAAGCATATTTCTATATAAATAATATTGCTAGCGACAAGGAAGGAAATATTTATTTAAATACGGGAAACAGTCTCATCGTGCTTGACAGCAACGGTACAAAGCTGTTCGATATCGAGTCAACAAACTACATCGGCAATTTGTATAAAATAAAAGACGGTTCTGTCATAATCTCGTCCTATGCCGATAACGGAATGAAATTCTTCCGTATCGATACGGCAGCAAAGGGTATAGGCGAAGAGTTGAGCGCTGAAAACCTTAATTACAATTATTCCATAATGGACGGCTCCGAGAAGTATGACTTGTACATGTCGAACTCAACATCAGTGTATGGATTTAATTTTGCCGACGGAAACATAGTTGAGCTTATAAACTGGATCGATTCCGATATAGATACTGACACAATAAATATGACGATACCGCTCCCGGACGGACGATTTACCTGCTATAGCTATGATTGGGAAACGTCACAGGCTGAGCTTATTATGCTGACGGAAGTCTCGGCAGAGGAAATACCGGAACGTACTATAATCACACTTTCAACGCCTTATCTCGACTATGAGATACGTAAGGCTGTTATTAGCTTTAATAAAACAAACGAGAAGTATAGGGTCAAGATAAACGACTATTCCTCATATGCAACATACGAGGACTATAACGCAGGTACGACAAGATTTAATACGGATCTCATCTCTGGTAATATCCCGGATATCATAGTGACGGATAGCAGTGGAAATCTTGATAACTATATTGCAAAGGGCATACTTCTTGATTTGTATACTCTGCTCGAAGCCGACGAGGATTATTCAAAGGAAGATTTTGTACAGAGCTTACTTAAGGCATGCGAAACCGACGGAAAGATGTATTTCTTTACTCCGGCATTCGGTATAAGCACTTATGTTGCAAAAACCTCTCTTGTAGGTGAAGAATTAGGCTGGACGATGGACGATCTCAATGCATTGATGAAAAAAATGCCTGATGCCAAAATCTTTAGCGAATCGACAAAATCAGGTATATTGTCTGAAAGCATAAGAACTTCCATTGAGCAGTTTGTCGATATGGAGACCGGTAAGTGCTCGTTTAATACGCAGGGCTTCATTGATCTTCTCGAGTTCTGCAATACATTCCCTGACGAAATAAACTACGATGAAATGTACGGTGAGGATTTTGACTGGGAAGAATACTATACGTATTCTGAAACAATGTACCGAGATGACAAGGTACTGCTCATGAATACATATGTATCTGATTTTGATTTGATCAGAAATATAGAAAAAGCGCAGTTTGGAGAGCCTGTAACATTTGTAGGCTTCCCGGCATCGAATGAAAAGGGTTCTGTATTCAGCCCGAGCCAAAAGTTCGCAATAACCGCAAAGTCCAAAAACATTGAGGGCGCATGGGAGTTTATAAAATACTTCATGACTGATGAGTATCAGTATAATGAATATTTGTTCCCTGCAAGGATCGATATACTTAATAAAAAAGCTGAGGAAGCTATGATCCCGGATACGTATGAGAACGACGAAGGCGAGATCGTTGAAATGGAAAACATATATTACCTATCAACAGGTGAGATCAATGTAGGTTACCCGGACCAGGCGGATATCGATAAGACAATGGAACTTATTAATTCCGTAACATCATTCATCAACTTAGATGAGAAGCTCATAAGTATAATTCAAGAGGAAGCCGGAGCATATTTTTCCGGACAGAAGACAGCCTCGGCAGTTGCAGATCTTATACAGAATAAGGCAAGCATTTATATCGCCGAAAGCAGATAAAAAATCAGCATCGTGTAAGCTCGTCTTACACGATGCTTTATTATATTTTTAAGATGTTATTGCAATAAATATGCATTAGTGATATAATAATATGTGCAGTTATGCAATGTAATTAAGAGTATTCTATCTGTCAGGAGGAGCCTTTCATGATTATTAAAAAACACGTAGCATCTGTTCCGCTAATAACTTGTGACCCATATTTTTCTGTGTGGTCTGATGCAGATAAGCTGAACGAGAAAGACACTGTACACTGGACAAGCAGGACACAGCCTTTAAAAGGATTTATCGATATTGACGGCAATAAATATAATTTCATGGGTATATCCGATCTGGATAATGCTACACAGATATCGCTGGATATTACACCGACATCTACGACGTATGTATTCGAAGCTGCTAATGTCAGATTTTCAGTCAGGTTTACAAGCCCTCTCTTACTGAGCGAGCCGATGCTTGTATCACGACCTGTAGCATATGTAGATTTTTCTGCCGATAGCCTTGATAATAAGGAGCACAGCATTGAGATCACAATAACGGCGGATGAAAATCATTGCCATGTAGAGGATGAAGCGTGTGATATGGCAGATGGCGTATATATGCGTGACGGCTTTAGTGCAGCATGGATGGGAAAAATAGCTCAGACTCCGCTCGGACATTCAGCCGATCTTATCACAATAGATTGGGGATATATGTATATCGCCGCACCGACATCCCACGGGAAGGTATGGAGCAACGTAGCAGACAGGTGCTCGATAAGCGCTTCGGTAAGCTTTTCCACATCGGATGCAGAGGGTTCGTATATGCTTGTTGCATATGATGATATTGCTTCGATAAATTATTTTGGAAGCATAAAGAAAGCGTATTGGGCAAAGGATGGAAAATCTATTATCGATGCTATAGCAGATGCTGTAAGAGAGCATGGATCACTGCTCCTCAGGTGCGATCTGCTTGATGAAACGCTTATGCGTAAGGCAACTAATCTGGCAGGCGAGGATTATGCACTGCTTTGTGCGCTTGCATATCGTCAGTCGATAGCTGCTCATAAGCTTATTGCGGATGAGAATGGTGATATCATCTTCCTGTCTAAGGAGAATAACTCAAACGGCTGCATAGGTACTGTAGATGTAAGCTATCCATCTGTTCCGTTGTATCTTCTTTACAATACCGAATATGTTAAAGGTATGATGCGTCCGGTATTTAAATTCGCATCTATGCCTGTTTGGAAATATGACTTTGCACCTCATGATGTGGGCAGATATCCATACGCAACAGGTCAGGTGTATGCTACCAAGCTTCGCAGACATACAAGCGAGGGAACATTTGAATTCCAGGATAACGCTGTTTATCCACCGTGCTATATTATGGGCAGTGAGGATGACGTCTTTGATTTTAATTATCAAATGCCTGTAGAAGAGTGCGGAAATATGCTTGTTATGTGTGCAGCAGTCGCAATAAAGGACGGGAATGCAGCTTTTTCTGAAAAATATCTCGATATTCTTCAAAAATGGGCATGCTACCTCATAAAATACGGTGAGGATCCCGGAAATCAGCTTTGCACAGATGATTTTGCCGGACATCTTGCGCATAATGCTAACCTTGCGGCTAAAGCAATAATGGGAATTGCAGCTTATGGAATCATACTCAATATGCTTGGACGCGAAACAGAAGCGAAAATGTATTCCGATAAGGCAGCTCTTCTTGCTGCAAAGTGGGAAGAACGCGCAGGTGCAGGCGACCATACAGTGCTGGCTTTCGGTGATACAGATACATGGAGCTTAAAATACAATACAGTATGGGATCTGTTTTTCGATACGGAAATATTCTCGGATGATTTCTTTATGAACGAGATACAGTGGTACATCAAATCTTCAAATGAGTACGGAGTACCGCTTGACAGCAGAAAGGCATATACAAAGTCTGACTGGATACTTTGGTGTGCAGCCTTTGCCGCAAGCAGAGAGGAACGTGAGGCCCTTATTTCACCGGTCGCAAAGTTCGTACAGGAAACGCCTGACCGTATGCCGTTCAGCGACTGGTATGACACAGAAAATGCCATACACTATCACTTCAGAAACAGAACTGTTCAGGGCGGTATATTTATGCCGTTGCTTATAGATGAAAATGTATAATTCTTTTGATAAACAGAGGTCCGCAAAATGGTAAAGACATTTAACGAGAAAACATTTTTCTTTTTCAATAACGAACATTTCTCCATAACAAGCGATATGGGAGATATGAATGCCGTTCTTTACGGTAAAGGATATATGACGCTGCCGCCTGAAGCGTTTGATGAAAATGAGGCACGCAAGGGCACGATCACATATAAAATACTCACAGCTCATAGTAAGGGTAATTCTGATAAGAAGCTCAATATAAAGTTTGATGCGCTTGCATCACATGATATTACATACGTTGGAATAATCCAGACGGCCAGAGCAAGCAAGCTCGATAAATTCCCTGTACCGTACGTTCTTACAAATTGCCATAACAGCTTATGTGCAGTCGGCGGAACTATAAATGAGGATGACCATCGCTTTGGATTATCTGCCGCAAAGAAGTACGGTGGAATATACGTTCCGGCACATCAGGCCGTGATCCATCAATATATGCGTGAGATGATGACGGGCTGCGGTAAGATGATACTCGGCTCGGACAGTCATACACGTTACGGCGCACTTGGCACAATGGGCATAGGCGAAGGCGGACCTGAGCTTGTAAAGCAAATACTCTCAAAAACCTACGATATCGATTATCCCGATGTTGTCGGTGTATACCTCACAGGTAAGCCGAGACCGGGAGTCGGACCGCAGGACGTTGCGCTCGCTATAATCGGAGCAGTGTTTAAGTCGGGCTTTGTCAAGAATTGTGTGCTTGAGTTTGTAGGTGATGGCATCAAGCATCTGAGCGTCGATTTCCGTAACGGCATAGATGTTATGACGACAGAGACAACATGTCTGTCATCTATATGGGTGACAGACAGCAAGGTCGCAGATTATTATAAAGCGCATGGACGTCCCGAGGGTTATGCAAAGCTTACTCCCGACAGAGTCGCTATGTATGATAAGTTTATGGTGGTGGATCTAAGTAAGATCGAAAGTATGATAGCGCTCCCGTTCCATCCGTCTAATGTATATACGATCAAAGAATTAAATGAAAATCTTAAGGACATACTCGGAAAGCTCGATAATGAGACGGGAAAGCTTAAGCTTTCGGATAAAATAGTTGACAATAAGCTGCACGTAGAGCAGGGAATAATTGCAGGCTGTGCAGGCGGTGGATTTGAAAACCTTTGCTATCTTGCAAAGGCTGTTAAGGGAAAGAATATCGGCAGCGGAAACTTTGATATGAGTGTTTATCCTGCAAGCCAACCGATCATGATGGAGCTTATACGTAACGGAGCGATTACAGATATTATGAGCTCGGGTATTGCTGTTAAGACTGCGTTCTGCGGTCCGTGCTTTGGTGCATGTGATACACCGTCAAATGATGGACTCAGTATTCGCCACACAACGAGAAACTTTCCAAACAGAGAGGGTTCTAAGCCGGGTAATGGTCAGATCGCATCTGTTGCACTTATGGATGCAAGAAGTATTGCTGCAACGGCGATAAACCATGGTGTACTTACACCTGCAACAGAGCTTGGTATTTCCGAGCCTAAGGTCAATTACAGCTTTGATGCTTCTGCATATGAGAGCAGAGTTTATTCCGGATTCGGTGCGGCAGATACATCTGCGGAGCTCCACTTTGGTCCTAATATAACTAACTGGCCCGAACAGCCTGAGCTGTCGGATAATATCCTTATGCAGCTTTGCAGCGTTATTGATGATCCTGTCACAACGACAGATGAGCTTATCCCATCAGGCGAGACCTCATCGTATCGTTCAAACCCGTTAAAGCTTGCTGAGTTTGCGCTTTCGCGTAAGGATCCGCAGTATGTTTCCAGAGCGAAAGCAACTGCATCCATCGAAAAAGCAAGAAATAGCGGTGAGTTGGCAGATATAAAAGCTGTTTTAGGGAAAATAGGCATGGATTCGGATTCTGTGATAAACAATACAAATATCGGCAGCGTTATTTATGCTGTGAAGCCCGGCGACGGGTCTGCAAGAGAGCAGGCAGCATCATGCCAGAGAGTGCTCGGCGGCTGTGCTAACATTGCAAAGGAGTATGCGACGAAGCGTTATCGCTCCAATCTTATCAACTGGGGCATGATCCCATTCACATTTGAAGGAACTGCCGATGATTTTAAGAACGGTGACTTCGTATTCGTCGAAAATATTAAAAATGCAATTATCGATAAAGCAGCAACAGTTTCGGCAAAGCTTATATCGAACGATTCAGTAAGAGATATTACGCTCAACATGCCCGAGCTTACCGATGCAGAACGTGATATCATTCTCAAGGGCTGTCTTATCAATTATTATAGCGGTAACTGAGATATGAAGATTATGGCAATAGATTATGGCGACGCTCACACGGGCGTTGCCATATCGGATCAAACATGTATGATAACAGGCTTTTCCACGGTGATAAACGAGTATTCCCAAGCAAAGGTATGCGATAGGGTAGCCGAGCTTGTAAAGCTTCACGGCATTACGGAAATAGTTGTAGGAAAGCCTCTCAATATGAATGGTACATATGGTGAACGTGCTCAGAAATGTCAAGCTTTTGCAGATATGCTAAAGGATGCACTGGGACTTAACGTTGTAATGTGGGATGAGCGTCGTACATCTATAGATGCAAACCGTATGCTTTCCGATGCAGGAAAGAAGCGTAAAAAACAAAAGCAGCTAGTGGACGCTGTGGCTGCATCTCTTATACTTCAGGGCTATCTTGATTTTATAGCTGTAAAAAGATCAGCTCTTGGCGAATAATTCTCTTATTCCGACGTAAAGCAGCATTACACCGAATATTCTCTTTAGCAAAGATACATCCATATCCTGAATAAGATAAGACGTAATTGCAGCAAATATAACACCTGTAATGCTTGCCGGAATGAATACGCTCCAATCAACGAGTTTATTTTTAATATGGAAAAACAGCGAACCGATTGCAGTCGGAAGAAAGTATGCAAGATTTATTCCCTGTGCGGTTCGTTGTTCTGTATTACTGATAAAGATCAAAATAATTATCAGGATCGTACCGCCGCCAACGCCGTATCCGCTGATTATTCCCGTGAACAGTGCTGAGATAAATGCGAATATAGATGTTCCAAACATTGTCTTTTAACCTTTCATAGCAAGAGCAGAGCGCGTATTCCACTGTAGATTATTACGATACCAAGTGCTCGTCTGAGAAGCTTTTTCTGTATTTTATCGTATGTCAAGCCACCGATAATGCCTCCTGCCAGACCACCGATCAAGTAGGGCAGCAGCATTTGAAAAGTGATGTCGTTGTTTTGAATATACACGATGGACGATGCGATACACATAGGAAAGATTATTGCTATAGATGTAGGCATTGCATATTTAGTATCGAGCTTAATAAATTTAATGAGAAGCGGTACAAGTATAAGACCACCACCGGCACCGAAAACACCATTGACTATCCCGGTGACACTTCCGACTGCCAGACTTTTGATCACACGTTTTTTATTCATTATTTTCCCTTTCAGGAGTAAAAAGATGCTTAAGGTAAAGCTTATTTGTGTTGGAAAATTAAAAGAGAAAGAATATAAAGCACTTGTCAATGAATACGAGAAGAGGCTGAGTGCTTTTTGCAATATAGAAATAGATGAGATCACAGAGGAACGACTCCCGACTGATCCTTCAGACGGGCAGATATATGATGCACTTGAGCTTGAAGCTGCTCAAATAAATAAAGCTACACCGACAGGCGCTCATGTGGTTTCTCTTTGCGTCGAAGGAAAACAGTGCAGCAGTGTTGAATTTTCGAAAAAAATAAATGATGTTTCATTAAAAACTTCGAAGCTCTGTTTTATAATAGGTGGGTCAAACGGATTGTCGGAAAGCGTAAAAAGCAGAGCCAACGATAAGCTTTCGTTTTCAGAAATGACTTTCCCACATCATTTGTTCAGGATCATGCTACTGGAGCAGATCTACAGGGCATTTACTATATTAAAGGGAAAAGCATATCATAAATGATCAGCTCTTGTCACCTGGCTTGAAGATCAACGCTACAAAATATCCAAACAGAATAGCTGCGGATATTCCGCCTGCGGCAGCTGTTACGCCGCCTGTAAGCGCACCGATCAACCCTTTTTCGTTCACAGCACTTTTGACTCCATTTGCAAGCGTGTATCCAAAGCCTGTCAATGGTACAGTAGCTCCGGCACCTGCCCATTCGACGATCGGTTCATATATGCCCACCGCTGTCAGAACGATCCCGCTTACGACATATATCACAAGGATCCTTGCAGGTGTCATTTTTGTTTTATCTATTAAGATTTGACCTATTGTACAAATTATTCCACCTACTAAAAACGCTCTCAAAAACGACATACGTATATCACACCTTTCAATTGTTACTTCGTATTACATATCTCTATTAAATGACATATCGACGGTATACTTTCGCCTTGCTGGGAAGTGATGGGACTCATGAGTGCTCCTGTAGCACAGAAGAGTATCTTATTCCATTTCCCTTTTTTCATACCGTTCAATATATGACCGCACAGAACCGATGCACTGCATCCGCATCCCGATCCTCCGGAATGCGTATCCTGAGCAATTTTATCATATATCAATACTCCGCAGTCTTCATACTGCTTTGAAATATCGATCTTATCATTTTTAAATGCATCGATCAATATGGATTTGCCGAGTATTCCGAGATCTCCTGTTAAAATCAGATCATAGTCGTCGGGATGTGTTGCAGTGTCGTTAAAAAACGTGCTTATTGTGTCATACGCAGCAGGTGTTGACGCTATTTATACACAAAATTAGGGACAGATAAATCGGAAAAGATAAAAAAAGGCCCGTATTATAAAAATACGGGCAAGACACATATATAAAATAGGAGGGGTAAAGAAAAACTCGAAATGTTCAAGTTTTCTACCGAAACCACGAGTTAGAACATGACCAGTGTTCAAACTCTATGGTTATATTATATACTTTGAATATTAAGTGTAAAAGCAGCTTTGTTTAATTTTTCATTAAATGCACAAAGATGCGATTAAAATTTCGTGGTTCCGGGTTCAAGTTTCACAATTTCACCGTTAACCTCAGCGAAAACAGTTGTGTTGGACGGGTTAAATGCAATGCTGTCATCTGCGCTGAGAACTATCGATCTTACAGCCTGTACATAATCGTATATCTCTATATTTGTGGCGTACCATACATCATCAAGAGATTGCGCTTTAGAGCAGAAATTTTCAATGATCTCCCAGTTGTTATTTCTGTTAAATTCATGACTGTGTCCCCAGATGAAGAAAACAGCAAGCGGAGGCAAAAACTTATAGTTAATAAATGTATCAAGAAGTCCGTCAAGATCGTCGTTGTGGTGGCATGTTGGATGCCAGGCAAGAAAGTCGTTCGGAAGAGCAAAGCTGTTCGTTGCTACTGTTGTTCTGCTGCATACAATCCCGGCAGACTTCAATATACGCATGACGTTATCGTTGTATGCACCGTGTGGATAGCTCATGCCGCGTACAACATATCCGCACAAAGCTTCCAGTGTACGTCTGTCCTCAAACGCCTGAGTAAAAACATGTTGATCGGGGAGTGCAGTTAGTGAAGGATGTGTTACCGTATGTACAGATACCTCATGTCCCTCATAGAGCGAACGCACATCATCCGCTTTAATATGTGTATCATCACCAAAAAAGCCTGAATTAAGATGAAAAGAACCCTTGAAGCCGTATTTGTTAAATATTTCAACAAGTCTGATATCGTATACTGCTCCGTCATCGTAGCTCATCGTAAGAGCTTTTTTCTTTCCACCGGGATAACGAGTTAAGTTGACTTTCATTTTTTATTTTCTCCTTATACATAAATTTGAGCCGTTACGCCAAAATATATACATACAAATTTGATTAGCATAGGAGTATGCAATATGAAGAGACGTACAGGCGTTAAAATAATCAGCTATACCGTAGCTGCGTTTGTTGTGGCTTGCGGCTTCGCTGTAAGAAACAGGCATGAAGCCGATAAATATAAAAAATACATTGAATACGAACAGATGAGAGCAATGTCGGAGCTTGTTGAAAATATGTCAAATATATCCACAACTTTAGAAAAGGGGAGATATGTAAACGCTCCATCTCTCATGACTTCGATATTAGCTGAGATATGGCGTGAAGCTTCAGATGCAAAGATAAATATCTCAGAGCTGCCGATAAGCAATATAGAGCTGGATAATACGAATAAATTTATATCGCAAGTCGGTGACTATGCATTTTATTTAACGAAAAAGGCTGCATCAAATGAAAGAATGACTGATGAAGAATTGTCAAACTTGGATTCACTTATGCAAACATCCAAGTTATTTACGGAATCACTCGTACAGCTGCAATCTGAGATATATGATGGTACACTTCGCTTTGATAGCGTAATGCCGGAGTCAATGAATAGTCTCTCTGCATCAGTTGATGCATCTGGTTTAGCAAGCATGTATTTGTCCGATGTAGAGGAGGAGTTCCCGGAATACGCATCTCTGATATATGATGGACCGTTATCGGAACATATTGAGAAGCTGGAGCCTGAGCTGATCAAAAACAAATCTGAGATCACGATAGACGAAGCTCGAAATATAGCCGCAAAATTCATGAATGTGCAGCCTGGAGCACTGGAGTATCTTGGAACAGGTGGAGACAAGATAAAGACCTATAGCTTTTCGGAAAGTCAATGTAATGACTGTTATATAGATATATGTGTGAATGGTGGATACGTGCTTAATATGAGCTGTAGCCATGAGGAAACAGTGGATACACATATTAGCGGTGAAGAAGCTGTAAATATCGCAAAAAGCTTCCTTGAGAAAAATGGATATGATAGTATGAAGGAAAGCTACTATGATGAATATGCAGGGATAATAACCGTTAATTTTTCGTATACACAGGACGACGTTACCGTATATAGTGATCTGATAAAGGTCGGAGTATCATCTGCAAGCGGCAAGATCGTTCGCTTTGAATCGAGAGGCTATATTATGTGCCATAAAGAAAGAGCTTTAAAACCTCCTGTAGTATCATCGGATAAGGCAGCGAAAAAGCTGAGCGGTGAAATATCTTATGAGTATTCGGGACTTGCGCTTATACCGACGGAGGGACAGGGCGAAACGTTATGCCATGAATTTTTGTGCCAAGCGGAAGATGGTACAAAGATGATAATATATTGTGATACCGAAACAGGAATTGAAAAACAGATATTCATACTTGTGGAAACAGAAAACGGAACACTGACAATATAGCTAAAACAATATATGAATTGATAAGAAAGTCAATTCATATATTGTTTTTTATAATTATTTTGCTGCAATTTCATCGACTTTACGGTCTTTTGCAATTTTAAAAGCATAAATAACTGTTGTCAGACCGATGATCACACTCATGCTTATGAAAATAGTTGTGTACGGTACAACCTTTGCGATAAATCCACCTGTAAAGCTTGCAATAGCTCTCGTTAATCCCATACTCAAAAGAGTGTTGAACGTATGTCCCGATGCCTTGAATTCAGGCTGCACATATTTGTCTATATAAACAGAACATGCGATGGCAAAGACACCGTAGGAGCAGCCGTGAAGCATGTTTATGAAGATCAAAGCGGTTGGATTCGGGATAAGGCCTATCAACAGCCATCTCAAAGCAAGAAAAGCTATAGAAACGACAATAGTCTTTTCCGTACCATGCTTTTTAATATATTTTGAAGAAAAGATAAGCCCTGCAAACTCGGCAACGGAGGCTAGGCCGTTACATATGCCAAACTGACTTGTGGTGCCTCCAACCTCCTCGGAAATAAAGTATACAGAGAAGAAGGAGTAGTAAAAGCTTGTAGTTAGATATACTGTCGCACATAGTATGTACAGCGCAACAAGCTTCTTATTTGTGAACAGCTTCCTGTAAGGAACACGATGTTGTCCCGACTGATATCCTGCAACTTTAGGAGTAAAACAAATAGGAATTAGTGATAAAGCAAGTATAACGGCGAATATGTAGAATATCATAGGCTCATCACCTATAAAGATATGTCCTATCAAAAATGTAGACGCAGCATATGTTAAAGTACCTATTAAACGAGTATTTGCCAGACTCCAATTGTTTTTTGTACACAGCTCGGCAGACACGGATTCAGCCATACCGATAACCGAGGGGTGAAACAGGTTCATGATTATAAGTATACACGCTACATAAATGAAGCTGTTGTTTGCCGGAATAAAAACAGCTACAATAACGGACATAGCAACGACTAAAAACCATATCGTATTTCTGTTTTTCGATTTGTCGGCAGCGATCCCCCAAAAATAAGGAGAAAACATAGCAACGATTTGACCAAGCGCAAGAAGTATTCCTATTTGATCGGTGTCAAATCCCGGGCCATTTTTAAGATAGACAGATAAATATGTGTATACTCCACTTGCCATGTAGTAAAAGGTATAAAACAAACACAGCATAATAAATCCGGATCTTGAGTGCATTTCCTTTTCCATAAAAACCTCCATAATTTTCACATAAATCATGGTATTAGACATAATCTCTGATTCAAGGAAAATTATATATGAAAAACATAGGTGTGTCAACTGTTATTTGACATAACGAATAAATTTTGATATTCATAAAAAACATATTGAAAAAATGCATATATTGTGATATAATACGAAATGCGAATGGGCCTATAGCTCAGCTGGGAGAGCGTTCGGTTCGCATCCGAGAGGTCGAGGGTTCGAATCCCTTTAGGTCCACCATAACGTGTATTGGACGAACATGCCGTTAGGTGTGAACTTTGATACAAACATTAAACCGCTATCTTAGTTGAAATCTAAGATAGCGGTTTTGTCATTCTCTTTAGGCATGAAGATAAATAGCGGATTCTACCGTGGTTAGGAAAAATAGCGAGCTTGATGTAAGCTGAAAAGACAATTGTACATGGGTAGCCGAGTGAGAGTAAACTGTCAAATCACGGAAACTATATAAAATGCAGTGCTTTGACGCTAAATTTCGTAATTGTTATTCAAGTCGGCAAGGTGCTTTCGTGGAGTGACCTTCATATGCCGCTTAAAGGCATAGCTGAAATAGCTTTGCGAAGAAAATCCGCAGGCATAGGCGATCTCGGCAAGAGTCATATCTGTGGTTTGCATAAGAAAGATCGATTTTTCTATTCTTCTTTCCTCTATATATACGTGTAGAGTTTTGCCTGTGGCCTCTTTGAAGCAGTTGTGAAAATGTATTGGACTTGAATGAACTGCATATGCAACATTTTCAAGTGTAAGCTTGTCGGTCAAATGGTCGGATATGTATCCGATCGCAGTGTTGATGCGTTCATTGGAAAACCGGCTTCTATTTTCAAGCTTTCCGATGTCGGATTCTCTAATGAGCATATGCAGAAGCCGCAATACATAGCTGTAGGTCATATATTTGTCGTATTCACAGCTTGAATTATGATATTTTATTATTTGTTTAAACAGTCGAACGTATTCTTCACTGTTGTTGAGCTTGACAAAATCGGGAAGCTTCAGCGCCGCCTCGTTAGACTCAGAGTCATAAATACTTATATGGATATAGTAACATTTTAAATGAGATTTTGTGTGTCGTATTTGACCGGGCTTGGCGCAAATCATAATGTTCGGTGTTATACGTTCACTCTCGTCATCGACATAAGATATTCCGCCGTTCTCGATTGGAAGATCAAATTCGAACATTCGTGTTTTTCTTTCGTCTGATATTTTAGTATTAGGACGGAAGATTTGTGAATTAAAAATCCCGGTACCTTCTATCTCGAATGCCTTCATATTATCACCACAGTAAGAAATCTAATAATTTGACTAATATTCTTGTATAAATACCATAGTTAATATAATAAAATAAAAACACGCAAAAGTCAATAAGAAGTGACTGAAAATACAAAATTTCAATGCTTTGGGAAGAATTATACCGAAAAAATAAATAGGTGTCAAGAAATCGAAAATAAGTCTCGACTTCGAAAAACTTGAAAAGAAGCATATGTTCATCGAGAACGGTTGACTGAGATTTTAGAATATTACGATAACCGATTTACCGATGCTTGATTATAATAATTTTTATAAGGAGATTTGATTATGAAACGTTTTGAAATTGAAAATCACGAACCAAGCTTTTTGCCTGATGGCGAGTGGAAGCTCACGTGGGCAGACGAATTTGATGGTACCGAGCTTGATACCTCTAAATGGGACTTCCGTCTTAACTTTTGGGGAAAACCCTTTGATGCCTATACCGACAAGGGCGTCGTTCTCGATGGTAACAGTCATGTCGAGCTTCACCGCGTAGAGCGTAACGGCTGCTATGTCTCACCTCAACTTCAGACAGGTTCGAATTCCTTTGATATTCCAAAAATCAAAAGTGACAAGCCTGACGAAGGGGATGATATATGGCCGCTTGGCGTACTGGAAGAGCCGAAGTTTGTCCACCGTTACGGATATTATGAATGCTGTTGTAAGTTCCAAAAAGAGCCTGAAATTATGTGGAGTGCTTTTTGGATGCAGTCACCCACGATAGGCGCAAGATTTGAACCTGAATGGTGCGGAATTGAGGCAGATATAATGGAGTGCTTTAATACAGGCAAGGCGACCACAGGAAACATTATGGGTGGATACGGAAAGCACGTCAGAGAAGAGGGACGTGTCTATTACGACCTTGAAGAGACAGAAGACGGTTGGCATTACTTCGGAATGAATTGGCAGCCCGACGGCTACGATTTCTATTGCGATGGAAAGCTTATTTCCCACGCCGATAAAAACGTTTCCCATGTTCCGCAGTTCATACTTCTCACCACCGAGGTCAAGGGCTACAGACATTCCAAGCCGGCTGTGATTGACGGCGAATTCAAGGACGATGCATTTATCGTGGACTTTGTCCGTGTATTCGACAAGATCGACGGTTGACTTAAAACTCAAATTAGGAGATAGCTTATGAAGGTCACATATATCGGTCAAGCAGGTCTGATTTTCGAAAAAAACGGATTTAAAATAATGATAGACCCATACCTTTCCGACAGTGTTGAAAAGATAAATCCGAAAAGCTTTCGTAGAGTACCTGTCGATGAGAGTATTTTCAAAATAAAACCCGATGTAATGATCTTTACACACAATCACTTCGATCATTATGATCCTGAAACTGTCAAGCACTTTATCGATGAAAACAGCGGTATTACCGTTCTGTCACCTAAGTCGGTTTGGAATGATGTAAAAAAATTTGCGGGAAACAACAACTATGTTTTGTTTAACCGTCATACTCATTGGACACAAGACGGTATAGAGTTTACTGCGGTCAAGGCCGAGCACAGTGACATAACGCCTGTCGGTGTTATAATCGACGACAGCAAAAGAAAATATTATGTCACCGGTGACACTCTTTATAACGAGGAGATATTCGATGACATTCCAAACGATATTTATGCTTTGTTCTTACCTGTAAACGGTGTCGGAAATAATATGAATATGACCGATGCCGCACGTTTTGCAAAGCGTGTTGCTCCGAAAAAATGCATTCCTTTGCACATCGGTATGTTTGATGAAATAACCGCCGACGGCTTCAAGTGTGAAAACAAGGTGGTTCCGAGCATTTATAAGGAGATCGATTTATGAAGGTAACAGACGTTAAAACATTTACTGTGGATTGCTTCCGTACAAATTGGGTATTCATAAAGGTCTATACGGATTGCGGTATCGACGGAGTAGGCGAGGCAACGCTTGAGTATAAGGAAAAGGCACTTATCGGAGCTGTTGAGCATATAAAGGACTATCTTGTCGGGAAAAACCCACTGGATATCGAAAAGCATTTTCATGACATATACCGTGATGCCTATTGGCGTGGAGGTGCAGTGCTTATGAGTGCGCTTTCAGCAGTTGAAATGGCTCTGTGGGATATTTTAGGTAAGCACCTCAATGTTCCCGTTTACCGACTTTTGGGTGGAAAGGTAAACGAAAAGGTAAGGATTTATGTAAACGGTTGGTTTGCCGGCGCAAAAACGCCTGAGGAGTTCGGAGAAAAGGCAAAAATAGCGGTACAGCGTGGTATAACAGCAATGAAGTGGGATCCGTTTGGAAAAGCCTATCTCGAAATATCAAATAACGATCTTGATACCGCACTAAAATGTGTAGCAGCGGTGCGTGATGCCGTTGGCGATAAGGTTGATCTTTTGATAGAGGGACACGGCCGCTTCAATGTGCCTACAGGTATTAAGATAGCAAAAGAGCTCGAACAATTCAAGCCTATGTTTTTCGAAGAACCCACACCGCCAGACAATTTAGAGGCTTTAAAGGCTGTGCGTGACAAATCGCCGGTTGCTATTTCGGCAGGCGAGAGGCTTTATACACTCAAATCCTATAAAGACCTCTTCGAGATGCGTGCGGCAGATTATATCCAACCGGATATTTCTCACGCAGGTGGCATTATGGAGCTTAAGAAAATCGCCGCAGTGGCTGAGGCTTACTATATACCATTTGCTCCGCATAATCCGTCAGGACCTGTTGCTAATGCAGCAACGCTTCAGCTTGCCGCCTGCTGTCCTAATTTCTCTATACTTGAAATT
Source organism: uncultured Oscillospiraceae bacterium (assembly GCA_964461815.1). Lineage (GTDB taxonomy): Bacteria > Bacillota > Clostridia > Oscillospirales > QAMX01 > JAAZBA01. The sequence continues at coordinate 48,691 of CAYWVF010000003.1, forward strand.
ATGTATAGTGACGTCGAATGGAGAAAAGATGTGACTGACGAGTGCCTTGAATATAACGATGGCTATATCTCTATCCCCGATAAGCCGGGACTTGGTATTGAGATCAACGAAGAGGAATGCTTAAAGCATCCGTATGTGATGCATACTCTTCGTCACTACACAGGAGCTTTGACTGACATAAGACCCACTCGCACGGAATTTTATTTTTAAGGGTGTTTTGTAATGAATAAAGCAGTATTTATAACCGGTGCTCATAATAATACGGGTTACGGAATAGCCGAGCTTTTTGCAAAGCAAGGCTGGGATGTTTTTGTAACGAGTCGTCGGAAAGAGGATGCCGAAAAGGCAGCGGAAAATTTATGTAAAGCATATGGTGTATTTACTAAAGGCTACGAGTGCAATATCCGCAATGAGCAGCAGATAATCGATATTTTTAATGACATCGACACAACCGGAAGAACGGTCGAAACTGTGGTCTTGAATGCCGCAAATATGGGATTCGATCCTAAAGCTCCTGCCACAGGACAGGATTTTTGGACGGTTCCCGTAAGTGATTTCCAAGAGGTGTTCGAAACTAACCTTGTTTGGAATTTTATGATAATCCGACAGGCAGCGATACGTATGCGTGAAAGACATAAAGGCTCAATCGTTTTTTTTAAGCTCCAATACGGCTTATCGTGCAATACCTAACCGTGCGGCATATTCCGCCTCCAAGGGAGGAATAATCGCTCTCGCAAAAGCACTTGCGGTCGATTTGGGACAGTACGGTATACGCTGTAATGTTGTTTTGCCGGGTACTATCAAGACCGAGCGTTGGGTATCTATGGGAAATAAACAGATAGTTAATGGATCGCTCACACCGATAGGTGATATTTCCGATTTCGAGGATATTGCAAACGCCTGTTGGTTCTTCGGTACTGATATGTCAAAGAACGTAACAGGAACCGAGCTTATCGTTGATGGCGGCATGTCATGTCAGCTTTATCCGTCTCTCTTGAGCGGGCTTAAGAAAAAGCAACTTGAAAATTCGTTATAAACATAAGTAAAAAGCCTTCGGACATTGATAATATCGTGCTTAATGATATTGAAGCTGCTTTCGAGGGAAAATCGATATGGATAAGTATTCATATTTGACGATTGTTACATCACATCAATATGAACGTATATACTCAATATATTAAATATACAAAAAGGGAGATCGTGTGAGTTTTTCTAACGCGATATCCCTTTTTATCTTTCTTTAAATGCAAGTCGATATTGCATCGGTGTCATTCCCGTATGTTTTGTCCGTTTATCAAGATATCTCCCTCGCCACTTTTACAATAAAGGATCTCACTGTACTCGTGAAGGTGCAGCTCTACCCACCAATTCTTATGAAAATAACTGCGAAAGTCAAGCGTACCATTAAAATTTTCATTATGATATTTCATATGCATCACCTAACCTTTTGGAATAACTTTATCATGTTTTAGCTTTTTTTGCAAACGTGTATCGGTTATAACTGTTGTATAAGTAATTAATAATTTGGAAATGGAGGATCTTATATGAGATGGAGTAAAGAAAAGGCGTGGGAATGGTACAATAGTCGCCCGTGGCTTAGAGGCTGTAATTATATGAGTGCAGACTGCGCTAACCGTATTGATCAGTGGCAGGAGCTTGGATTCGAGGAACGCTTCAAGACTACGGAAGAAGAACTGAAGCTTATGCAGGAAACAGGCTTCAATACAGTCCGTCTGATCATCGAGTATGTAGTTTGGAAAGAAGAACACGACGGATTTATGGAACGGTTTGATCGTTATTTGTCACTTTGCGCTAAGTACGGCATATCTTGTATGATTGTTCTTGCGAATGATTGTATGCCATCAAAAACAGAGCTTTGGAAGATGCCGTATATTGGCGAGCAGCAGTATGATTGGGGATATCACGGAGGGAAAAAGCACTCTCAGCACGGAGCTCATTCTGAACCGGCGTCTCATTTTTATCTGGATGACGAGGAGTCTCGAGAAGATTATTTTAGGATGGTCAAAAAGATCGTTACAAAATATAAGAATGATGAACGCATGTGCATCTGGGACATTTATAACGAACCGGGAAACAGTCGCAGAGAAGATATTACGCTGCCTAATCTGAAAAAGCTGTTTGAAATTGTACGTGATATCGATCCGTCACAGCTGTTGACAGCAGGCGTATTTAGAATAGGTGGAGGCACATTAAATGAATTAGAACCGTATGCACTTGATAATTCCGATATCATATCCTATCACTGTTACTATGATTATAACATACATATCAAAATCATCAAACGCCTGAAAAAGGAAGGCCGTCCGATACTGAATACAGAATGGCTCGGGAGATGTCTGCATAACGATGTATTCTCGCTTTTCCCGCTCTTCTATCTTGAAAAGATCGGCTGTTACAATTGGGGCTTTGTTGCAGGAAAATATCAGACCTATGAGCCGTGGGAAGGACTCTGGCAGAGATATTATGACGGTAATGATCGAGATTTAGACTTTACAAAATGGTTTCACGATTTATACCGTCCCAATCATCGTCCCTATGACCCAAAGAAGATAGAATTGATCAAGGAATTCTGCGATCTTGCCGATAAGGAATTTTTAAACGACAATGGACAATAAAATATCGATTCGTTGCGGATATTGGTCTGCGGTCATAGACACTGAGCACGGAGCAAACTGTGTAAGTCTGCAAAATGAAAAATACAACGCAAAGCTACTGAGAGAACCTCCCATAGATCGTGAGCTCGATAATCTGTATCTTTACGGTATGCCGATCCTTTTTCCTGTCAACAGAATTGAAAACGGAAGGTTTGAATTTGAGGGAAGGAAATACGTATTCCCTATAAACGAGCCTGCGACAAATTGTCATTTGCATGGTGAATTGCACAGAACAGCATTTGAGCTGATATACAAAACCGATAGTAAAATAAGATGTCGCTACTCAGCAACAAAAAGCGAGCCGTATCTTTCGTTTCCTCATGAATTTGAGCTCGTTATGGAATACGAATTGAAAGATGATGGATTATATTACACCGTAACTGTTATGAATTTATCGGAGCACAATATGCCACTGTTCCTCGGCTTTCACACTACATTCAATACCTTATTTACGGCACACAGTAAGCCGGAAAATATGATGGTATTTGCCGATGTTTTCGAGAAATATGAGCGTTATATGGAGTTAAACTATCTTCCTACGGGAGCAAAGATACCTTTCGATGCAACATCGATTGCATTGTCTGATGGCACATACAAGCCGTTCGATGGTAAAACAAGCAGGCATTACCGCGGTCAAGGGATAATGTCGATCACCGATATCGGCAAAAGATTACGTGTGGTTTATGAAAATGACGAAAAATACGGATTTCGTCTTATCTATAATGGAGGCAGTGATGGATATATTTGTCTTGAACCGCAGACATGCCTTGCCAACTGTCAAAATTCTCCGTTCTCAAGAAAAGAAGCTGGCTTCGATTTCTTAGAAGTAGGAGAGCGTAAGACCTACCGTTCAAGGATTCTTTTAACGGAAATATGACTATTACAACACGTGCATGGAGATGTATCAATGAAAAAAGTAAGTATTGAAAAAAGAAGCAAACTATCCCGACCTACGTTCCGAAAGCGGCACACGATTTGCCGATGTTCTTTGAAAACAAGCCTTATCAGGGCGCATCGGGAAGAATTTATCCCATTCCTTACTCCGATGGGATCACTGATATAAAAACCGATATAGAGTACGATGTTTTTACCATTGAAAACGAATATGTTAAAACGCAAGTCGTTCCGGCGCTTGGCGGAAAGATACTGCGAGGATTAGACAAAATAGGCAACTACGACTTTATCTATTATAATGAGGTAGTAAAGCCGGCACTTGTTGGAATCGCAGGCCCTTGGATATCGGGTGGGATCGAATTCAACTGGCCACAGCATCATCGTCCAACCACCTTTATGCCTCTTGAAGCTGTGATCGAGGAGTATGCTGACGGAAGCAAGACTGTTTGGACAGGTGAAGTAGAACCAATGAACCGTATGAAGGGTATGGCAGGAATTACCGTGGATGCAGGCAGAAGCTATATCAAAGCAAAGGTCAGGGTGTATAATCGTACATCACTCCCTCAGCTCTTTATGTGGTGGGCAAATCTTGCGGTTCCGGTCAATAATGACTATCGCACCGTTTTTCCTCCTGACTGTGAATGGGTAAATGACCATGATCGTCGTGCTGTTTTGGAGTGGTCTATTGCCAAGGGTACATATAAGACCGCACGTTCCTATAATTTCGGCGAGGGTACAGACCTTTCACACTACGATGCCGTAAAGGTTCCTTCTTCTTACCTGATCTCACAAGGTCAGTCGGATATGGATTATGTTGCCGGCTATGACACAGGGCTCAACAAAGGAGTTGCAACCGTAGCAAATCATTATATCGCTCCCGGTAAAAAGATGTGGCACTGGGGTACCGGCGATTTCGGTGATATGTGGTGTTCAAACCTCACCGATAAAAACGGACCTTACATCGAATTGATGACAGGTGTTTATACCGATAATCAGCCTGACTTCACATGGATAGCGCCTTACGAGACAAAGGAATTTGAGCAGTATTGGTATCCTATTCATGATATCGGAGAGCCGAAAAATGCTTCCATCGATGCGGCAATGAATATGGAGCTGAGAGGTAATGATCTGTTTATCGGCTTCAATGTGACAGGTACGTTTAAGGACTCTGTGATCAAGGTCGCAGAGGGCGAGAATATCATTTTTACAGAAACGGCAGATCTCGATCTGACTACGTCTTACATAAAGACTTTGAAGCTTGGCGACACAGATTTTTCAAAGCTTACCGTTTCTCTTACCTCATGTGACGGCAAGGAGCTGATCTCCCATACGCCTTACAAAAGAGGACAAAAAACACCGATTGACGTCCGTGAGCCCGTGAAACGGCCCTCCGAGATCGAAACCGTGGAGGAGCTTTACATCAACGGCTACTATTTGGAGCAATATAAGCAACACAACTACCGCCCTGGAAATTACTATTTGGAGGGTATTCGCAGAGATAAGGGCGACATATGTTGCAATACGTCTATGGGTCGTCTTTGCCTGAAAAATGCGTGGATTACTGCAACGTTGCTATCAAGCGCTTGACCTGCCGTAATCAGCACCCAACTGACACAGAAGCATTCTATCTCAAAGGAGTAGCACTGACCTACCTTGGCCGTGACAAAGAAGCATATGATACACTTTACCGTGCAGCATGGAATTACAATCATCGTTCGGCGGCAATGTTTGAGCTGGCATGCCTTGATTGTAAGAAAGGAGACTACAAAGCTGCCCTTGAAAAAATCGATGAATCGATCGGATTGAATAAAGGACACACCAAGGCACAGAATCTTAAAGCGGCAATATTGCGCCATTTGGGTTTTAATGGTGCAAGATCATATGCAGAGAAGAATGTACAGGATGATCGTCTTGACCTGTTTGCGAAGGTCGAGTATTCCCATTATATAGACAACTCTTCGGATATCGAACAGTTCAGGCTCAAAGCAGAAAATATGATCGATGTTGCTATTGATTACATGAAAGCCGGTCTTTGAGGGGACGCACTATATGTACTCGAGATTGCGGACGATACATATCCGATGGTTTAGCTATTATCGTGCATACTGCGAAAGCAGCTTGGTAGCTGCGGATATGAACAGGTCAAAGCTGCAAACAGATGTAAAACAGGCTATTGCTTCCCATCCAGACTTGAAGACATTATTGTTTTGAATAATGCGATAAGTGTTGATCCAAACGGTGCAAATGCTTACTATTACATTGGCTGCCTCTATTACGATAAATTCCGCTACATAGATGCCGCAAAGGCTTGGGAGATTTGCGTCGCCAACGATGCCGGTCACGCAAAAGCGTGGAGAAATCTGTCGCTCTATTACTTTGATAAAGCAAATGATGCGGCATATGCACGCACATGTATGGAAAACGCATTGAAATTCAAGGAAAATGATCCTCGATTGTTGCTTGAATATGAGCAGCTGTTGAAAAACATGAATTGCACCATCGAGGAGAGACTTGCGGTGTACGAAAAATATCCGGAATTACTCAAGGAAAGAGATGACTGCTACCTGGATAAGCTGACACTTATCTGCCAGATGGGAGACTTCAAGACAGCCATTAACATGGGGGCAAAAAGGCACTTCCACATCTATGAGGGAGGCGAGGTTAAGCTGACAAAGCAGCATGCATGGATGCACACACTATACGGCAAAGAACTGACCGAGGCAGGGAAATACGATGAAGCCGAGCAGATCTACATGAATGGCATAAATATGCCGAGATCCTATGGTGAAGCGAAGACCTTCTTCAGTCAGGAAGCGCACATCTACTACTACATGGCAAAGCTGTATGAGAAAATGGGTAAGACAGAAAAAGAAAAGAGGGCGTACGAACAGGCTGCGGTCTACAAAGCAGCTGTTCCCGAGATATCACTGTCGATCAAATTGAAGTTACAGCATACCTGATAAGAAAAATAGGTATCATCGTTGGTATGCACCTCCAAAGGCCGGACACTTTTGGATGTGCATATTTTTGCTGTTTTTGATATAAAGCTCCCGTAAAAGAACTTCCGGTATATTTCGACTTTTCTATTGTAACTGTAGCTTGATTGAGGTATAATGAAGCTGTCAGATAACGATAAAACGAACTTTTTCGAAAAGGTCGGCAATGCGGATATACAAATATTTGGTCAGGAAAACACCGCATGTATCAATGACCGTAAAGATAAGAACTTAGGAGTGATACAGTGTTATTTCATACCTTCAATTCTCAAGAGGAGAGAAGAAGCTACGGTGGTTCTGCGTTCGTGGAAATGCAGTTTTGTAAGCTGCCGAGTGGAACGGCTATAAAAGAATTGGTAGATAATATAAATCACTGGCAAAACGACTCTCTGTATGTGAATGATGAGAATACTTTTTATCAAGAGTACAGTGATATTTTTGATCGTGGTATTTACAACAATTTAGAGTGTGGAACAGTTGATATTTACGGGATCAACTACTATGCTCCATTTTTGACAGATCAGATTATAGATAGACTTCGTAAGAATATGCCGTTAGAGCACGAAGTGTTGACAGAGTGGCTGATAAAGTCAAAAATGTATAATGGATTTTACATTTTGGGAATATAGATAAGCTCAATTAATTGAGTTGAACTGCACAGTAAACAGACAATACCTTTGCTGCTGCAGATAAAAAGGAGGTTCCGATCATGAAGCAAACGGAACGCAGAGAATTTCTGATAAGATCATTGTTGCAAGAACGTGAAGAATATAAAAATATAGTGATTCCGGAGAACGAGGATAAACAACGGTATCTACTGCGTGGACTGCTTAATATTCGCCCTGCACATGAAGTTACGGCAGCTTTTCTGGATGTTCAGAATGAGTATCTTAGAGAAGAAATTGCCGAAAAAGGCATTACAGATGTTGCGGCTTTGACTCCTGTTCGGGAAGGACTTTATCTTTGGCAGGGAGATATCACCACTCTTCGCTGTGATGCTATCGTTAACGCAGCAAATAGCGGTTTGACGGGCTGCTATGCGCCAAATCACATCTGCATCGACAACGCCATTCATACCTTTGCCGGGGTAGAGCTGCGTTGTGAATGCGCTAAAATAATGGAGAAACAGGGGTATCCGGAGCCTACAGGGCAAGCAAAGATTACATCTGCGTATAATCTTCCTTGCAGATATGTAGTGCATACAGTAGGTCCGATTATTAAGGGAGCGGTCACAGTACGTGATGAGGAGCTTTTAGCAAGCTGCTATCGCTCGTGCTTGGAGCTTGCGAGTGAAAATGATGTGGAAAGTATAGCATTCTGTTGCATTTCTACAGGTGAATTTCATTTTCCCAACGAAGTGGCGGCAAGGATCGCAGTAAAAACAGTTAATGAATTTTTAAATAAAGAAACAAGCGTAAAAAAGGTTGTTTTTAATGTTTTCAAGGACAGAGACAGAGGGATCTACGAGAGATTGCTCCTTGGAAATAGATAAGTTGAAAAGTACTATGCTTGTATCAACTATGGACAAGCGACCTGTCCTCATGAAATAAGAAACAGGTCGCTTTGTATTTATGCGGATATTTCGGATGTTATAACACAGCTTTTGACGTAATACGCTAGTTTTTATTCTTCTGAAAAGCATTCAGGAGAATATAGATACCAAGCAGGACAACGATCGTCGCACAGAGGATGATATACATCGCAGATATTTCCACCTTATGTCCTAAAAAAGTCAGTGAACAGTCAAGAGATGCTTTAATATTTTCGATGACTTCTGTAGGTACGCCTTGATTTTGTATTTCTGTAAGTACACCGTTCATGGAATGATTGCGGACAAGGGCTGTAGCATATGTGCCGGGCAGGAAAGAGATAGCCTTTTGCAAGCCACTGCCGAAAGAGGATATCGGCATATAAGCTCCGCAAATAAAGCCGTAACCTGAGCTGATGATAGTACCTATTGCCGAGATCTGGCTCTGAGTTGACAAGAAGAAATTTATAACTGAGGATAAAGCACTGCCGAATAAAACGATCAGTACTATGTCAACGAACAGAAGCAATACATCTACAGCAGACATAAACCATCCCTCAAAGCTGACGTAGATGAGGCAGATACATGCGGCTATGAAGCAGATGATAAGAGATGAAATAAGATTTGCAATATAGTAGCTCATCGAAAGAGTAGAGGATGAGACAGGGGAGATTCTCAGGTCTTTTATGATACCGTTCGCTTTATCCTGAACCATGAGAAAATTGGAGCAAAAGGTAACGGTCACACAAGAAACCGCTAAAATCGAGGACATGAGCTGTCCACCGACAAGACCTCCGATGATCTCATCGGAAAGCTTGAATGCTTCGGGCATTGCCGATACGAAGCTGTCACGGTATACATTGCCAAGAAATGTAGCATACAGAACAAGTAAGATAGCAGGCGTTATCAATGAGGTGAAAAACATGCCTTTATCCTTGAAAAAAAGCTTGATGTTTCGTTTTATCAGTACAACGGCAGTGTTCATTTTTCTGCACCTCCTACAAGTTGTTTGCCTGTGACGTTGAGAAAAACGTCGTCCATCTTTCCCTTCGTTATTTCGTAATCGCAAAATATGTTAGGATATTTTATAATAAGCTCAGTTGCCGTTTTTGTGTTTGGAACAGACAGTCGATAAGCATCATGTATAGGCTCGTAGCTTACGCCAAGCTGCTTTACTGTGTTCTCGTCTGTGCCGTATAGAGTTATATAATCACCTGTGTATGTGTTTTTTAACTCAAGTGGGGTTCCCTCTGCTGATATTTTACCGCTGTCAATTATAACGACGTAGTCAGCTTCGGCAGCTTCCTCCATGTAGTGTGTAGTCAAAAATACAGTCATGTTATCTTTTTTGCGGAGCTCGGAAATGACATTCCAGAGTGTTTTTCTTGTTTGAGGGTCAAGACCTGTAGTCGGTTCATCGAGGATCAAGCATTTTGGATTGTTCAATAATGCTCTTGCAATATCGATCCTTCTGCGCTGACCGCCCGACAGCTTGCCGACAGTTCTTTTGAGTAGCTTTTCAAAGTCAAGAAGCTCAGAAAGCTCCTTAAGTCTTGTCTTGAATTCAGTACCGATGATACCATATAAAGCTGCTCGACTTTCCAAATTATCGTAGACAGAAAGCGCACTGTCCAAAACAGAACCCTGGAAAACAACACCGATCTCTCTCTTTATACTTTCTTTATCCTTGTCGAGATCGTGACCGTCAATAACTATATTTCCTCCGTCCTTTGATAATTGACCGCACATAATATTGATCGTTGTTGACTTTCCCGCACCGTTAACACCGAGAAATGCAAATAATTCGCCCTCTTTTACGCAAAAGCTCAGATCCTGTACAGCCTTTACATTACCGAAGCTTTTACTCAGATGCTCGATTTTAATTATGTTCTTCATCTCATACTCCTTGAATTTTCGTCGAAAACAAATTAACTGTTGATTTTCAGCAGCCGGTTTTGTTTTCGTACTTATATTTTAATCCGATATACATATCTGTTACTGTCTGACTTGCAAGCTCTTCGCTCCAGTCGTAGTATCCTGTGACGATCATGGTCGCAATGCCGTGAACGTATGCCCACATCTCAATATAAAACAAAAATGCCTGTTCTTTAGTTATATTTATCTGCTTACAGATAAGCTCTACGAGCATATTGGTTTCTTCCGAGATCTTATTTTTATCCTCATTTGATCGATCACGCATGAAAAGCAGCCGAAACAACTCCTTTTCTTCTCTTGCAAATCGGATATATGCCATACCGCTTGCTTTATATGGAGTGTATTTACCGCATGACATATCTTCTTTCAAATATGATTGATAGATATTATTTGCTTCTTCAATTATAGCCTTTTGTACTTCTGCCATGTTTTCAAAATGACTGAATATCGGACGAGAAGAACTACCGAGCTTTTCACCGAGAGAACGTGCGGATACAGCGTCAAACCCTCGCTCTCTTGTCAGCTCCAATGCGGCTTCAATGATCTCCGCTCTTGTAAACATAAAACCTCGTGGCATGATATTATCCTTTCTATAAAATTGCACGTGTAACGTTACGCTTGTAATTTATATTATAACAGTCTTATGAGATATTGTCAATATCCTTTCAACTAATTGAGGATGTGTTTGGCAGAGAAAATAATGATTATACATGGACAAATGAAATAAGATATGCTAAAATGTATTAAGTGAATTGAACTGTCGGAAAAATATATCTGTACAGATAGATAATAATAGCCGCATCATATGATGCGGCTCGTTTGAAGAAAGGAAAGATACTGCTATGTCAATAGAAAGAGTACGTGAATATTTTAAACAATTCGGTCGTGAAAACGATGTACTTGAATTCCCTGTATCAAGTGCTACTGTTGAGCTTGCAGCCGAGGCTGTAGGTGTGATCCCGGCAAGAATAGCAAAGACACTATCGTTTAAGCTCAATGACGGCTGTATACTTATTGTTGCCGCAGGTGACACGAAGATCGACAATAAAAAGTATAAGCAGCTCTTCTCACAAAAAGCTAAGATGTTGACTCCTGAAGAGGTAATTGAGTTTATCGGACATGCTGTAGGCGGAGTTTGTCCATTTGCTATTCCGAAAAATGTTAAGGTATATACGGATGTTTCTCTCAAGAGATTTGATACGGTGTTCCCGGCGTGCGGAAGCTCCAACAGCGCAATCGAACTTACATGCGATGACCTGTTTAAATATTCAAACAGTCTTGAGTGGATAGATGTATGTGCCATTCGAGAATAATATGATCGTTCTACGGCAATGGGAAGTTAACGATGCAGATGACCTGTTCGAATATGCAGGTGATTCCGAAACAGCATGTGATGCAGGGTGGAACGCTCATTACAGCGTAGCCGAATCGATAAAGGTCATAGAGCATTACAGAAGAGCGGATGACATATGGGCGATCGATATAGACGGTAAGGTGGTCGGTTGTGTGGGGCTTCACAGGAGATACGACAGCTTTTCGAGAATGCTGGAGTATGCTGTAAATAAAGCTTACAGAGGCAATGGAATCGCAACAAGCTGTGCGAGAGCAGCCATGTGCTATGCTTTTGATCGTTTAAAGCTTGAATACATAACGGCAAATTGCTATTTATACAATAAAAGCTCAGAAAAAGTGTTGACAAACTGCGGATTTAAGTATGCAAAGCTGCTGAAAAATTCCGATATAAAGCATTTTAGATTGTCATATAATGATTATATATGCAGCTCGGAGCTATATAATACAGATAACGTTAAAATTGTTTATCAGATCACTTAACCTACAAAACAGATCAAATAATTATGCGGCAGCCTTATTGTTATAGAACAATTCAGGCTGCCGCATAATTGTTGTAAATGTTTTTATTGCTTTTCGTTATAAATTATAATGAGGATATCATCGAAATCTGCATCGATATTCGGGAATTCGTTAGTATCGGTATATTCGGTGATTTTAACATCGTCGTTTTCCGACTTGAATTTGCTATAATCATCTGAGCTCATAACGATAGCATTGTAATCGTCTGTCACATATAGATCGTAAGATAAATCGTTAAACGATGCCTGCTCATCATATATAACGGTGATCATCTTATACTTACCTGTGATGCTATCGGCGAGTATTACCGACTCCATTTTTTTATTACTTCCAAGCGTATCTACGTTGGAGTCATTTTCATGATCTTCGGTTTCGGAGTATATCGAAGAAGATGGAACGGATGCTGCTGATGATGAGCTTGAGCTGAACTGCAAGGACGAGCTTTCGGTATCTGCCACTTCAAGTTCGCCGTCAGATGTTTTCTTGTAATCCGCTTCATTACCGGATTCGGTAACAGCTGATGAGCCTGTGGAAAGATTCCCGGATGCTGCATCATATGCTATAGAAGCACTTTCGCTGGAAGCAGAGTCGGATGACTTTGCGCTATTCCCGATCGGAATAGATACACACAGGGCGATGAGAGCTACCGCAGCGGTCGAGGCGATAAACGGTCTCGATGTTATGATGCGAAGAAAAGCATTCTTTTTCTCATGTCGTACTTTATTCATTACAGACTCTGTAAATCCGACGGGAACATCCTCTTCCATATGCGACATTTCGCTTGTAAGAAGCTTCATCATTTCAAAGCGGGTACGGCATTCATCGCACTCATTGATATGAGTCATGAGCTCTTTTTCGTCTTTTTCATTTAGCATATTGTCAACATATTTATTTATCAGTTCAACAAAATGGGTACAATTACTCATGCTTGCCCGCCTCCCTTCTATTACCTTTAGACGAAGCTGATCCGAATATGTTCCCATCCTGCGATAAGATGCGACACAGCTTTTCTCTTGCTCGGAATATCCTTGATTTGACAGTACCTTCACTTATATCAAGGATCCTACCAATATCATCATAGTTGAATCCGTTGATGTCACGAAGTATTATTACCTGTCTGTGCTCCTCGGACAAATAGTTAAAAGCTTTTTTTATACTTTCACGCAGCTCTATCTTATCATATACGATTTCAGGGGAATAAGAGGTGTCGGCTATTTCGATTTGCTCATCGTCCTCATCATCGTTATCCTTATGAAGACTGATCGTATTGTTTTTCTTGTTCTTGCGTATATGATCTATACATGCGTTTACAGCAACACGATACACCCATGTTGAAAAAGAGGACTCTTCCTTAAAGCTGCTTATTTTTTTGTATATGCGTATGAATATTTCCTGGGATATATCACAGGCGTCTTCGTTGCTGTTGACATATCTGAGTGCAAGGTTGTATATTTTCTTTTCATACGCTTTAACGATAGCTTCAAACGCATCAATATCACCTTTTTTGGCACGCTTTACGCACTCATTGATATCCAAAACGCTATTCCTCCCTTTTTGTGTAATAGTCTTTTATGTCATTGATGATCTCACACATTTCATCGAGCTTTGAAAGCTTAGATATTCTTCCTTTAAAGCTTTGAGATCCGCGCAGACCCTTCATATACCACATAAGATGCTTTCGGGCTTCAAGCATGGCAATATGCTCGCCTTTATATACAGCAGTCATTCGGATCTGACGCTCCGCTATGTCAAATCGCTCGGAGACATTTGGAGGATCAGGTATATCGACACCGTTTATTGCACATTCAGCCTGCTTGAATATCCATGGGCAGCCGAGTGAACCACGTCCGATCATGCACATATCGGCACCTGTGTGCTTTAAGATCGACAATGCATCCTCAGCCTTAAAGACATCACCGTTTGCGATCACCGGTATAGTTACATTGCGCTTGACCTCTGCGATCATATCCCAATCGGCTTTGCCGGAATACATCTGCTCTCTGGTCCTTCCGTGTATAGCGATAGCAGCTGCACCGCTGTCTTCAGCCATTTTCGCAAATTCTACCGCATTTATGCTGTCACTGTCCCAGCCAAGCCTCATTTTTATTGTGACAGGAACATCAACACTTTTGCATGCGGCTTTTATGATCTCAGATGCAGCTTTTATGTTTTTCATAAGAGCACTTCCGTCACCGTTTGAGACGATTTTCGGAGTCGGGCAGCCCATATTTATATCGAGTATATCAGCTCCGGATATTTCTACGGCAAGTCCGGCACCTTTGGCTATCGAGTCGGGATCGCTGCCGAAAATCTGAACAGCACACGGATGTTCATTTTTCCCGAGAAGTAAGAGATTTCCTGTTTTTTTATCCTCATATGTCAGTGCCTTAGCGCTTATCATTTCAGTATATGTATATGGAGCGCCGTATTCACGGCATATTTCACGAAATGCCATATCGGTAACACCTGCCATAGGCGCAAGTGCTGTTTTTCCCGGGATATCTACGTTTCCGATTTTCAAAAATAACCCCTCCGTTATTATTTACAAAAATAATTCTATCATTAAAAGTTTTATACTGCAATATATTATTTAAAATTTAGATATATTTTTATTGTATCTTTAAAAAAATAATGGTAAAATATTAGATGTTTTAGGAGACAGATATGCTGTTACAATACTTATAATATGACTGCATATCATCAAAGAAACAAAACCGGTAAAAATCAAAACAAAAGGAGATCGAACTAAATGGCACAAATTAGAATTGGCATCGCAGGTTACGGAAACTTAGGCAGAGGCGTAGAATATGCAGTGAAGCAAAGCTCTGACATGATTCTCGAAGCTGTTTTTACAAGACGAAACCCATCTGATTTGAAGATTAACAGCGATGCAAAGGTAGTTTCAATGAATGATGTTGCATCTTATGCTGATAAGATAGATGTTATGATACTCTGTGGCGGTTCGGCTACAGACCTTCCGAATCAGGGCCCGGAGCTTGCAAAATATTTTAATACGATAGACAGCTTTGATACTCATGCAAAAATACCTGAATATTTCGAAAAAATGGATAAAGCACATAAGATGGCAGGAACTGCCGGTATAATCAGCGTAGGCTGGGATCCGGGACTGTTTTCAGTAAACAGAATGATGGCAGGAGCAATTCTTCCCGACGGTAATGACTATACCTTCTGGGGCAAGGGCGTAAGTCAGGGTCATTCCGATGCGATCCGCCGTATCAAGGGCGTTAAGGATGCAAAGCAGTATACTATCCCTGTAGAGAGTGCGGTGGAGGCTGTACGCAGCGGCTTGAATCCTCAGCTCACAACACGCCAGAAGCATCTCAGAGACTGCTATGTTGTACTTGAAGACGGTGCGGATGCAGAATATGTAAAGAATGAAATAATCAATATGCCGAACTATTTTTCCGACTATGATACGACGGTAAACTTTATTTCCGAAGCTGAGTTAAAAGAAAAACACAGCGCAATGCCGCACGGGGGTTTCGTTTTCAGAACAGGAAAAACCGCATCCGGCACGAGCCATGTTATAGAATATTCTCTTAAGCTTGAATCAAATCCGGATTTCACATCAAGTGTACTTGTTGCATATGCAAGAGCAATTTACAAGATGAGAAAATCAGGACTTGTCGGTGCATTTACAGTATTTGATGTTGCTCCGGCAATGCTTTCACCGAAGTCGGGAGAAGAACTCAGAGCATCACTCCTGTAAAAATCGATCGTGATCGATGATTTCAAGATCGTATTCATTTTTCTCTTTTTTGTAAGCTTCGATCGAGCTGTTGAATTCAGCTCCCATAACAAGGATGATGCCTGTCAGGTATAACCACAGCATAAGCACCATGATAGCACCGATCGAACCGTATAAAAATGAGTATCGACCGATATTTTCAACATAAAACGAGAATACGATAGATACGGCAAGCCATGCAAGCATAGCTGAAAAAGCTCCGGGCATGGCTTGCTTTAGTTTTATTCTCTTGCTCGGCAAAATAGTATAAAGTAAAGCAAGCGTGAAAAGAAATGCACATGCGGCAACTGCAAATCGAAGTATATTCCATAATTCTATATTATAAATATCCACTTCGATCAGCTTGCTGAGTGCTTCCAATAACGATCTGCCAGATACGAGAAGCACCAGAGTTACTATGATCATAGCCATGAGAAGCACGGTAAACATTATTGATATTAAAAACTGTATAAAAACATTACGCTGCTCCTTGACACTGTAGGCTCTGTTCATCGCAAAATGAAGTGCGTTTACGGAGCGTGTAAAAAAGTATATGGTCATGAAGATCCCGGTATACATAAGACCCTCGGATTGAATTGAAGCAAGGTAATTTATGTAGTTGTCGATAAGCGACAGAATGTCAGACGGTATAACATGCTCCGCATCTGTCATTGCCTCGGAAAGATCTATATTAAGCTTACCGATCAGTGAGGTGATAAAAATTATAAGAGGGAAGAAAGAAAACAAAAAGAAATATGCAAGCTCCGCACCTGTGCGTGAGATTCCGTGACCGAAATACCTCCTGATGAGCTCTGTTGAAATGCGTACTATCGAACTGTTCTTTATCTTATCAAGCATGAAACCTATTCCTATTCAAAATATTCATAAAAATTTAAGCATTATAATTATATAACATAGGAGGAACGAATTCAAGCATATTTTATAATATTACAATTTAGTACACTTTACAGATAATCTTGACAATTCGCTGTATTTTTGATACACTTTTATTGTAAAGAATACACTAAGCTTGACTACCATCTGTGTGAGGTGTAAAGAGAATGAAGAAGCTGATAAGTATTATTATCGTATGCACGATACTGCTTGCCGTACCGATATATGCGGATAGTGACGGTATTGATATGTTCGATGCTATAGGTAAGTATGCTTATTCCGACGGTGCATACTATCTTGACTATTATAATGTTATCGACTATCGTTATTCATCGGAAAGTACAGAGCTATTTAATGAAGGACTTTTGCCTGTATGCGTAGACGGGAAATGGGGCTTTATCGACACAGCCGGAAAGCTTGCCATACCGCTTAAGTATGACCGTGCCGATCATTTTTCAATGGGACTTGCGTGTGTAGAGCAAAATGGTAAATTGTTCTATATAGATGCCGCAGGGATAGCATCGATAAGTCTTGAATATGATGATGCAGGCAGCTTTGCAGACGGACTTGCAAGTGTAAAAAAGGATGATAAATACGGATTTATCGATATTACAGGGAAATTAGTCATAGAATGTATATATGAAGAAGTAGGAGAGCCTTCTGAAAACCTGATAGCCGTAAAAAAAGACGGAAAGTATGGTTTTATCGATTACAAAGGAAATAATGTGATTCCATTCGAATATGACTATGCCGATAAGTTCAGCACAGGTGTTGCGTATGTAACAAAAGACTATTCAGGAAAGCTTATCGGAACCGATGGAAGTATTATATATGAAAATGTTTTTTCCAATATTTATGACGGAATTGCAATGATCGAGGAGAACGGTAAGTGGGGCTTTGTAGATAACGAGGGTAATATCGTTATAGAGTGCGTTTGGGATGATGTTGAGTTCCCATCGGAAGGACTTGTAGGTGTATGCAAGGATGGAAAATGGGGATTTGCCGATTACAGCGGTACTCTGGTGATAGATACAACGTGGGATTATATCTGGCCATTTTCAAATGGAATGGCAAAGGTTGCAAATGCAAGAGCCAACGGTTACGGTATCGATAAATATGGCTTTATCAATAAGCTCGGAGAAAATACAATACCAGTCACACTTATTGATGCACAGGATTTCAGTGACGATCTTGCGCCTGTATGCGGAAATAATTTATGGGGATATCTCGGTATCAACGGCAAGCAGGTCATTGCATGTGAATATGATTTCGTTTCTTCATTTATAAACGGCGTTGCCGTCGTAGGTAAAGACGGAAAATTTATGCTGATAAATAAAAATGGTGAAGTCATATCAATATACGATAACGAGGCTTCAAACGGTACAGGAAGCGTAATAGGTGATATCCGACCGAATACCGAAGATGTGGAAGAAGCAGATAACACGGAAACTACCGTGACAGAAGAGAAAAAGGATACTAAGAATATTGCCGCAATAATTGTGGTCTGCGTCACGTTGCTTATGGTGCTTTTGATAATTGTTTCGTTATCGGTAAGAACGTACAATATTCATATGCGTAAGAGGAGAAGACGCATGGCGATAGAGAACCTGAAGAAAAGAAATAACCAAAGTATATCTAAATAATAACAAATGGAGGTTACGAGGTATAATGAGACGTATGGATAAAATCAAATATGCATTTCTTGGCACTGTTATTATGCTATGTACGTTCGTGCTTGTGCCGGATGTTGTAGCCTCTGCTTATATGAAGATGATCGAAGTATCTTCAGGTGTAAAAATATTTGTTGATGATAAGGAGTTTATACCGACAGATGTCAACGGCAATGTTGTAGACGCTTTCATTTATAACGGTACGACATACCTGCCGGTCAGAGCAATAGCTGAGCTTAATGACTTCGATGTTTCATGGGACAGCGCAAATAGCGCGGTGAAGCTATACACTAATAAGGAAGTCCCCGAATCATCTGATCCTGCACAGTACAGTGAGGTATCTTTAGAAGATCAGGCACTTGAATTGATAAACGAAATACGTGAGGAGCAGAATTTGCCGAGGCTTTATAAGGATTCATCCCTTGTCAATGCAGCGGAAAAGCGTGCAAAGGAGTTGAAGTCAACGTTTGCACATAAACGTCCAAGTGGAGAAGAATGGTATACGGTATTAGGTGAAACAGGTGTTTCGTATATGATAGCCGGTGAAAATCTTGCAATGGGATATAGCACTGCTGACGAAGTCGTTAAAGCATGGATGAACTCGGAAGCGCATAGAGATAATATTCTTCAGAGCCGTTTTTCTCGCATAGGTATAAGTCATTATGTTGGAAGCAACGGTACACATTATTGGGCACAGGTGTTTGCCGGAAACTGATAAATTAAGATCGAAAAAATTAGTCAAGACCATCGAAAAAATCGATGGTCTTGACTGTTTTATGATACTTTTCCTTTGTGTCATGGAAACAGCATACAAAAGAGTTCAGACATTATTGACTGATCTCATGCCGCAAAGCAAAATCAGATCAGAGCTTTGATGAACTGTCGTTGTCGATGTAAAGTGTTGCGTTATTGTGGCGACGCAGTATGGATGCAGGGCATGTTTCGTTGATCGGTCCCTGGAGTGTTGCTTTGACAGCGTCGGCCTTTGTCGGAGCAGGAACTATACAGAACAGCTGCTTGCCGGAGAAAAGTGCAGGAACTGTCAGAGTCAGCGCATGTGTGGGAACAAGGTCGATAGATGCAAAGCATCCGTCATTTACCTGCTGCTGTCGGCATTTTTGATCAAGCTCAACAACTTTAACGAGCTTAGGATCATTAAAGTCAGCGACAGGAGGATCATTGAAAGCAATATGACCGTTCTCACCGATACCCATAAATACAAAATCGACTCCACCCTCGATCAGTGCGGAATAACGCTTGCATTCACAATCAAGACACTCGGCATTGCCGTTGAGATAGGATACGGACTTAAACGGTACCTTGCCGAATATTCTGTCACGAAGGAAATTGCCGAACCCCTGAGGAGCATCCGGGTCGAGATTGATGTATTCATCCATGTGATAAGCTTCGATTCTTGTCCAGTCAATGTCCTTGTCAGCGATAAGAGAAGCAAGAAATTCATTCTGAGACGGAGCGGCGGCAAATATTGCTCTTATAACATCTTTTTCCTTAAGAGCTTTTTTCAAAGCTGCGGCAGCCTCGGCAGCAGCACAAGCTCCCATTTCATTTCTGGAATCATAGGATTTGATCGTAAGATTATCGATTTTAAAACACTTTTCTGCCATTTCTACTCAACCTTTCAATTTAAAATAGGTTTTTATCTGCCCAAAGTCCGAGTGCAGGGTTGGAAATGTAGTAGATTTCCTCGCCGTTTTCGAGTGTGTTGTAGCCGTCCTTGAGTTTTTCGGGATCATAAAGCTTAACAGCTTCATCATACGGCATGTAATTGAATGCTGCACCCCTTACTTCTTCCTCTGTTATAAGCTTTGTGCAGTATGTTATAGAGAATCTTCCATCTGATGAACCGTGGATAAGATGAGCCGCAACGGAGAGATTGTTCTTTAGATCTTCATTTTCTTTACAAAGCTCAAGAACATTTACACGTCCGACGTAGCCGTATTTACGGATCAATTCATCGTTTGTGGGATCCTCACCGAACTGACGAATGCCGGGAGCGAGAACGATGAGCTCACCACCATCGGCAATAGCCATACGTGTGCGATAGATAGATTTGTTTCCAAGCCAAGTGCTCTTGAATTCTTTTGGATCAAGATAAACAACGACCTTTTTGAATGGCTTGTCAACAAATCTGAGATTCGTTTCCTGACTGAGTGCTACAGCCTGCTCAAAGTACTTACGTTCACGCCCAATAAATAGACCGTGCATATTTATCTTACCTTCGGTAGCTGTAGTAACGGTAAGAATATATACAAGAGGAATGTGACTTAGAAAATGCTCCTCAGCATAATCGAAAACCTTACGTACAGGCGAATGATCTTTACCCATGATACGTTCCATACCGTAAAAAGCACCGAGCATGTGGGAGTTGTTTATCATCGAGTTACCGCCGCATCCGACAAAAATATTCTTGTTACGGTTAGCCATACCTACGACTTCATGAGGAACGACCTGACCTATGGAAAGTATGAGGTCATAGGAGTCATCCATCAAAAGCTTATTCACTTCGACATCGATAGAATTATTTACAAGACCCTCGGAAACCTCACTTACAAATTCCGCCGGAACTTCGCCGATCTTTACAACGTCAGTTTTCCAATTATGAACGATCAAATTTTCATAGGGGATCTCGCCCTCAAAAAAGTCCTCACATTCTTCCTTTGTCATAGCAAAATGTGTGCCGAGAGCGGGGAGAACATCTACCTGACAGGTATCCTTAAGAGCCTTATAATAATAAGCTGTTATCTTACCTGCACAGGAATGAAATCTTGTATAATCGGGAGGAATGAGCAGTACCTTACGAAGCTTTTCACGGCAGTCGGCGATCGATTCGGCTAATGCAGAATAGAGATCGCTGTCACTAAGACCGATCTGAGAAGTTCTTATCAAATTATTCATATTTAAATTTCTCCTTTATCTATATTTACATGGGCGAATGCATGGTGCATCCGCCCGAAAATATAATAAATAATATTAGACTACATATGTGGAAGCAGATGTATCACCGCCGTGACCTGTCCAGTTTGTGTGGAAGAACTGTCCTCTGGGATGATCGATACGTTCATATGTGTGTGCACCGAAGTAGTCTCTCTGTGCCTGAAGGAGATTAGCAGGTAATTTCTCACAACGATAGCCATCGTAGTAACCGAGAGCTGTCGTAAATGCAGGTGCAGGAATACCGTTCATGATAGCGGCAGCACAAACTCTGCGCCAGCCTGCCTGAGCGTTGTCGATAGTTTCCTTGAAGTACGGATCAAGGAGCAGGTTTGTGAGCTCGGGATTATTATCAAATGCTTCCTTGATTTTACCGAGGAATACGCTTCTGATGATACAACCGCCACGCCACATAAGAGCGATACCGCCGTAGTTGAGATTCCAACCATATGTTTTTGCAGCAGCACGCATAAGTGTGTAGCCCTGTGCATATGATACGATCTTGGAAGCGAAAAGTGCTTTGCGGATATCATCGATAAATGCAGCCTTGTCGCCTTCAAACTTCGGAGTCGGACCTGTGAGAACCTTGGAAGCAGCTACACGCTCTTCCTTAATTGCTGAGAGGCAACGGGAGAATACAGCCTCACCGATAAGTGTAAGCGGTACACCTTCATCAAGAGCTGCAATGCCTGTCCATTTACCTGTACCCTTTTGTCCTGCTGTGTCAAGGATCTTGTCAACGATAGGAGCACCGTCTTCATCCTTGTAAGCAAGGATATCGCGTGTGATCTCAATAAGATAGCTGTCGAGCTCAACTTTATTCCACTCTTTGAATACTTCATGCATTTCATCGGCAGACATTCCAAGATAATCACGCATGAGCTGATAAGCTTCGCAGATAAGCTGCATATCGCCGTATTCAATACCATTGTGAACCATTTTTACAAAATGACCTGCACCGTCTTCGCCGACCCAGTCGCAGCACGGAGAACCGTCCTCGACCTTAGCACATATAGCCTGGAAAATAGGCTTAACGTGCTGCCAAGCTGCGGGAGATCCGCCCGGCATCATGCTCGGTCCCTTGAGAGCACCCTCTTCACCGCCGGAAACACCTGTGCCGATGTAGAGAAGACCTTTGCTTTCAACATACTTTGTACGTCTGATCGTGTCGGGAAAGTGCGAGTTACCGCCGTCGATTATAATGTCACCTTCTTCGAGGTGGGGGATGATCTGCTCAATAAAAGCATCGACAGGAGCACCTGCCTTGACCATCATCATGACCTTACGCGGCTTTTCAAGATTAGCACAAAGCTCTTCTATAGAATATGTGCCTATTATATTTTTGCCCTTTGCACGGCCGTTAACGAAATTTGTGACTTTTTCGGCTGTACGATTGTATACAGCTACTGTGAAGCCCTTGCTTTCCATATTCATAACAAGGTTTTCACCCATAACAGCAAGACCAATAAGACCGATATCAGCTTTTTTCATTTGTTATATCTCCTTAGTTATTATTTATAACAGATTTATCTCTTTACGCGAGCGTTGCCCTTCCAAATATCCCAGACCTGATCTTCGTCGGCAGGTGTGCCGTAATCGTAGAGGGAGGTAACGGCGAGAACGCCTGTTGCCCAACCGAAGTGGAGACAATCCTCGTATGAGAAATTCCTGAGAAGACCATAGAGAAGACCGGAAACAAAGCCGTCGCCGCCACCGATACGATCAAGTACAGGGATCGGACGCGGTTCTTCAACGCTCCACTTACCATCAGCCCAAAGAATAGCACCCCAGAGATGCTCATTTGCGGAGATTACCTGACGAAGCGTTGTTGCAAATACCTGTGCATTTGGATATGCCTTGCGAACTTCCTCGATCATGCCCTTGAAGCCGTCGATCTTAGAGGACAGATCCTTGCCACCTGCTTCAGGACCCTTAATGCCGAGACAGAGCTGGAAGTCTTCCTCGTTACCTATAAGGATATCGGCAACAGATGCGATTTCAGAGAATATCTCGTGCAGCTCCTGCTCACGATCTTTCCAGAAAGAAGCACGGAAGTTAAGGTCGAAAGAAATGCGTGTGCCGTATTTCTTTGCTGCACGTGCAAGCTCGAGGCAGAATATACTTGTCTCATGAGAGAGTGCGCCTACAAGACCGGAAAGATGCAGGATCTGAACACCCTCTTCGCCGAAAATACGGTCGAGGTCAAAGTCGTTGATATTAAGTGTAAGACCGACTTCGCCTGCACGGTCATTCCATACACGAGGTCCGCGCATACCGAAACCAGAATCTGCAATATTAAACTGATGACGGTAGCCCCAAGGCCCGCCCTGAGGAACTTCTTTTCCCTCATAATCGATTCCACGGAAACGAAGCTGATTTTTAATAAACTGAGCAATCGGGCTGTCTTTTACAAAAGCAGTAAGAACCTTTGTTTTCATACCGAGAGATGCAGCAACATTGAGTACATTGGATTCGGCACTTGTTGCCTGAAGCAGATATGAGTCACTTGTATGAACAGGTGCTCTGTCGGATGGTGTAATGCGAACGCCCATTGATGTGGGAACAACGATCGCATATTTGCAATTTTCTTTAAATGTAAGCATAGGAGATTCCTCCGATATATAAAAATTTTTTTGGCTTGCCGCCTGATCGAAGCAGGAATATGATAGGATTTTTTTGCAACCAATAGGAACATTTTCATATAAAATGTTATATATGGTTGCAAAAGCAACCTTATTTCCGCAATTTACATTATACCTTAATATCTTCCGTATGTCAATAGAAGTATTCTCTGATATACTTAGCTTTTTTCTTTGCATTTTGCTTTAAGATTAAAAGTAATATCTTATTTTTCTGATTTATTGATTACTTTGTTTGTTTTGATAATTTACATTTTGCAGATAAAGTGGTACAATATATTCATAGTGCTGATATCTAGAAAAAGGAAAGGTATGGTATACAAAATGACGATCGAGAATAAGAAGATTGCCAGCGGTAAGGTTAGAGAAATATATGACGCAGGAGATGACAGATTGATCCTGGTCACAACAGACAGAATAAGTGCGTTTGACGTAATCATGCCTACACCTGTTAAGGATAAGGGCAAGATGCTCAATGCTTTGTCTGTATTCTGGTTTGAATTTACAAAGGGTATCATCCCGAATCATCTTATTACAACGGATGTTTCTGAATTTCCCGCTCCGTTTTGTGATATGAAGGAGCTTGAGGGACGTGCAATGCTTGTAAAGAAGCTGCGTATGCTTCCGATCGAATGTATTGTTCGCGGCTATATAACAGGCTCCGGATGGTCTAATTATAAAAAGGACGGAACAGTTTGCGGAATTAAGCTCCCGGCAGGACTTAAGGAGTCCGAAAAGCTTGCAGAGCCTATATTTACACCGTCTACAAAAGCAGAAGAGGGACATGATATAAATATATCCTTCGATGAGATGGTAAATCTTATCGGCGAAGACCTTGCAGCAAAGGTCAGTGCAAAGACGATAGAAATATACAAAAAATGTGCGGATTATGCACTTTCCAAGGGTATCATTATCGCAGATACAAAGCTTGAGTTTGGTCTTGACGAATTTGATAATCTTGTTCTGGGTGACGAAGTCCTTACACCGGACTCATCACGCTTCTGGGCTCTTGATGATTATGAGCCGGGAAGATCTCAGAAGAGCTTTGATAAGCAGTACCTCCGTGACTGGCTTATAGAAAATAAGCTTAACGGAGTAACACCTGCTCCCGAGCTTCCTGAGCATGTTGTTGAAGGTACGATAGCAAAATATCGTGAAGCCTGCGAAAGACTTATTACAAAGTAATTTTATTTATCAATGAAAACAGCTCTTAATTATCTGATATTATCATCGATAATTAAGAGCTGTTTTATACTATATTTTATTTAATAAGTAACACCGTAAGCGATCATTGCATCGGCGACCTTGAGGAAACCGGCAATATTTGCACCTGCTACAAGATTTCCCTCCATACCGTATTCGGCGGCGGTATCATATGAACGATTATAGATATTTATCATAATATCACGAAGCTTTGCATCTACCTCTTCAAATGTCCATCCCATACGTATGCTGTTCTGACTCATTTCAAGTCCGGAGGTAGCAACACCACCAGCATTTGCAGCCTTAGCCGGACCAAACAGGATACCGTTTGTCATAAATGCCTTTATTGCTTCAGGTGTACATGGCATGTTAGCACCCTCTGCAACTGCCTTACAGCCGTTCTTGATCAGATGCCATGCAGCTTCTTCGTCTATTTCATTCTGCGTAGCACACGGAAGAGCTATATCACAGGGGATCGTCCAGATATCGTGGAAGTTTGCATGATATTCGCTTCCAGGTACTATATCGACATATTCTTTTATTCTGCCACGATGCTTTTCTTTTATATCACGAACCACATCAAGATTTATTCCGTTTTTATCGTAAATATATCCACCTGAATCACTCATTGCAACAACCTTTGCACCAAGCTGTGTAGCTTTCTGGTTTGCGTATGTTGCAACATTTCCCGAACCGGATATGACGACCGTCTTTCCTTCAAAAGAGTTACCTGCCTTCTTTAGCATCTCCTCTGTAAAGTAGCACAAGCCATAGCCTGTTGCTTCTGTTCTTACAAGAGAACCGCCGTATGTTGTACCTTTACCAGTGAGAACACCTGTGACCTCGTTGCGAAGTCTCTTGTAGTGTCCGTACATAAAGCCGATCTCTCGACTGCCTACACCTATATCGCCTGCCGGAACATCGGTATCTGCGCCGATATGCTTTGAAAGCTCAGTCATAAAGCTCTGACAAAAACGCATGACTTCACCGTCTGATTTGCCCTTGGGATCAAAATCGGCACCGCCTTTAGCACCACCGAGCGGAAGACCTGTAAGTGAATTTTTAAATATCTGTTCAAATCCGAGAAATTTCAAAATAGATGCATTGACCGACGGATGGAATCGTAAGCCACCCTTGTACGGCCCGATCGCAGAGTTAAACTGAACTCTCATGCCGCGGTTGACACGTACCTTACCTTCATCATCGACCCATGAAACACGGAACTGGATCGTTCTTTCGGGTTCGACTATTCTGTCGATAACTCCGCTGTCCTTTATATCAGGTCTTGCACTCATAACGGGATCGAGCGAACATAGGACTTCTTTGACAGCCTGATGAAATTCTACCTCTCCTGCGTTCCTACGGCATACATCTGCGTAGACATTGCGTAAATAGTTGTTTGTTATATCCATTCTACATTTGCTTCGGGCACGATCCGAAGCCCTCCTTCTGATATATTTGATATGAGACCGATCGAAACAATATGCTCGACAGAAACATATACCATCAATATTTTATATGGCGAAATTTACAATCGTGTTTTTGCAAGGTTATTTTTAAAAAGTTTCAAAAATATGATAGAACGACGAAATAATGCCTATATGCACAAACACTGCATAAACATGCGGCATTTGCTTATATATTGAGATTACACTGTATAATATATACTACATCAAACGGAATGTCAATAGTTTTTTTGAAAAAAACTATTGATTTATGCAATAAAAAATCTGAAACAAATCATTTTGTGAATTTTTGATATTTGATGCAAAATTTTATATGGCAATTTTATATAATACGCAGACGGTTAAAATTGCAGAGAATTTATTTTTTGCATGTATAAATTCATAAAGATTTCCTACTGCTGCTTGATATTTTCCCATAAGTATGATAGACTAGCATATATAATATTTTTTATAGGAGGATTTATGTTTTCGTATCTTAAAAGGGGAAGAGATTTTTATAAAATGCTAGTCAGCTTAGCTGTACCTATAATATTGCAAAACCTCATCAATGCATCACTCGGGCTGTGCGATACTTTTATGCTCGGAATAATCGGTGAAAATGAAATTGCGGCTGTAACGATAGCGAACACTCCGTTTAATGTTATAACTATGTTTACATATGGCTTTTGCAGTGGCGGCAGTGTTCTGATAAGTCAATACTGGGGCAAGAAGGATACAAGGACGATCAGTCGTGTCATAGGTATCTCGTATATGGTTGGCTTCGGCTTTACTGTGTTCTTTGCGCTGCTGATAATGTTGTTCCCGGAGCAGATCATACATTTTTATACAAAGGACCCGGCACTTATAGAACCTGCAAAAACCTATATGAGGATCGTTGCAATAGCTCATGTGCTCAATGTATTCCCGTTAGTCTACGTAAGCGCACACAGATGTATGGAAAATCCAAAGCTCGGTACTTATATTTTTTCCATAAGCATGACAGTTAATACAATACTGAACTGGATATTGATATTCGGTAAGTTTGGTGCACCGGAGCTTGGGGTGGCTGGAGCTGCTATAGCTACTGTAATATCGAGAGTAGTTGAAAATCTGATTGCTTTTTTACATGTTGCATTCAATAAGAGATTCCGTATTGATTTCAAGCTGTTTTTCAAACCGGGAAAAATCATTACAAAGGATTTCTTCAAATACGGAACTCCCGTTGTATTCAATGAAGGCATATGGGGTCTTGGCGTTGCGATGTTACCGGCTATCTACGGAAATATAAGTACAGCTATGCTAGCTGCAACGACCGTATCGTCAAATATAGAGCGTATTCTGCAATGCATAATCGTAGGACTGGCGAATACCTCGGCAATAATTATAGGAAAGCATATAGGAGCCGGCGGCAGCGAGACTGTATATGAGCTTGGAAAAGCACTTAACACACTTTCGATATTCGTAGGATGTGTGATCGCTGTCGGTATGATATGCTTTATCCCGTTGATACCGATAGTGTTTAATCTTTCGGATGAAACGCTCAAGATATCATATGTTGCCGTATTTATGTTTGCTTTGGGTAATCCGATGAAATGCTATAATTTCACAAATATTGTCGGAGTGCTGCGCGCAGGAGGCGATGTAAAAGCCGGACTTGTAATAGACAGTATGTGTCTGTGGTGCGTAGCCATTCCTCTTGCGGCAATAGCCGGACTTGTTCTTCATTTACAGCCTGTATTTGTGTTCTTGTGTGTAATATCTGAGGATATAGTTAAATCGGTAGTCGGTGAGATCAGATTCAGGCAGAAAAAATGGATAAGAAATCTAACAAAAGAGATATCGTAAAAAATTTGATGTACATACGGCTGGTGGTATATGTCATTTTTGCGACAGTTCTTTTGATCATCCCACTGGAAATAACGGAAAGCGGATCTATATGCCTTATATACAGATTGACAGGTTTTAAGTGCATAACCTGTGGAATGACAAGAGCTTTTGCAAATGCACTCAGATTTGATTTTGTACGTGCGATATCGTATAATAAGCTTATTTTGCTCTTCTATCCGACATATATTGTTCTTTTTGTAAATGACTTATACGTATTCATAAAGAGATTATTCGGATTCAGATGCAAAAGTATTACAGAATGGATGCTTCATAAAATATTCTATATTGAGGTGTAAGGATGGCAGATTTGAATAATGTACAGATCGAGGAAAAGGTAGCCGAGCTGCTCTCAAGAATGACACTCGAGGAAAAATTTGCACAGATGCGTATGCTGCCTAATCTGTCGACAATATTTCCGGACGGTATTTTCGATGAAGAAAAGCTGATACCATATTTTAACAGATGCGGTTCAATATATGTTACAGATTCAAGCTCACCTGAGCTGATAAATGAATTACAGCATTACATGCTGCATCATACACGTCTGGGTATCCCTGTAGCGGTGCATGGTGAATCATTGCACGGCTCTATGCATGCAAGTGCAACTATTTTCCCGCAGGCTATCGGACTTGGATCAACATGGAATGTGGATTTGATGAATAAAGTTGCAAGGTGTATAGGAAATGAAGTCCGCTCACTCGGAATAACGCAAACATATGCACCAAATCTCGATCTGTCAAGAGATGCGAGATGGGGAAGAGTAGAGGAAAACTACGGCGAAGATCCGTATCTTACATCGGAAATGGGTGTTGCATATATAAAAGGACTTCAGAGCTGTGGAGTAGCATCAAGCCCGAAGCACTACGTAGCACATGGATCACCGGAGGGTGGTATAAATCTTGCACCGGTTCATGCAGGAGAGCGTGAGCTTCGTGAGACACTGATGGTTCCATTTATGAAAGCATTTAAAGAAGCAAAGGCGATGTCTGTAATGCCGGCGTACAGTGAGTTGGACGGCGTACCTGTCCACGCTTCGAAATTCCTCATGACCGAGCTCCTGAGAGATGAGTTTGGTTTTGACGGTCATGCCGTATCCGATTTTGGTGCTATCCCTATGCTTCATGAGTTCCACAATGTTGCGGAGAATTCCGTCGAAGCGGGACGAATGGCACTTGAAGCAGGTATCGACGTTGAAGCTCCGTCCATATTCGGATTTTCCGATGAGCTTATGGAAGAGGTCAGAAAAGGAAATGTTTCGGAGAAGCTCGTAGATACTGCCGTATCA
Organism: uncultured Oscillospiraceae bacterium; assembly: GCA_964461815.1. Classification (GTDB taxonomy): domain Bacteria; phylum Bacillota; class Clostridia; order Oscillospirales; family QAMX01; genus JAAZBA01. The sequence continues at coordinate 78,314 of CAYWVF010000003.1, forward strand.
AGAATCCTTAGGAATAAATTCCGCCTTGGATTATTCGAGGATCCGTATTCCCCGGAAAATAACAGCTCAATGAGGCATACCGAGCAGGCAAAGGAATTGTCTCTTGAGGCGGCACATCAAAGTATTGTTTTGCTGAAAAATGAAAATGAGATACTACCGCTGAGCAAAAGCATAAAGAAGCTTGCACTTGTCGGACCTAATGCGGCTAATGCACAGCTTGGAGATTATACAGTTATGGCCTCCTATTTACATGCTGTTACAATTAAACAAGCATTTGAGGAGCGTCTCGGAGATAGAGTAATATATTCGCAAGGCTGTAGTATTGCAGGTGGAAGCGATGAGGATATAGAGAAAGCTGTTGCAGCGGCGAAAGAAGCGGATGCAGTTGTTGCTGTAATGGGAGATAACTCCTGTTTCTACGGCGGTATAGGCTGGGGAGATAAGGATGCAGACGGAAAAAATGCAGTTACATGCGGTGAGGGCTTTGATCTGTCATCTCTTGATCTTCCGGGACGTCAGCAGGAATTACTCGAAAGGCTATATGACACGGGCAAACCGATAATCCTTGTTATGGTTTCGGGACGTCCGTATAGTATAGTATGGGCAGCTGAAAAGCTCCCGGCGATCGTTCAGGCATGGTATCCGGGTGAGTTGGGCGGATATGCTGTATTCGATATTTTATTCGGTGATGTCAATCCGAACGGTAAGCTCCCGATCTCATTCCCAAGATCAGCAGGTCATATCCCGTGCTTCTATAATTATAAGATATCTGCCAGAGGCTATTATCACAAGCCGGGTACTCCAGATGATCCCGGACGTGACTATGTATTCTCTAATCCGAGTGCTCTTTATGAGTTCGGCTATGGATTGAGTTATACGACATTTGAATACAGTGATTTGAAAATAACACCTGAAAAGACTGAAAAGAACGGCGAGATCACAGTAGAGGTCACGGTCAAAAATAACGGCAAAACAGATGGATATGAGGTCGTGCAGCTGTATTTGCGTGATGTGTATAGCAGAATAACACCGTTTTCACGCAGACTTCGCGGATTTGATAAGATTTTCCTAAAAGCAGGAGAGACAAAGAATGTGAGCTTTACATTGGGCTTTGAAGACTTCTCTTTTATTAACGAGAATATGATGCCTGAGGTAGAAAGCGGAAGCTTTGAGGTATATATTTCAAACCTTAAGGGACATTTCGAAATAAAATGATCCGTATCTTTGGTAATGTTACATTTTCATTTCAATAGATATATATGTATTGACAACAGCTCACAGGTAAGCTATAATTTAGCAGTAAGCACAGCCAAGAAATGGCATCGTAGAGTGAGATTTATAAAGCTATTTACCAAAGGTGACTATAAAAGTTAATTATGCTGCCTTTTGGCTTTGAATGTTCTTTGTGTAGACAAGCACTTCGCCGATGTTAGGCGGCAGCTTACGAACACTTGTTGGAAATATGATATTGTAAAAATTGCCTACGGCTTTTACGTAGGCAATTTTTATTATATAAGACGGACTGTAAATTCTAAAGCATGTTTTCGAAAAATCTATTTAAAACTCGGCTTTTGCGGTTTTCATAACAAATAGGTCATTTATTTTACTGATATGAAGACTACCGCAAATTCCGAAGAAAGGAAGAATGCTTTGCTTCGCAAAGTATGGTTATAGAGATGAATGGTAAAATGCCGCTTTACATAGCCGAAATATTAAAAAAGCATTCTGTTGACACAGACCTGATAAAGATTGTACTTCATGGCGATCTGGATGAAGAAGAAAATATGTGTGATGTGTATTATCTTTTAGACAGCTCGATGCTTCACATTGTTAAAGGCATAGAGGAGATCAAGCCGATCAAGCGAAGCGCAAAGCGTATTACAACAGGGTATGCTTTCCGTTCGTACGAGGTAATACCTTTAGCTGTGATCAAATCATTAAAGATAGAGCGTATGATATCTACTACCAGACTCGTTGGTGAATGCAACACCGGTGACGATCAAATCATGATAGGAACATTTTCACTTGGACTTACCAAAAAGCTTGAGTTGTTTATAAAAGCATTCGAAGCGGTCAAAGCGGGAAATGAGCCAAAGGTCGATATGCAGGATGATGAAACTATATGTCCGAACTGTGGGATGCGCTATCCGGAAGAAGGAAGAAAGGTATGTCCGAATTGTTCAGGTAAGTTTTCAGTATCTGTACGTCTGTTTGGATTCTTTAAGGACTACTGGAAAAGAGTCCTTGCAGTAATAATGGTAATGCTTTTGAGTACAGCTTTTAATCTTGTTTCACCGTATCTAGGTACAAAGCTGCTTTTTGATGAAGTGCTCACAGAAGGCGGCAAGCTTTATGCTATGGTATTAGGTACTGTTGTGGTAATATTTGCAGTAAAGCTCATAGGAACGCTTCTTGGAATACTGTATTCTTATGTGCTTGCAAAGATAATACCGTGGATCGTGTATGATATTAAGATGAAGATATTTACCGCAATGCAGCGTTTGTCAACATCGTATTACACGTCAAAGCAAACGGGCTCACTTATGACAAGAGTCAACCGTGATTCCAACAACATATATTGGTTTTTCGTTGACGGACTTCCTTATGTCATCGTTAATTCGCTCACATTTATAGGTATCGCATCCATCATGTTCTGGATGAGCTGGCAGCTTGCACTTATAACAGTCATTGCAATACCTGTTGTAATGATAATATTCAGACTTATGTGGAGCACATTCAGAAACTTCCACCACAGAATATGGGTGCATGAGTCAAACCTTTCATCACTCGTAAGTGATGCTCTGGGCGGACAGAGAGTTATCAAGGTTTTTGCAAAGGAAGATATGGAGCTTTCACGATTCGATGATCATAGCGGCGAGCTCGCAGAAGCCGAAATGAATTTAGCAAATGTTGAAAGCACGGCATTCCCACTGGTATATTTGTTGATGTTTGTATCACAGGTAATAGTTACAGCTGTAGGCGGAGTAATGGTACTTGATGGGAAAATCACGATAGGTACTCTGCTTACGTTTATTTCGTATCTCACTATGCTGTATGGACCGCTTGAGTTCATGTCATGGGTATCCAATTGGTGGTCGAGGTGCATAGACTCGGCACAGCGTGTGTTTGAGATAATAGATGCAAAGCCAGACGTTGAAGAATCGGAGCATCCGGTCGATGTCGATTCTATAAACGGTGAAATAGAGTTTGACAATGTAATATTTGAGTATGAGCCTGCACGTCCTGTTATAAAGGGTATGAGCATTCACGTTAAACCGGGTGAGATGCTCGGTATCGTAGGTAAAGCGGGTGCAGGAAAATCAACGATGGCAAACCTTATGGCAAGACTGTATGATCCGACTGAGGGCGTAGTCAAAATAGACGGTATTGATATAAAGGATATGCCGATGAAGCTTATCAGAAAAAATATAGGTATCGTTTCCCAGGAAATATATCTTTTTATCGGAACTATTGCAGATAATATCCGTTACGCAAACCCGGAAGCTACAATGGAGGATGTAATATCAGCAGCAAAAGCTGCCGGAGCACATGATTTTATCATGAAGCTCCCGGATGCATACGAGACTCGTGTAGGTGCAGGAGGACAGGATCTTTCCGGAGGTGAGCGTCAAAGATTATCAATAGCCAGAACCATAATACAGAATCCTAAAATTCTTATTCTTGATGAGGCAACAGCTGCAATGGACACGGAAACAGAGCGTAAGGTACAGGAGTCCATTAATGACCTCAAGTCTGGTCGAACTACGATCGCAATAGCACACAGATTGTCAACACTTCGCGATGCAGACCAGTTGGCTGTCGTGCTTGACGGTAAAATAGTTGAAAAGGGTACGCATAACAAGCTCTTAAAGCAAAAGGGTGAGTTTTATAAGCTTTATACCATACAGGTAGAAGCGCTGAAATATACAGGTATAGGATAAGGAGTGACAATGATGTCGAGTGTAAATAAAGTGCCTGAAATTTCCGATATCGGTATTCTGGATATAGTGAAACTTGATTTTTATAAATCACAAAACGGTTTTTTACGTGTTAAATATAATGATGTCGAATACAAAAGAATCATTTTGTCGAGGACAATGCCGTATACCGATCCGGAGAGCTATATATGTGTGGCAGATTCGGATATGAAGGAGATCGGTATACTGAAGAGTATAGAGGATCTTTCGGAGGAACAAGCCGGTTTAGTACGTGAAGAATTGGAAAAGAGATATTTTAATCCCATTATCAAAAAGATCGAGTCGGCAAAGATGAAAATGGGCTATGTTTATTTTGATGTGCTTCTTTCCAATGGAAAGAAGGTCTTTGCAGTAAAGGACTTTTCAAGAAATATACGTAAACTTGATAAAGACAGACTGGTCATAACCGATGTTGACGGCAACAGATATCTGATAGAATCACTTGAAGTGTTGGATGCAAAAAGCAAAAAGAAGCTTGAGCCGTATTTGTTCTGATAATAGATCAGAACGCTTGAAAGGAGTGATCAGATATGCAACATGAAAAAGCTTTGATATTCGAATTTGATATGAATTTTGATGGACAATTCGGAGATGGCAAAATAGTTGTAGACAAAGAAGCTGTAATGGCATCGGACAGCAGCGGCGTATTGTACAGCTTTAAAATAACCGAAGCGGAAAAATTCAGTCTTACATCGAATATAGGCTGTGGATTTATAGAGTGCAAGCGAAACGGAGAAGATTTCATACTGTGCCGTATGACAACGAGCAGAATGAAGGCTGCCGGTGAATTTATAAAAGCGGTGAACTATCTCATAGAGACAGGCGAGCTTGAGGAGATAGGGGAAGCAGAGAGAAGTCACTGCCCTAAATGTGGAAGACCGTACCTCGAAGGAAGTACTACATGTCCGCATTGCGAAAAAAAGATGGCAGTTCTTATGCGTGCTTTGTCATTGATCGGACCTTTTAAAAAGCAGTTCCTTATTGGCTGCATTATACTTGCTTTATCTAATCTTCTCTATGCTGTAGTACCTGTTATTAACAGAATACTTATTGATGATATCCTCGGTTCGGCTACATCTACGGTCGCTAGCGTTATTTTCGTATGCGGACTTATGCTTATTATACGTGCGCTCTGCGAAGTATGCTCTATTGTAAGCTCGAGGATGATAAATAAGGTGGCGTCATCGTACGCAAACCGACTCAGGCATATGACATACAGTAAAATACAGCAGCTGTCGATGGCAAGCATGGGAAGAAAAACAACGGGCGATCTTCTGAAACGTATAACTCAGGACACTCAGAGAGTTCGAGAATTTCTTATAGATCAGGGAAAGTTTATGATAGAGATGGTCGTGCAGTTCATTGCGATCACGATAATCATTTTTATCTCAAATCCTTTCCTTGCATCACTCATAATATTACCTGCTCCTATCGTTCTTTGGCTGACAACTGTCGTTTGGAATAAGGTCATGTACCGATATGATAAGCAGTGGAGATTGAATTCAAAATCAAATTCCATACTTCATGATATTATCAGAGGAATACGTGTTGTAAAGGCTTTCGGTAATGAAGAACGCGAGATCAAAAAATTTGATCGTTCATGCTATGAACTTGCGGAAATATCGTCTGAAAATGAACGTATTTATGCAATCATGTTTCCTATGTTCGGATTTATTGCCGGAATAGGTGAATTCCTTGTACTGTATTTCGGCGGAAAAATGGTGCTTGGCAGAGAGCTTACACTCGGAGAGCTGGTACAGTTCACGATGTATATATCATATATCTATGGTCCGATCAGGTGGCTTACAGGTCTTCCGAGATGGCTTGCAGATGTTATGACAAGTCTTCTGAAAATATTTGAGATACTTGATGAGGATCCGGATATAAAGGATACGAATGAACCTGTAGATATTGATGTGAAAGGTGATATTGAGTTTAAAAACGTAACGTTCGGATATAAATCCTATGAGCCTGTATTAAAAAATATATCTATCGATATAAAACAGGGAGAAATGATAGGCCTTGTCGGACATTCGGGTACAGGCAAGTCTACGCTGATAAATCTTGTTATGAGATTATATGATGTTAACAGCGGAGCTCTTTTGATCGACGGAGTGGACATCCGAAATATATCACAGAAAACACTTCATGAAAGTATCGGCGTAGTATTTCAGGAAAACTTCCTGTTTGCCGGCACGATTTATGATAATATAGCATATGCAAAGCCCGAATCAACACGTGAAGAGATCATATCTGCTGCCAAGGTAGCAAATGCTCATGAATTTATCATAAAGCTGCCCGATTCCTACAATACGATAGTAGGTGAAAACGGATATACTCTTTCAGGCGGCGAGCGTCAGCGTATATCTATTGCAAGAGCGATATTACGTGATCCTAAGATATTGATCCTTGATGAAGCTACGTCTACACTTGATGTTGAAACGGAAGCCAAAATTCAGGAGGCTCTCGGCAGACTGGTGAAAAATCGCACGACGATAGCTATAGCACATCGATTATCAACGCTTCGTGGTGCAGATCGTTTGGTCGTTCTCGAGAAAGGACGACTTGCCGAATGCGGTACTCATAAGGAGCTACTGGATAAGAAAGGTATATACTATAATCTTGTTATGGCACAGCTTCAGACACAAAAATTAAAGAATTAGAAAAAGCTTACCTTGACTTGAAACGCCCCTATTTGTGCTGTCCGCACAAATAGGGGCTGCTTGTTCATAGTAAGCTTTTTTGTTGATTGATATTGAAAAACGCTATTCCGATATAAAATCGGAATAGCGTTTAATGATCTTATTGAATTTCAGCTAAAAAACGCTTGAGGTTTTCAACACCTATTTCGATGCCTGTAAGAACATCTTCCATGCCTTCGAATTCGATGGATACATATCCGTCATATCCGGATCTGGCGATAATACCAAGGCACTGCTTTACCGGAACATCACCATGACCGATGATCGTACCTCTGAAGTAGTTTCCGGCAGCTGTTCTGCCCCAGCCCTTTCCGGGATCGGGGAGATTGCCTGAACGGAGAAGCATATCCTTAACATGTACATGAACTGCCATCGGTATAACAGCAGCTACTGCCTTTGCAGGATCCTCATCGATGCAAACAAAGTTACCCATGTCGCAGAGAAGACGATAATTCGGATGATCTACTGCTTCGACAAGTCTTGTCACACGGTCACTGCCCTGGAAGTAGTAGCCGTGATTTTCAGACATTGTTGTAATGCCTTTGGATTTAGCATATTCTGCTACCTCTCTAATAGAAGGAGCAACGATCTCAAGAGCTTTGTTATAAGAACGAAGACCTGTATAACCTTCATAGAAGTTACCGCCAACGTCATGTCTCATAACTTTTGCACCAAGTGCTTCTGTTACATCGATATCATGCTTTACCTTTTTGATCGTTTCAGAAGGATCTGCTACAAGGAAATTCGCACCTACGCAATGGCTGACGATAGGCAGACCTACCTTATCTGCATATGCTTTAAGTTCTTTTGCTTTTTCTACCGTATTATCCTCGGCACTAAAATCCGAAAACTCTACAGCGTCGAGACCGAGCTCTTTGACCTTATCTATAACGTCAAAAAGACTCATTTTACCGCTTGATGTAAGGCGGTAGAAGCTATAATGGCTTATACATGTTTTTAACATTTTGATTACCTCCGTTTATTTAAAATATTTAACGCCGGATTCAAATATTGGCTGATACTTATTGCCGTTAATGTTCATGCCTATGTACTTGCCGGTTCTTTCTGTATGTGCCATCTTGCCAAGTACACGACCATCTGCACTTGTTATGCCCTCAATAGCCATTACAGAACCGTTTGGATTATAATTGATATCTGTAGATGCGTTTCCGTTCTCGTCAACATACTGGAATGCGATCTGACCATTATCGATAAGTGTCTTGAGCATCTCATCACTTGCTGCAAATCGACCTTCACCGTGCGATACGGGTACACGATGTATATCACCTACATTGCACATGCTTAACCATGGAGATTTGACAGATGCAACACGTGTGCTTACGTATTTAGCCTGATGGCGACCGATAGTATTGAACGTGAGTGTAGGGCATGTCTGATCCATAGGCATTATTTTACCGAATGGAACTAGACCAAGCTTTATGAGTGCCTGGAAACCGTTACATATACCGAGCATAAGACCGTCACGATTGTAGAGCATATCATGTACTGCATCTGTGAGACGTTCGTTACGGAAGAAGGATGCGATAAACTTACCTGAACCATCTGGCTCGTCACCGCCTGAGAAACCACCGGGGATAATGATCATTTGAGCACTGCGGATAGCCTTTTCTATTTTATTTACGGAGTCTGCCAACATATCATGTGTAAGGTTTCTGACGATAACGATCTCGGGGTCACCGCCTGCATTTCTAACAGCGCGAGCTGTATCATATTCGCAGTTTGTACCGGGGAATACAGGTATAACAGCCTTTGGTGCTGCAAATTTTTCACTTCTTGCAACAACTATACGCTTATCATAGGATATGTTTTCAGCGCATTTACGATTACTGTCTGCCTTTGTTGGGAATACATCCTCAAGTGTAGACTGCCATTTGCTTGTAAGATCACAGAGACAGTAGGCTTTACCATTGATTTCTATATTCTTTTCAGCTGTCGTTCTACCAATGAGTGTGCCTATCTCGATAGGCTCTGCACATTCAAGGACAATACCACCGTAGTTCTTTTTGAAAATATCAATATCGGTATCGTTAGCTTTGAATCCAATGCTATTTCCGACTGCCATTTTGAATACTGCTTCAGCTATACCGCCGGATGTAAGCGCTCTGGAGGAAAGAACCTTACCTGTCCTCATAACATCTGTGATACTGCGCCAGTTGGATTTGATCGCTTCGTAATCGGGAGTACCGTCTGTATTGTAAGGTGCTTTTACAAAGTATACATAGCTTTCCGGTCTGCCGAATTCCGATGTAATGATCTTATCAGCTTCTGCGGATGAAACGGCGAATGAAACAAGTGTAGGAGGAACATCGATATCCATGAAGCTTCCGGACATGGAGTCCTTGCCTCCGATAGATGCGATACCAAGTCTCATCTGTGCTTCAAATGAAGCTAAGAGTGCAGCAAACGGCTTGCCCCAACGACTTTCATCGGTGCCGAGACGTTCAAAATATTCCTGGAAAGTAAGATAACAGTCATCAATACTGAAACCTGAGGAAATAAGCTTTGAAAGTGATTCGACTACCGCACTTCCTGCACCGATGAATGGATTGGAATCTGTAAGATATGGGTCATAACCAAATGCCATACCGGAAACTGTGGATGTATCCTCCGGGAAAGCAGGAAGCTTAGCTACCATAGCCTGTGCCGGAGCAAGACCTGTGCTGCCTCCGTATGGTGCAAATACAGAGCCTGCACCGATAGATCCGTCAAATCTTTCGCCCAGACCACGCTGTGAGCAGACCTCAAGACTTGAAAGCATTTCTTCGATATCGGTATATGGTGTTTTGTTCTCCTTGCAGAGCTTCGAAACCTTTACACCGCTTGACTTAAATGCACCGTTTGTATTAAGAAATTCACGGGAAATATCAACGATCATATTTCCACGCCATGTCATCTGTAATCTGCCTGTGTCGGTCACCTTTGCAACAATCGTAGCCTCAATGTTTTCGCCGGCTGCAAAATTTATAAACTTCTTACTGTCTTCCGCAGCTACTACAACAGCCATACGCTCCTGAGACTCGGAAATAGCAAGCTCTGTACCGTCAAGACCATCATATTTCTTAGGTACACGGTCAAGATCGATAGCAAGACTGTCAGCGAGCTCACCTATTGCAACAGATACACCACCGGCACCGAAGTCATTGCATCGTTTGATAAGCTTTGTGACATCGGGATTTCTGAATAAACGCTGTAGCTTGCGTTCCTCGGTCGGATTACCTTTTTGTACTTCTGCACCGCAGGTAAGAAGAGACTCACTGCTGTGACTTTTAGATGATCCTGTAGCACCACCGCAGCCGTCACGACCTGTACGACCACCAAGAAGGATAACATAATCGCCGGGGATCGGACGCTCACGAACGATATTAGAATACGGTGCAGCACCGAGAACAGCACCTATCTCCATTCTCTTGGCTACATATTTCGGATGATATATTTCATGTACAATGCCGGTTGAAAGACCTATCTGATTACCATAGGAGGAATAGCCTGCGGCAGCGGTCTGCGTGATACGGCGCTGAGGGAGCTTGCCGGGCAGCGTGTCCTCGATAGCAGCTCTTGGATCGGCACTGCCTGTTACACGCATTGCCTGATAAACGTAGGAACGACCTGAAAGGGGATCACGGATAGCTCCGCCAAGACATGTTGCAGCACCGCCAAATGGTTCGATCTCGGTAGGATGATTGTGTGTCTCATTCTTGAACATGAGAAGCCAATCCTCATCTTTACCGTCGATTTTAGCTGTTACATGCACACTGCATGCGTTAATCTCTTCAGACTCATCCAGTCTGGGAAGCATGCCGCGTTTTTTGAGTGCCTTAACAGCACATGTAGCTATATCCATTAATGTGACAGGACGTGTTTCGGCTTTGCTGCCATAAAGCTCTTTGCGAGTGTCGATATAAAGCTTGTATGCATTGGCAACACGTGTATCGTCTATGTCGAAGCTTTTAATATGTGTGGAAAATGTAGTGTGTCTACAGTGGTCAGACCAGTATGTATCGATCATGCGGATCTCGGTGATCGTGGGATCACGCTTTTCTGTATTCTTAAAGTAGCCTTGCAGGAACTTGATGTCATCAAAGTCCATAGCGAGCGCAAGCTCGTTACGTTTCGCAGCAAGCTCATCATCCGAAAGCTCTACGAAGCCTTTAACTGTTTCAATATCCGCAGCAGGACTGTATGCCATGCTGAGAGTTTCGTATTTATCGAGCGAAGCGACTCTGGAATCTACGGGATTGATAAGATGAGATTTTATTTTCTTGATGTCATCGTCAGAAAGCTCACCGAAGAAAGCATACAGCTTTGCAACCTTGACCGTAGGTCTTTCTCCGGAGGTCATGATTTGGATGCATTGTTCACAGGAGTCGGCTCTCTGATCATATTGTCCGGGCAGAGATTCAACTGCGAGTACATATGCGTCGGTAAGATCCGGGAGTTCCTCATTGTAAAAATTATCACACTGCGGCTCGGAAAAGACATTAATACATGCGTTTGCATATGTTTCATCATCAATGCCTTGAACATCGTATCTGTTAAAAATACGAACATCTGTCAGGTTTTCCAATTTGAGTAAATTTCTGAGCGTTGAATACAACGACTTTGAATCAAGATTGAAACCCTCGCGCTTTTCTACATAACAACGATACACTTTGTCCATAATAAAAACTGCACGACTCCTTTAAAATAAAATTTATAATATGCTGTTATTTGACCGAATTGAAATATAGCTTCCGACAATAACCTACATTATAAGTATACCACATCTTTTATTTTTATCAATACAATAATTGAATAAAAAATAAGAGTTTGTAATTATAAAAGATTTATGTTATACTAGATAAAACTATAGTGATATCGTTTGATCTTTATATTGTGAATAAATTGTGACTAATTCGTAAAATTCACAGAAAATTCATGCTACTATCACGATATAGTCTTAATATAGATATAAAATATACTTATATTGGATTATAATGGAGAAATACATAAAGGAAGGTGCAAATAAATGCCGAAGAAAGCTTTAGTTATTGAGGATGATCCGAATATTCGTGAGTTATTGAGACTTTACCTTGAAAAAGACGGCTTTGAGGTGTATGGTACTGCTGACGGAGGAAATGGAATACGTGAATTTAAAAGAGTACAGCCCGATCTTGTAATGCTTGATATCATGCTTCCTGTCATGGATGGATGGCAGGTGTGCCGAGAGATACGTCGTGAGTCCTCTACACCTATAATCATGCTTACGGCTAAGGGAGAAACATCTGATAAAATATCCGGTCTTGAGATGGGTGCCGATGATTATATAGTAAAGCCTCTTGAAATGAAGGAAGTAATTGCAAGAGTACACGCCGTTATGCGTCGCTATGCACCTGAAGCGGTATCTGCAAAGCGACTGACTTTTGACGGACTGGTTATCGATATGGAGGCATATGAGCTTATTGTTAATGATAAAAAGGTAGATACTCCACCAAAGGAAATCGAGCTCTTATATTTCCTTGCATCCAATCCAAATAGAGTATTTACACGTTCGCAGCTTCTTGATGAGGTTTGGGGATTTGATTATTTCGGAGATACGAGAACGATCGATGTGCATGTAAAAAGACTTCGTGAAAAGCTTGAAAATGTCAGTAACGAATGGGAAGTTGCCACTGTTTGGGGCGTAGGCTATAAGTTTGAGTTAAGACGTTCGGTTTAAGCTATGAAGAGTCTGTTTTGGAAATATCTTCTTATGACGACATCCCTCTTGATGATAAGCTTCAGCATGTTCGGAGCCGGTTTCCTGTGGCAGTCGTATAATTACACGCTTGGAGAAATAAAGGATGATATCGAAGAAGATGCTGTAAAAATATCTGATCTTACTACCTTGCTAATTGAAAATAACAGTGAGATAATGAGAAAAATGTATTTTTCAAGCCTGACCGTAATAATTCAGGAAACAGAGTCGGATGTATTTATAAGCAGTAGTAATGGTCAGGTCATATTTGCTGCTGACAATAGTGGTATACGTAGCGGAAATGATGAATATGTAAGTGCAGCGGCACTTGATACTATTGTAAAGACAGGAAAATACAGTGAGCTGGGTAATTTCAATGGTCTGTATCAGAATGTTCACTATACCTGTGGAGTTCCGGTCACATCTTCCGACGGAGATGTTATCGGGGCGGTATTTATCTCGACTTCATCGGCATCGGCATTGCAAATGCTTGATGACCTACGGCGCATGTTTTTGCTTACAGGTGGATTCGTGTTGCTTTTGGCGATAATCGTATCATATTTTGTTGCACAAAATGTATCAAGACCACTGAAAAAAATGTCGAAAGCAGCAAGAGCATTTGGACGTGGTGATTTCTCTGTGAGGGTCGATGAGGACAGAGACGATGAGATAGGTGAGCTTGCACATAGCTTTAACAATATGAGTGCGTCACTGGAGCAGCTCGAAGAGCTTAGATCTTCGTTTATAGCCAATGTCTCTCATGAGCTTAAAACACCTATGACTACCATAGCCGGCTTTACCGATGGTATACTTGACGGAACGATACCTCCGGAACGTCAGCGTGAATATCTTGAGGTGATTTCAAACGATACAAAAAGATTATCCAGGCTCGTTGTTCGTATGCTTGAAGCAAGCAGGATCCAGTCGGGGCAGACAAAAATAAACCCTACAAAATTTGATTTGTGTGATACTATAGTCAGGACTGTATTGGGATTCGAGCAGAAGATAAACGATAAAAAAATCATCATGGATATGGATTTCGAATCGGATGTTATACATGTGGTTGCAGATCCCGACAGTATCGTACAGGTTATTTTTAACCTTGTAGATAATGCATGTAAATTTACGCCGGAGGGCGGAACGATACGTGTCACGGTAAAAAAAGAGGGCGTAAAGGCCGTAACATCAATATCGAATACAGGTTCTACTATATCGGAGGAAAATCTGCCTCGTATATTTGACAGATTCTATAAGATAGATAAGTCCAGGGGAATAGATAAAAACGGAGCGGGACTTGGTCTGTTTATTGTAAAATCCATCATTACAATGCATGGCGAGGATATTTCTGTTTCAAGCTCTAATGAAGTAACGGAGTTCAGATTTACACTTCCGATCGTAGAGTGAGGATCAAAATACAGCATGTGAAATGACGCAGAGAGTGTTATTTAGAGCTTTCGGAGGCTTGATATGTTAACTATATCATAAGAAGTCGAGCCTCTGAAAGCTTGTTTTGTCGAAATTCATAGTTGACATATCGAATAAACTCTGATACACTAGATGCAATAAAGTATATGATAGAGGAGCGTCCCACAATAGTAGCCGATCAGAGGTGTTCACCGCATCAATGAGTATCGGTAAAAGGGTAGGGATGCCGAAAAGTGCATGTGCGGTGATATATATGTGCTTTGGTTGCGGATAATAGGGAATACCGCCGCGATTGTCATCGAAGAATTGTCGGTGGAGAGCTATCTATTAGAATCTTTGACGTTAAGCTCAGCTGTTGTTTTATTGTATTTTGACGTCGAAAGCTTATTAGATATCAAAACCGGTTCATCACCGGTTTTTTTGTTATACTTTTAATGTAAAATGCTGGACATATTTTGTATTACGGAGTATAATATATAATAGGATGGTATGTAAAGGTATCATATCACATACACCGGCAGGTTCGGAAAATAATCTAATACATCCAAATAGAAGGAGAAATTATTATGAAGAAGCCGATATTTACGGGAGCATCAGTAGCTATAGTTACACCGTTTAAAGATGAAAAAATAAATTACGAAGTATTGAAAAAACAGATCGAATTTCAGATCGCAAACGGTACAGACTGTATTACGATCTGCGGCACAACAGGCGAATCCTCTGTTATGACAGACGAAGAGCATCGTGAATGTATTAAGTTTGCGGTAGATACAGTAGCCGGAAGAATACCTGTAATAGCCGGAACAGGCTCGAACGATACAGCATATGCTCTTGATCTTTCTCTGTATGCCGAAAGCGTTGGAGTAGACGGTTTCCTTATGGTAACACCGTATTATAACAAGACAACTCAGCGCGGACTCGTAAAGCACTATGAGTATATCGCAGACAGAGTAAAGACACCTATTATCCTCTATAACGTACCGTCAAGAACAGGTATGTCATTTACCGTAGATACATATGAAGCACTTTCCAAGCATCCTAACATCAACGGAATCAAGGAAGCAAGCGGAGACTTTTCTTTGATCATAAACACAATGGCACGTTGCGGAGATGAGCTCAACATATGGTCAGGTAATGACGATCAGGTAGTACCGATCCTGGCTTTAGGCGGTAAGGGCGTGATATCAACAACATCAAATGTACTTCCGAGAGAAATGCATGATATTTGTCAGCTCTTCTTTGACGGTAAGATAGCAGAAAGTGCGGCATTGCAGAAGAAGTGTGCGGAAATTATCAGATGCATGTTTATCGAAGTAAATCCGATACCGGTCAAAACCGCTTTGAATCTCATAGGCTTTGAGGTAGGAGAGCTCAGAATGCCGCTTTGCGATATGGCACCTGCAAATCTTGAAAGCCTTAAAAAAGCACTTGTCGGAATGGGCTTAGAAATTAAGTAAGGAATGGTAATAATATGCTAAGGATAGCTTTGTCCGGATGTAACGGACGTATGGGGCAGGCAATAACAAGGCTTTGCAAAAATTATGATAATATATCTATAGTTGCGGGATTCGATCTTTATACAGAGAAGCTGTCAACGTATCCCGTATATGCCGATCCGTTTGAATATACGGGCGAAGCAGATGTGATAATCGATTTTTCAAATGTAAAGGCACTACCAAGACTGCTTGAATATGCTACAAAAAATAGTATCCCTGTCGTATTGGCTACAACAGGCTACAGTGAGGCTGATGTAGCTGCGATCAGAGAGGCATCTGAAAAGACTGCAATATTTAAATCTGCCAATATGTCACTTGGTATAAATGTGGTGGCGAAGCTTTTGAAGACGGCAGCTGAGATACTTGGTAATGGTTATGATGTTGAGATAATTGAACGTCATCATAATCAGAAGCTTGATGCACCGAGCGGCACAGCGTATATTTTGGGCGATGCAGTTAAGGAAGGACTTCCTTATGATGCAGAATATGTATATGATCGTCATGAAAAGCATGAGAAACGCTCAAAAACAGAAATAGGTATGCACGCTATACGCGGAGGAACAATTGTTGGTGAGCACGAAGTGATCTTCGCCGGTACAGATGAGATAATTGAATTCAAGCACACTGCTCTCTCAAGAGAAGTATTTGCGAATGGAGCTATTCGTGCGGCAATATTTATGAATGGAAAAACAAAAGGCATGTATAGCATGACCGATCTTGTTGAATCGGAGCAGTAGAATCGATTACAAGTTTTTGTAAAAATATTTCATTCTATAAAGGGGGTTGCATCATGCTGAAAGCTGTCAGTACAATAACCATGTACGAGGACGTTTCCCTAATAACAGTCACTTCCTATGATAATGAGGCCGGATTCGTATCAAAAGTTCTTACTCCCTTGGCTAAAAAGGGTATAAATGTTGATATGATAAGTCTTACGGCATCAAAGGGCGGAGAGTCGAATCTGTCATTTACAATAGCTGATGAAGATATGGCCGATGCTCTTATTATGCTTGGCGGCATGAAGAAAACTGTATCGTCCGGAAATGTAAAGATTTCTTTCTATGGCGAAGCTATGAAATATACACCCGGGGCAGCAGCAGAAGTGTTTGCTTTGTTCTCGGAGCTCGGCGTAGCAACAAAGGTTATTACAACATCGACAGTTGATATCTCAATCCTAATTGATTCACATCATATATCCGATGTATTGGATCGTATTTCAAAGGAATCGGGAATCGCAGTTGAGAAAATTTCAATGCAAGATAAAATCAAAGGAGTCATATAAAAATGAAAAATTATAAAGTAGGTATTCTCGGAGCAACGGGCATGGTAGGTCAGCGTTTTATTACGCTTTTAAGTGAGCATCCGTGGTTTCATATTGAAGTATTGGGAGCAAGCGCACGTTCCGCAGGAAAGACATATGAAGAAGCTTTAGGCGGTCGTTGGATGATGACAAAGGAACTGCCTGAGAAGGTAAAGAAAATGGTAGTCATGGATGCTGATGCAGATAAGGAAAAGATAGCATCTATGGTTGACTTCGTATTCTGTGCGGTAGATATGAAGAAGGATGAGTTGAAGGCTCTTGAAGAAAGCTATGCAAAGCTTGAGTGCCCTGTTATATCCAATAACTCAGCACACAGAGGAACACCTGACGTTCCGATGCTCGTTCCGGAGATCAACCCGGAGCATTGTGAGGTCATCAAGTATCAGCGTGAGAGACTTGGCACAAAGCGTGGATTTATTGCCGTAAAATCTAACTGCTCACTTCAGAGCTATGTACCGGCACTTCATCCTCTTATGGATCTTGGAATTTCCAAAGTACTTTGCTGCACATATCAGGCAATTTCCGGTGCAGGCAAAAATTTCAATACATGGCCTGAAATGATAGATAATGTTATCCCGTATATCGGCGGAGAAGAAGAAAAATCAGAGCAGGAGCCCCTTAAGCTTTGGGGTAAGATCGAAAATGGCGTTATAGTTCCGGCTAAGACACCTGCTTTTACTGCTCAGTGCATTAGAGTTCCTGTATCCGATGGTCATATGGCTGCTGTATTTGCATCATTTGATAAGAAAATAAGCTGTGAAGAGATAATAGAGCGTTGGAATAATTTCAAAGGCCGTCCGCAGGAGCTCGAACTTCCGAGCGCACCGAAGCAGTTCCTCCATTATTTTACAGAAGATAATTATCCGCAGACAAAGCTTCACCGTGAACTCGAAGGTGGTATGGCTGTAAGCATAGGCAGACTTCGTCCTGACACACAGTATGATATAAAGTTTGTATGCTTGTCTCATAATACACTCAGAGGTGCTGCCGGTGGTGCTGTTCTTGCAGCAGAGCTCCTTTGCGCTGAAAATTATATCTAAATTTCCTGTTGCATTTCGTATTATAATGTGTTTTTTGACGATTTAATGCAGCTGAAAAAAAGATGATTGACAAATCAAAAAAAGTATAGTATAATACAAAAGTAAATATGGATCAAGGCGATGAAGGGGAGGAGTAAAACATTCCTAAAGCGAAGAGAGAGCTGTGGTTGGTGTAAATGGCTCGTGAAGGAATGCTTGAAGGTAGCTCCAGAGCTGCAAACTGAACGTTTTTACAAGTAGGATTTGCCGGATGCCCTCCGTTAGTGGGGATGGAGTATGATTGTACTCTTGGAATGAGTTGATCGTACATGTTTAGTGCATGTTGGTCTAATTTAGGTGGTACCGCGACAGGTTTATGCCTTCGCCCTAATAAACAGGGCGAAGGCATTTTTTATTATGCTAATAACATTTTTGGAGGAATAAGAAATGAAGAGAGAACTCCCAAAGATATACGATCCGAAAGCCTCGGAAAGTAAGCTTTACAAATTCTGGGAAGAAAGTGGATTCTTTAACGCTGAGATCGATAAAAACAAGAAGCCATTTACAATTGTTATACCGCCGCCAAATGTCACAGGACAGCTTCATATGGGACATGCGTTCGATAACACATTACAGGATATCCTTATACGTACAAAGCGTATGCAGGGTTATTCTACACTCTGGATGCCGGGTACAGACCATGCAGGTATAGCAACACAGATCAAGGTTGAAGCCGAGCTTCGTAAAGAAGGTAAGACACGCTACGATCTCGGAAGAGAAAAATTCCTTGAAAAGGTTTGGGATTGGAAAAATCTCTATGGTAACAGAATCATTACACAGCTTAAGCAGCTCGGTTCATCCTGCGATTGGAGAAGAGAACGCTTCACAATGGACGAAGGACTTTCCCGTGCAGTTAGAGAAGTTTTTGTAAATCTGTATGAAAAAGGCTTGATCTACAAGGGAAACAGAATAATCAACTGGTGTCCGAATTGCCGTACAGCGCTTTCGGATGCAGAGGTCGAATATACAGAGCAGCCTGGACATTTTTGGCATATACGTTACCCTATCAAGGATAGTGATGAATATGTTACCATTGCAACGACACGTCCGGAAACAATTCTCGGTGACTCAGCTGTTGCTGTAAATCCTGAGGATGAGCGTTACAAGGATTTAGTAGGCAAAATGCTTATTCTGCCTCTGGTAGGACGTGAGATACCTGTCGTTGCAGATGAATATGTTGAGAAAGATTTCGGTACAGGCTGTGTTAAGATTACACCTTGTCACGATCCGAACGACTTTGAAGTCGGTAAGCGTCATAATCTTGAAGAGATACTCATTATGGATGGCGATGCTCGTATTATCAACGGAGGTAAGTATAACGGACTTACACGTGATGAAGCAAGAGAAGCTATCGTAGCAGATTTGGAAGCCGGCGGATATCTTGTAAAGGTCGAAGATTATTCGCATAACGTAGGTGAGTGCTATCGCTGTCATACAACAGTTGAGCCTATTGCATCTGCACAGTGGTTCGTAAGCATGAAGCCTCTTACAAGTGAAGCTATCCGTGTAGTTGAGGATGGAGAAATAAAGTTCGTTCCCGATAGATTTTCGAAGAACTATATTCGTTGGATGGAGAATCTGCGTGACTGGTGTATTTCTCGTCAGCTTTGGTGGGGTCATAGAATACCTGCGTTTTATTGTGATGAGTGCGGACACATGGAGGTAAGCCGTGAGGATATTGAAATTTGTCCTAAGTGCGGCGGCAAGGTACATCAGGATGAAGATGTGCTTGATACATGGTTCTCATCGGCTCTGTGGCCGTTTTCTACTCTCGGTTGGCCGGATAAAACGCCTGAGCTTGAATATTTTTACCCGACAAGCGTACTCGTAACAGGTTATGATATTATTCCGTTCTGGGTAGCGAGAATGATCTTCTCGGCTATGGAGCAGATGAAGGAACGCCCGTTTGATACTGTCCTTATCCACGGACTTGTAAGAGACTCGCTCGGACGCAAGATGAGTAAGTCGCTCAATAATGGCATCGATCCGCTTGAGATCATCGATCAGTATGGCGCTGACGCTTTGAGATTCTCTCTGGTAACAAGCAACAGCCCCGGTAATGATATGCGTTTCTACATTGAAAGAGTAGAGGCTAACCGTAACTTTGCAAATAAGATATGGAATGCAGCAAGATTCGTGCTGATGAATCTTACGATCGAAGACGATAAGCTACCTGAAAAATTAGCTCTTGAGGATAAGTGGATACTTTCCAAGTTTAATAATCTTGTAAATGACGTAACATCGAATATAGACAGCTTTGAGCTGGGCGTTGCTGCCTCTAAGCTGTACGACTTTATTTGGGATTCGTTCTGCGATTGGTATATCGAGCTTACAAAGACACGACTTTATGATAAGGAAAATCCGGAAGCAAACGAGACAGCACAGCGCGTGCTCTGTTATGTACTTTCACGTACATTGCAGCTCCTTCACCCGTTTATGCCATTTATCACAGAAGAGATATGGCAGACGTTACCTCATGAAGGAGAGAGCATAATGATCTCCGCATGGCCGACATACAGCGAGCAGCTCAACTTTAAGGCAGAAGAAGATGCAATGGAGACAGTTATGAATGCAATTCGTGCTATCAGAAACCGTCGTGCAGAATTGAATGTTCCACCGTCAAAGAAAGCAAAGCTTCTTATTGTTACAGCTAAGAAGGATATTTTTGCAGAGGGTGAAGCATACATTAAAAAGCTTGCATATGCATCCGAGCTTGAGATCATTGATACAGCTCCTGCAAATACAGAGGATTATGTATCGGTATTGACCGAAAGCGCATCAATGTATATGCCGTTGGCAGAGCTTGTTGATTTCGAGAAAGAGCTTGAGAGACTGAATCGTGAGCTTGAAAAAGCAGAGAAGGAATACGCACGTGTTGCAGGAAAGCTTAATAATGCATCCTTCATTGCGAAAGCTCCTGAGAAGGTTATTGAAGCTGAGAAGGAGAAGGCAGCTAAATACGAAAGTCTTGTAAATAATATCAAAGAAAGTATAGCTGCTATCAAGAAATAATTCGATATATACATTAATCCGAAGGAAAGGATGAGTGAAACGGTTCTTTCGAACCGTTTCACTCGCAAAAGTACATCATGACGTATGAAAAAACACTTGAATATATTCATTCAACATTGAGATTTGGTTCACGTCCCGGGCTTATGCGTATTCGTGCGCTGTGTGAACAGCTCGGAAATCCTCAAAAGAAATGCAAATTTGTCCATATCGGCGGTACAAACGGCAAAGGAAGTACAACAGTGCTTACAGCTGCAATATTGCAAAAAGCAGGATATAAGGTAGGCGTATATATCTCACCGTATGTCGATGATTTTCGTGAACGTATCCAGATCAATGGTGCGATGATACCTAAGGATGATTTGTGTGACCAGCTTGAAAAGCTTTTACCATGCATTGAAGCTGTAAAAGGATCCGGATTTACACATCCGACAGAGTTTGAAATAATAACAGCTCTTGCACTTAATTATTTCGCAGAGCAGGAATGTGATTTTGTTGTATTTGAAGTAGGCCTCGGCGGAACGCATGATTGTACAAATATTATTGATGCTCCGGAGGTTGCTTGTTTGACATCAATATCGCTAGATCATACAAAGATCCTGGGTAATGATGTAAAAACTATTGCACAGGATAAATGCGGCATCATAAAGCCCGGTACGATAGCGGTAACATATACAGATCAAGATGCAGAGGCACTTGATGTGATAAAAGCAGATTGTCAAGCTAAAAAAGTTGAGCTGCATAAGGCTGAAATAAGCGATATCAATATAAAAAAGATAGACATTACAGGCTCGGACATATCATATGGCGGATATGATCTTCATATTGTAATGCCGGGACGACATCAGATATATAATGTAGCTACGGTCATTGAGATAATACTTGCACTGAAGAGCAAAGGCTACAATATACCGGATGAATGTGTCAAAGAAGCAATTTCAACGACAAGATTTAACGGAAGATTCGAAGTAATACGTAATCTGCCAACATGTATTATAGATGGCGGACATAATCCGAATGGTGTAGAAGCTGTATGTGCTGCTATAGAAGAGCTTCTTCCGGGAAAAAGGATAGTAACTGTTATGGGTATGTTTGCGGATAAGAATTACAGCAAATGTATAGAAGAGATAGCGAAACGCAGCGATGTGTTTATAGCTACACAGCATGAGCTTGCACGTGCGTTGCCGGCAAGGGATGTTGCGGATGTTGCTAAGGCATACTGCGGAGAAGTATATTGGAATGAGAATATAAAATCAGCAGCCAAGGTCGCACTTTCCATGGCAGGGATAAATGATGTGATCCTTGTATGTGGTTCGCTCTATATTCTTCATGATGCGAAAGAAGCTTTAACAGAATAGTATCTGATAATAAAGCATCGATCCTTTATTATAATGAAAAAATCCGAACATTTTTGTTCGGATTTTTTATAAACTCAGTTTTCATCTTGCGTTATCAGCGTTAACTCGTTCAACAAGATTCATAGCGATCTGGTGATAAACTCTTGATCCCTCAAATTCATCGCCTGCATACGAGCCGACAGGCATTCCGTTAGCCGCAGCATCGGCAAATTTTATACTTCGCTTGACTATTGGGTCAAAAGCAGGGAAGCTCTCTCTAATTTTCGATATGATCTCTTTGGCGTGATTAGTACGCTCATCGACCATAGTGATCACTGTACCGATAAGAGTAAGCTTTTGGTTGTATCTTTGCACGGCGTTGATCGTCTGATCTATCATTTCAAGTCCCTTGTACGCAAGATATGTGGGTTCAACAGGAACGACAACATAATCAGATGCCATAAGGCTGTTGATAGTCAGTACGCCAAGAGAGGGCATGTTATCTATCAGCACGTAGTCATACCTTTCTCCAAGCTTTTCAAGCTGCTCTTTTAAGATGAACTCACGGCTAAAGGCAGATGAAACCTCGATCTCAGCTGATGCAAGATCAATCGATGCAGGCATAAGATCAAGAAACAGAATACTGGTAGATAATATAATATCGGCAGGATTGACTTTTCTTGTTATGAGATGATAAGTGTTCTTGTCAAAACCAACAGGATCATATCCTAAATATATTGTAAGAGAGGCTTGCGGATCTAGATCCACGAGCAATACACGCTTTCCCATATCGGCAAGCGCTGCGCCTAAATGTAGCGTAGTTGTCGTTTTACCGACGCCTCCCTTATTATTTGCAACTGAAATCACTGTCATAAAAGGTCACTCCTGTAGAAATTTTCTTTTATTGAATTTTACTCTTTTCAAATAGCGATTAGTGTGGTATAGTAATATAAAAGTCTACTATGCTTTGGATATTAACCTTGAGCAATTGTGTATCCGGAACGCTTCAATGTGTCGAATATCTCCTTAGCATGGTCATCGTCACGAGTTTCAAGCTCTATAGATACGATAACGTGCTTTATTCCGGTATCGCGTGAGAGTCTATTATGATTTACCGACATTATATTGGCACCACATTCGGAAATTATAGCAAGTGCATGACCGAGTGCTCCCGGCTTATCCTCCATTATTGTGCTGAAAATGAGTCTTCGACCTGATTTTATAAGACCCTTTTCAATTACGCGTTCAAGAATATTTACATCTATGTTACCGCCGCTTACGATCGCAACGGTTTTTCCATAGCCCTTAGAGTTACCATATGATGCGGCGGCAACAGCAACAGCTCCTGCACCCTCGGAAACGAGCTTCATACGTTCAAGCATTTGCAAAATAGTTGCAGCTATTTCGTCCTCGGTCACAGTGACAATGTCGTCGAGATAATTCTGACAAAGCTCAAATGTCACATCTCCCGGTCTTTTTACAGCAACACCGTCTGCAAGTGACACTGCGGAATCTATTTCACAAACCTTGCCGTTATTTCTTGAATATAACATGCTTGCAGCGTCCATAGGCTCTGCACCGATAACTCTGATACCCGGCTTCAATGATTTTGTGGCAACAGCGACACCTGCGGCTAAACCGCCTCCGCCTATTGGAACGATGATCGTATCACAGTTATTCAGATCCTCAAGAATTTCGATACCTATCGTACCTTGACCGGCAATTACATATGGATCATCAAATGGGTGTATAAAAACAAGATTCTCCTGTTCTGCGATCTCTAAGGCTTTTTTATAGGCTTCATCGTATCCACTTCCATACAATACCACTTCTGCACCATATGAGCGTGTTTGAGTTAC
Source organism: uncultured Oscillospiraceae bacterium (assembly GCA_964461815.1). Classification (GTDB taxonomy): domain Bacteria; phylum Bacillota; class Clostridia; order Oscillospirales; family QAMX01; genus JAAZBA01. The sequence goes on from CAYWVF010000003.1 coordinate 102,253, forward strand.
TTTGTATATCGGAGCTCCTGCCGGCATAACTATTACAGATCTTATGCCAAGATTTCTTGATGCGAGAGCTACACCCTGTGCGTGATTTCCGGCAGATGCGGCTATAACACCACGCTGTTTTTCTTCATCAGTCAGAGCAAATATACGGTTTGCTGCACCACGTGATTTAAATGAACCGGTCACTTGAAGATTTTCACATTTTATATATAAATTATCGCATCCACCCTTCATTTCATCTGGCGCTAGAGTAAGAGGCGTTTTTCTTATAAGATCGGACAATGATTGCTTTGCGGTCCAAATCATTCCGAGGTCAACAATGTTGTTTTGCATGTATATATTACTCCTTAATTTTATTTTACAATAGGTATTTTATCACAACATTGCAAAATTTGCAACATTTATTGCAAATTTATCATATATATCAAATATATTGCGGAGGACATAAATGAACGGAAAATATAAGGTCATAAATCTTGAAGAGGGAATGCCTACATCTGATAAAGCGATAAGGCGGCTGACCTTTGAGCTGAATACTGCAAAAAGGTTCGGATATACGGCAATAAAGCTTATACATGGCTTCGGTTCAAGTGGCACAGGTGGAAAAATAAGAATAGAAGTGCGAAATTATTTACTTAGATTACACAATAGAGATGAGATTCAAGCCTTTATAATCGGTGAGCGATTTTCGATATTCGATGAAGATACAAGAATAGCGTTGAATATGTGTGATGAGCTTCGAAATGACAAGGACCTCAATAGGCATAATAACGGTATAACGATCGTTATATTGTAAGAGACATGATCTATAATACACGATCCGAATAGATATCGAGTCTATTCGGATCGTTTTATTTTTATATAGTATAATTATCAAAGTATCCTTGGATAAATACTATTGGTGTACCCTTGTCACCACTGCCCGATGTAAGATCACAGAGAGATCCGATCAAGTCGGTAAGCTGACGAGGTGTAGTACCCTGAGATGCCATATTGCCTACAAGGTCAGCATCTTTATGCTTAATGTAATCTTTTATAGCAGATTTTAATGCATCACCTGAAAGCTCTGCGAAGTTGTTATCAGCGAGGTATTTGATTTTTACCTCATTCGGAGTGCCTTCAAGACCTGATGTATAAGCGGGGGACACAACAGGATCGGCAAGCTCCCATATTTTGCCTACAGGATCCTTAAATGCACCGTCTCCGTATACCATGACCTCAACAGTAACACCTGTTTTATCCTTTATAATTTCCTGAACCTTATTTACAAATGACATACAGTCACGAGGGAAAAGCTTTACACGATCTTCCGTAGCCTTATTTGAACCCAATAGACCGTATTTTTCATTGCATCCCGAACCATTTACAGGGGATGTTAAAATATCATCGAGCGAATAAACTTTATCTGCTCCGGCAGCCTTAAGAATACGCTTTGTACGTGCTCTTGTATGGATATCACAGCACAGAACATTACTTGTATAGTTTAGGATCGTCTTTGCATTATTTGAAAGAACGATCTCAGCCTCTGCACCACAGTCTTCAATAAGTTCCTTGTAATATTCGATATAATCAACACCTGTGAAACGATGCTTTATAATGCCAAACATTTCTCTATACTGAGCCTCGGTAAGTATATCGGTATATGGATCGATTCCACGCTCATCGAGTCTTTCTATATCGATAAGATGATTTCCGACTTCATCGGACGGATAACTGAGCATGAGAACTATTTTCTTTGCTCCCTTTGCAATACCTCGTAAGCAAATAGCAAATCTATTACGGCTTAAGATCGGAAATATAACGCCTAAGATATCAACTCTTTCGCTTGCATCGCCGTTGTACTTCTGTTTTATATCTTGAGCAATATCGTCTACATTTGCATAATTGCCCTGTGCTCTTGCAACGACCGCCTCGGTAACTGCTATAACGTCACGTTCATGAAGCTCAAATTTCTCTGCTGCTGCTGCATTTAGAACAGAATCTGCAACGATACGTTCAAGCTCATCACCTTGACGGATGATAGGCGCTCTTATTCCTCTTACTACTGTGCCAACAGTTCTTTCCATATAAGTACTCCTTACTTGTCCAAGTTTATATATATATTATACATTAATATCGCAGCTAAGTAAATAGCTTTTGAAATTTTTATAACTGATAGTAAAAATACGCATAATGCGCCAAATTTTGCATATAATATATTTTAAAATATTATTATATTAATAATCGATAAATGAAAGGGGAAAAGCTTATGGATGATTATAAAATTGATAATACCGATGCAATAGTATATTTACGCGGAGAAATAGACCATCATACCGTGAAAAAGATGATGGAGCTCATAGATAAGGTGGTGGAATTATACATTCCAAAGAGTCTGACTCTGGATTTCGCAGAGTTGACTTTTATGGATAGCTCCGGGATAGCACTGATACTTAAAAGTTTGCGTAGAATGGAAATGTTAAACGGAAGGATCACTATCAAAAATGTTAAATGTCAGCCATCAAAGGTAATAAATGCATCGGGAATAGCACGGCTTGTTACAATAGAATAAAACGTAAGAAGGGAAATGCAAAATGAAAAGTAACTATATAAAAATAGATATTCCATCAAGCTCAATAAATGAAGGCTTTGCAAGAGCTGCTGTAGGCGCATTTGCAGCCAGGCTTGATCCTAATCTGGAAGAACTTAACGATATAAAAACATCTGTCAGCGAAGCGGTCACAAATTGTATTGTACATGCATATCCGGAGCAAGTAGGAATAATACATATCATAGCCAAAATACGAGATGAATCCACAATAGAAATAGCCGTAAAAGATAAAGGCGTTGGCATAGCCGATATAGAAAAAGCCAGAGAGCCTATGTATACTACAGGAGGCGATGACAGATCCGGTATGGGATTTACGGTAATGGAAAGCTTTATGGATAGCGTAAAGGTGCGATCAAAGCCCGGATCGGGAACAACAGTCACTATGCTGAAAAGGATACGCAGAAGGGGTATCAGGTGAACGATGCTTTGAAAACAAGTGAATTGATATCACAGGCACAAAAAGGTGATAAGGATGCTTGTGAAAAGTTGATTTTAGATAACTCCGGTCTTGTGTGGAGCATAGTAAGGCGCTTTCTCGGACGTGGGATAGATGCAGATGATCTGTACCAACTGGGCTGTGTGGGCTTCATAAAGGCTGTGCATGGCTTTGATGAGTCATACGGAACACAGTTTTCTACATATGCAGTTCCCAAAATAGCAGGTGAGATAAAGCGATATCTGAGAGATGATGGTCCGATAAAAATAAGCCGAGGAATAAAGGATATGTCTTTTAAATTATCATCGGCAAGAAGAGATCTTATGAACACGCTCGGACGTGAACCGCTCTTGTCGGAATTATCGGAGGCTACAGGCTTCACAGCAGAGGAAATCGCGGTGTGTGAATGTGCAGCATATTCCGTAGAATCATTGCAAAAAACTACCGGAGAGGATGGACTGACATTGGAAAGCACACTGAGCACAGATGGAATAGAGGACAATGTAGTGGAACGCGTAGCACTGAGACAAGCCGTAGTGAAGCTTCCCGAAAGGGAACGCTCTGTAATATTCCTGCGATTTTTTAAGGGCTTGACACAAGATCGTGTAGCAAAAGTTTTAAACGTGTCACAGGTTCAGGTGTCAAGGATCGAACGTAAGGCGCTGGGATTGCTGCGAGAAAGGATAGGATAATAAGATATTATTTATTTCTGGCAGCTATTTTTTCGTTGATCATTGCCCATGCCTTAGGATTCATCTCATCATAATCGGTTGGATACCAATTGTGCGGCTTTTCGCCGAGATAAGCTTCAAATCCAAATTTATAATAAATATTTATAGCTTTATAGCTCCATGTTTGAGTTACGAGATATATTGGGTCGGAAAAGTTGTTTTCATGATAAGCATCCATTATCCTTGTGATAAGTGCTTTTGCCAATCCTAATCCATGGAAAGCTTTATCTACAGCCACCCAGTGGACTCTCGGAAGCTCACGGTCAAACGCATCGCCATGCCATAAAGATGCTATGCCGACTATTTCTCCGTTTGGAGCTTTTATAAAGAAACATGTTTTGTTGAGTATATTTTCTGGTTCATTGAACTCACTTTTAAAGCATTTAACGGCACTTCCAATATCAGAGAATTGATCCAACTCATATTCAATACGAGCCCATTCATATTCCAAACCATCAGAGTAGCCTACAAATTCAAAACCCTCGGGCAGCTCGTAACGGGGATAGTCTGATGTATTGTGTTTTATCATGAGAACGGAATAAAAAGGGATTGACTTATCCAGCATAAGATATACTCCTTTATTATCAAGAACAGAAACTGCACTCCATAAGACCTTGTGTATCATACGACATGTTGTATTACGGAGTGCAGTTAATCACTGATATTTACAATATATAATTACTTGATCATGCTTGCAACTTCATCAGCGAAGTTGTCTTCACGCTTTGCAAGTCCTTCGCCCTTTTCGTAGCGAACATACTTAACGACTTCGATAGAGCCGCCGAGCTCCTTTGCAACAGCTGCAACGTGCTGCTTAACGGAGATCTTATTTTCCTTAACATATGCCTGCTCTATGAGACAATTCTCGGAGTAGAACTTACCTATACGACCCATAACGATCTTCTCTGCAACCTTTTCAGGCTTGCCTTCTTCGATCGTCTGAGCAAGAAGTATAGCTTTTTCTTTCTCTACAACTTCTGCCGGAACATCTTCCTTATTGAGCCACTGCGGATTCATAGCAGCGATCTGCATAGCAATGTCCTTACCAAGCTCGTTAACTGTAGCGTTGCTTTCAAGACCTTCGGAAACCTTAAGTGTTACGAGAACACCGATCTTACCGCCCATGTGAATGTAAGCAACATTAACGATACCTGCGTCAGCATCAACACGCTCAAAACGACGGATCTTGATATTCTCGCCGATTGTGAGTATCTTCTCCTGAAGCATACCTGCAACTGTGAGCTCGCTGTCAAGATAATTCAGAGCGAGGAGAGCATCAACGTCAGCAGGCTTGTTCTTGAGAATAATTGTATTTAAGTCAGCAACAAACTGACGGAAAGATTCGTTCTTACCAACGAAGTCTGTTTCGGAGTTAACTTCGATGATGGAAGCTCCGCATGTAGCACAAACAGCAGCATCAACGATACCTTCAGCAGCTATACGGCTAGCTTTCTTTGTAGCAGCAGCAAGTCCTTTTTCACGAAGAAACTCAACAGCCTTATCAAAATCACCGTTAGATTCTGTAAGAGCTTTTTTACAATCCATCATTCCAACGCCTGTCATTTCACGAAGGCGTGCAACATCTTTAGCTGAAAATGCCATAATCATTTCTCCTTATATTATTGATAATTATTCGGCCTGCGATTCTGCAGATTCTTCGCTCTCTGCAACAGCCTCGATCTGCTCACCCTGTCTGCCTTCGATAACAGCATTAGCCATTGTCTGGGAAATGAGCTTTATAGCGCGGATAGCGTCATCATTTCCGGGAATAACGTAGTCAACTTCGTCAGGATCGCAGTTTGTATCAACTATAGCAACTACCGGGATACCGAGTTTGCGTGCTTCTGCGATAGCATTTCTTTCCTTGCGCGGGTCAACGATAAATAAAGCACCCGGAAGTCTCTTCATTTCAACAACACCACCGAGATACTTTTCGAGCTTCTCGATTTCGCCGTTCAGCTTAATAACTTCCTTCTTGGGGAGAAGATCAAATGTACCGTCTGTGGACATTTTCTTGAGCTGGTTGAGACGCTCAACTCTGCGACGCATTGTCTTGAAGTTTGTGAGCATACCGCCGAGCCATCTTGCGTTTACAAAATACATACCGACTCTTTCAGCTTCTTCACGGATAGCATCCTGAGCCTGCTTCTTTGTGCCTACAAAGAGAAGGGAATCGCCTGCAGCAGCCATATCACGAACGAAGAAATAAGCTTCTTCGAGCTTCTTGACTGTTTTCTGAAGGTCGATAATGTAGATACCGTTACGCTCTGTATAGATATACTGAGCCATCTTCGGGTTCCATCTGCGTGTCTGGTGGCCAAAGTGTACGCCGGCTTCCAGAAGCTGTTTCATTGAGATTACTGACATTTTTATATCCTCCTTTTGGTTATACCTCCATAGTGCAAAAATGCTGAAAAGACCGATTCCGGCACCAAAAAAGCATATAGAGCACTATGTGCGTATTTCATACTTTGATAGTATAACACATTTCTTCTTATATGGCAAGAAAAATTTTTACAAATCTAAAAAAATTACAGCCTTTTTCTTGCACTATTTTTTACAATATTTTTATTGACATACAATATGTGGTTTGATATAATGTGATATAAGGGAAAAGGGAGTAGCGGCAGCCTCTGATCATGTTCAAGGCTGTAGTATTCGCGTCATGACGGCTTATCTAACTGGCCCGCGTCTACTTTAAACTGCAAGACTTTTATTGTTCTATATTAAGTTATCGGAAAGAGCAATAGGAGTCTTATTTTTATATATAATACATTATAAACAAAAGATGGAGGATATTTATGGAAAATCTATTCAGCAACGTGCTTAACATTACGTGGCAGTCGATCGTAATGTGGGTGATTGGCGGAGTGCTGATCTATCTGGCGATCAAAAAGGATATGGAGCCGACATTACTTCTGCCAATGGGATTTGGCGCGATACTTGTAAACCTTCCTATGTCAGGTGCATTGACACAAGGTGACGAGCAGGGCATTATCGATATACTGTTTAATGCCGGTATTGCCAATGAGCTGTTCCCGTTGCTTTTATTTATAGGTATAGGAGCTATGATAGACTTCGGTCCGCTGCTCTCAAATCCGAAAATGCTTCTTTTCGGTGCAGCTGCCCAGTTTGGTATTTTCTTCACGCTCAGCCTTGCTACGCTTTTCGGCTTTGATCTGAAGGATGCGGCATCTGTTGCTATAATCGGTGCAGCCGATGGTCCTACATCTATATTTGTCGCAAATTATTTTGGATCAAAATATCTCGGAGCGATCACAGTTGCGGCATATTCATATATGGCGCTTGTTCCTATTATTCAGCCTCCGATAATCAGACTTATTACAACAAAGAAAGAACGTCTTATACGTATGCCGTATAATCCGGTAGGCGTATCAAAGACAACAAAAATACTTTTCCCGATCGTTATTACTGTTATTGCAGGTATCGTTGCTCCGAAGAGCGTTGCTCTTATTGGTTTCCTTATGTTCGGTAATCTTATTCGTGAATGCGGCGTCCTTAATCTCTTGTCCGAAAGTGCGCAGAAAGAGTTGGCAAATCTTGTAACATTGCTTCTTGGCATTACGATTTCCGCACGTATGGCAGCATCCGAATTCCTTACAGTAGAAACATTGCTGATCCTTGCACTTGGCTTGTTCGCATTTATTTTTGATACTGTCGGCGGTGTAATGTTTGCAAAGCTTATGAATCTCTTCTCGAAAAAGAAGGTAAATCCGATGGTAGGTGCTGCCGGTATATCTGCGTTCCCGATGTCGGCAAGAGTTATTCATAAAATGGGACTTAAGGAAGATCCGCAGAACTTCCTGCTCATGCACTCAATAGGTGCGAACGTATCCGGTCAGATAGCCTCGGTTATAGCGGGCGGATTGATCTTAAATCTTATAAAGTAAGAAAGGCGGTAACTGTTAATGAATATTCAGGGATTTATAGAAAGCCTTCCGATCATGCGATACGGTATGCTCGGTATTTTTATAGTAATACTTGTTATCTTATTATGCATGAGACTTCTGACAAAGCTGTTTCCGCCAAAAAGTGATGACAAAAAGTAATAATATAGTTAAAGCGGGATATCATTCCCGCTTTAACTATATTTTATATACATTTTTAAAATTCATACTTTACAACTATATCAAAAACAGGTATAATTATACCAGTAATATCTGCTAAGAGGAGGTCTACAGTTATGGATGATAAGAATACTGTCGGTTCCGTCCAGGAATTGGATTACGGCAAGCTTTTCAGACCAAGTGTTGTCGGTGGCTTCAATAAACAGGACGTATTAAACTATATAGATCGTATGGCGAAAAAAAGAAAAAAGGATGAAGAGAGATATTCTGAGCATATACGTGACCTTGAGAATGAAAGAGACGGATTGGATGCTATATTGCAAAGCACTCGTGCCGATGCCGAAAAGAGTGAAGCGGAATGCAGTGAGGCTAAGGCTGAATTGACAGCGTTGCGTGAGAAGCTGAAGCTGTCTGAAGAATTTACAGAGGCTGTAAAAGAGGAGCTTGACCTCGTACAGTCTAAACTTGATGAGTCGGAGCGAAAGCTTAAAGAATTGAGCGCAAAGTATGATGAAAGCACATTGACTATAGAAAATCTTAAAAAGGAAGGCTCTACAGCTTTACAAGTATCTCAACCAACATCTGAATCTACACCGGAAAACTCATCTATGCTGGAACGCCGCTGTGCCGAGCTGGAGGAGAAGCTGCGCCGTTATGAAGTCGAGCGGATGAAGATAAACGAAGTAGAGGAGACCGCATACAAGAACGCAAAGAAGATAGAGGCTGAAGCAATAGACTATCAAAAGAAAATGAAAAACGAGATAAATGAGAATATAAGTCGAATGAATTCAACTCTTAATGCAATGACAGAACGTATAGATAATGCCATGAGATGTGTAAATATAGAGTTGAACGATTTCAACAGTCGTTACAGTGCTCTCAGGCAGAACGTAACGACACTTCTTGGTATGCTTCAGTCATTGAAGTAGTATTTAGCAACTTATTTTCGAAGGAGACTTCATTTATGTCGCGTTATGGCTTTATACGCAGTAAAGAAGAGATAAAATACCTTATATTATATGTGATGAGTTTTTTTAAGGAGCCTGTCAAATTGGCGGATCTAACCGATGCTGTTCTCATAGAAGAGGCATTCGGACAGTTTGAATATATGGAGGCGTTGGACGAGCTTGTAAAATCCGAGCATATCATATGTGCGGAATCAGGATCGGACAAGAGCTACAGCCTAACATTCAAAGGACAGACTTCGGCAAAGGTGTTTGAAAGCTCACTTCCCATAGTAGTACGTGACGAGGCTAAAAAGTCGGCGATACGTGTGCTGAAACATATTTATCGAAATGCATCTATCAATACAGCGGTGTATCAAAGGGCAGATGGAACATACGCCGTGAAGCTGGCAATGGTAGATGGCAAAGAACCTTTCTTTTACATCGATACGGTAGTCCTTGATAAGCGACAAGGGAATATGCTTGCCGAAAATTTCAAAAATAACGTAGAGATCATATACGATAAAATACTCGGCACATTACTTGCTGATTATACCGATGATATTGCAGATTGATTTTATGACATAGAATGATACATATTTTGTATCATTCTGTTTTGATTGAGCTGTCTTTCTGATCGTTATTATTTTGTTCGATGTCAGCAGTCTCGGTTTTCCATAGCTTTATATATCCCCATTCTTGAAGCTTCTGCAAAGTGATGGCAATGATCGGAAAGAGGAACATACCTAAAAAGCCTATTGTTTTCAGTCCGACATACATGCAGATCAATGTTACAAGCGGATGAAGACCTATATGATAGCCGACGATCTTCGGCTCAACGATGTTTCTTACTACTGTTATTACGATATAGAGAATTATCATGCAAAGTGCTGTATAGTAGTCTCCCGTAACAAGGCTTATAAGGCTCCATGGTATAAGAACCGTACCGACTCCGAGTATAGGAAGTATATCGATAATAGCAACTATCAGCGCTACGAGTATAGCATAATCTACTCCGATTATAGCAAATCCTATTGCCAATTCCGAGAAAGTGACAATTATAATTATACCCATGGCTTTTATCCATTTTCCAAGTGTTTCAAGAAGATGCGTAAAGGTACGATGTATACCGTTTTTGACTTTTTCCGGTATTTGCAGAAGTACTATTTTTTTGATGTTGTGGTAGTCACTTGATATGAAATAGGTAGATACAAGCATTACGATAACAAATATTATCGCTGTAGGCAGAGAAAATGCAATATTTGTAACTTTTAAAGTCAAAGATGTTATGGTAGATGTTGGTATTGAGAAATTTGCAAGGAAATTGTCGATAAGGTTTATTAAAACTTGCGGTACATCACCCGGAAGTGCGCCTATGATATCATACAGACGATCACGCAGCGCGTAAAGACTCGTTGAAACGGTGTTAATGTATGACGGAAGCTCTTTGACGAAAGACGAGAGCTCGCCTGCAAGCCATGCGATAAGAAAGTACAGTATCGTTCCGATAGCGATATACGATGTGATAACTGCAATGAAGCTTGACAGCTTACGTGGTATCTTACATTTGTTTACCAACAGCTTTACAAGCGGCTCTATGAGTCTCGATATGATAAATGCTATAATAAAAGGTAAAAACCATGAAATGGCATACTTGAATATAAGATACGCAGCGACAACGCCAAGTGCGATGTAGAGAAGTGTCAGAAAAACTTTTAAATGCTTTTGTGTAGATGGGCTGGACAAGGTAAAACCTCCCTTTATGTTTTTACTTACATATATTATACTATAAGTTGTACAATAAATAAAGTTTTTCTTTTTACTTTTCTATTAATATTGTACTTGCGAAAAAAACGCTGATATGATATTATTGTATTTGCTACAAACACATTTGTTCGTGGCAGGTGGATATATTTACAGGCAGGTGGATATATGGCAGAAAGCATGAAATATTATGTGGTGTCAGACATAGCGATGCCCGATGTTTTGAAGAAGACCGTGGAGGCAAAACGACTATTGGCATCAGGTGAGGCACGTAATGTAAACGAAGCGATAGAAAAAGTGGGAATAAGCAGGAGTGCGTTTTACAAATATCGTGAGCTGGTATCTCCGCTGATAGATGCTGCAATAGATAAAATAGTTACATTACAGGCGACGCTTTATGATGCGGCAGGTGTTTTGTCTGGGCTTTTGAATCTTTTGGCTGAGTTCCATGTTAATATATTGACTATAAATCAGACGATACCGGTAAATGGATGTGCGACGATAACGATATCTATAAGGACCGGTAATATGAATGGCGATGTAGAAACGTTGATCTTGAAAGCATGTGAACTAAAAGGTGTTCAGAAAATCGAAGTTTTAGCAAGTGAATAAATTTATGGGGGTAAAAAAATTGGTTAGTGTAGCAATACTTGGATTTGGAGTTGTCGGCTCCGGAGTGGCTGAGGTTATAGATAAGAATGCAAAGACGATATCCGATAAAGCAAAGAATGATATCGCAGTGAAGTATATACTTGATGTACGTGATTTCCCGGATAGTCCGTACAGTGATAAGATCATACACGATTTTTCAATAATAGAGAATGATCCGGAAGTTAAAATCGTAGTAGAAACTATTGGCGGCAAGACTGTAGCGTATGACTTTACAAAGAGAGCACTTCTTGCAGGAAAAAATGTTGTAACGTCGAACAAAGAGCTCGTTGCAGAGCATGGCGTTGAGCTTATAAAGATAGCCAGAGAACGTAATCTTAACTACCTGTTTGAGGCAAGTGTCGGTGGCGGAATACCGATAATCAGACCTCTCACACAGTGCTTGTCGGCAAATAATCTTAATGAAATATGTGGTATATTAAACGGAACTACTAACTATATTCTCACGAAAATGATAAAAGACAGAGTTTCGTTTGCGGACGCTCTCAGTGAAGCTCAGCAGAAGGGATATGCCGAAAAGGATCCGACAGCCGATATTGAAGGCTTTGATGCATGCCGTAAAATTTGTATACTTGCGGATCTCGCATATGGTAAGCATATTTCACCGTCACAGGTCAAAACGGAGGGTATTACAAAGATATCTCTCAGAGACGTAGAATGTGCCAAAGCGTATGATTGTGTGATAAAGCTTATAGGAAGAGTTGTAAAGAAGAATGATGACCAGATAAATATTCTTGTGGCACCTCATCTTGTTCCGAACGAATCACCGTTGTCAAATGTTGAGGATGTATTTAATGGAATAATGGTAGATGGTGATGCTATAGGTAATGTCATGTTCTATGGAAGAGGCGCAGGTAAGCTTCCTACGGCAAGTGCGGTAGTTGCTGATGTTATCGATGTAGTTAAGCACTTTGATGCACGCAAATATATCGGTTGGGACGATGCGGTTGACGGTTTTGTAGCTGACTCGGATGAGATGGAATATAAATTTATGGTAAGAGTTTCCGGATCGTGTAAGCAGGACGTCGAGAAGCTGTTCCCGGGTGCTGAAATGTTGTCAAAGCCGGATGATGAAGACTGTGCATTTGTAACGGCATGTGAAAAAACAAAGGATATTTATTGTAAGCTTGACAAGCTCAAAGATACAGGTTATAATATATTGTCGGCGATCAGAATTTTATAAAGATTACAATAAAGATTGGAGAATATATATGGTTAGAGACATAATTGATTTTATTGAGAAGTCGGATGCCGAGGTTGGTTGTGCGATACGTAAAGAATTTGATCGTCAATGTAGAAATGTCGAGCTTATAGCATCGGAAAATGTTGTATCCGAAGCGGTTATGGCTGCAATGGCAACAGTTCTTACGAACAAATATGCAGAGGGATATCCCGGAAAACGCTACTACGGCGGATGTGAATGCGTTGACATAGTTGAAAAGCTTGCAATAGATCGTGCAAAAGAACTCTTTGGTGCAGATCATGCGAATGTACAGCCGCATTCCGGCGCACAGGCTAATGCTGCGGTATACTATGCATTTGTTAAGCCGGGCGATACTGTTATGGGTATGAATCTTGCACACGGCGGACATCTTACACACGGAAGCCCTGTAAATATTTCAGGCTCCTACTATAATATTGTACCATATAGCCTTGATCCGGTAACAGATAGAATCAATTATGATACACTGTATGATCTTGCACAGGAGCACAAGCCGAAGATGATCATTGCAGGTGCATCTGCATATCCGAGAAAAATCGAATTCGATAAATTCGCTGAGATCGCAAAGAGCGTAGGCGCTATTCTTATGGTCGATATGGCACATATTGCAGGTCTTGTAGCTGCCGGACTCCATCAGAGCCCTGTTCCGTATGCAGATGTTGTTACGACAACAACACATAAGACACTCAGAGGACCGCGCGGAGGTATGATACTCTGTAAGGCTGAGCATGCGAAGAAAATAGACAAGGCAGTTTTCCCGGGAAATCAGGGTGGTCCGCTGATGCATGTTATTGCTTCTAAGGCTGTATGTCTTGGTGAAGCACTTAAGCCTGAATTTAAAGTATATCAGCAGCAGATCGTAAAGAATGCGTCAAGACTTGCTGACGGACTTATCAAAAACGGTTTTGATCTGGTAACAGGCGGTACAGATAACCATCTTATGCTTGTTGATCTTCGTAACTTTAATATAACGGGTAAGGATATGCAGAATAAGCTTGATGAAGTTTATATTACTGTAAATAAGAATGCTATTCCGAATGATCCTCAGAAGCCGGCGTATACAAGCGGTATTCGTGTAGGCACACCTGCCGCAACAGCAAGAGGCTTTAAGGAAGAAGAAATGGATGTACTTGCAGATCTCATGTACCTTACAGCAACTGATTTTGATAACAAAGCAGATTACATCCGAGAGAGAGTTACAGAGCTTTGTACAAAGTATCCTCTTTATTAATACTATTTGAAAGGAAATATACCTATGAAAAGCAAGGCAATTGCCACATCGGAAGCACCGAAAGCTATAGGACCATATTCACAGGCTGTTCAGGCCGGCGATTTCCTGTTTGTATCCGGACAGATACCGCTTGATCCCGCAACCGGAATGATCGTTGAAGGTGGAATAGAAGAACAGGCACACAGAGTGTTTAAGAATCTTTATGCTATACTTGAAGAAGCAGGACTTGATTTTTCCGCAGTTGTAAAGTCTACAGTTCTTCTCGCAGATATTAATGACTTTGTAAAGGTAAATGAGATATATGCATCATATATCAATGCCGATCCTCTTCCTGCACGTGCTGCATTTCAGGTTGCAAAGCTTCCGAAAAATGCATTGTTGGAAATTGAACTTATTGCGTATAATGGTTGATCTCCATCAAACATGAGCTGTTTTACAAAAAACGGCAGACAATAGAATTTGCTTTAAATTTGACCGCACCGTGTGAGAGCACGGTGTGGTCTTTGTCGTAAAACAATGTTGATATTGCATACAAAATAGTAAATTTTGAGTTGACGTAATGATAAAAAAAGTGTACAATTAAGTATAATAGATATTGTATAGGCAATATAATTTATTGAAGGAGCTTTTCGAGATGAGCAAAATAGCTATAAAAAACGGAAGAATACTTACGCCTTATAGATTACTTGATAATTGTCAGCTTCTTATTAAAGATGGGAAGATACAGGATATCGTATCGTCAGATCTGATCACAGAAGATTATGAGACGATAGATGCACAGAATATGTATGTTTCCCCGGGATTCATTGATCTCCATACACACGGTGCAGGAGATGCGGATTTCCTTGACGGAACACTTGAAAGCTTTTTGATCGCAGCTGAGATGCATGCAAAGTACGGTACAACAACACTTTATCCTACAGCTACGACAGGCGCCTATGAGACAACTAGAAAAATGTTCGAGTACTTCAAGGAAGCAAAAAAAATAAATAAAAAGGGTGCTAAGCTTGAAGGCTTGCATATGGAGGGTCCGTATTTTTCACCTGAACAGAAGGGTGCTCAGGATCCCAGATATCTTAAGAATCCGGATCCGAAAGAGTATCTTGAATTTCTTTCACTTACAGATGATATAAAGCGTTGGAGCATAGCACCTGAATTAAACGGTGCGCTTGAAATGGGCAGAGAGCTTGTAAAACGCGGAATACTTGCATCTATTGCCCATACTGATGCACTATTTGAGGATGTTGAGGTCGCATTCGAGAATGGATTTACGCATATGACTCACTTTTATTCAGGTATGTCAACAGTGAGGAGAATAAATGCTTATCGTTATGCCGGCGTTATTGAAGCGGGATATACGATGGATGAAATGACGCTTGAAATTATTGCTGACGGAAAACATCTTCCGGCAAGCTTACTGAAGATGATCTATAAGCTTAAGGGTCCGGGAAAGATCGCTCTTATAACAGACTCTGTTCGCGCAGCGGGTATGCCTTATGGCGAAAGTGTTATCGGAAATCGTGAAAGCGGTTTGAAGATCATTGTTGAAGATAATGTGGCGAAGCTTCCTGACAGAAGTGCGTTTGCCGGCAGCGTTGCCACAGCTGACAGACTTGTCAGAAATATGATAAATATGGCTGACGTGCCGCTGATAGATGCCGTAAGAATGATGACCTCCACACCGGCTAAAATCATGCATATCGATAATAAAAAGGGTCTTATTGTACCTGATAAAGATGCAGATATCGTTATATTTGATTCAAATATAAATGTAAAAACGACAATAGTTGAAGGCAATACGGTGTATAATACACTGTAGTATATAACTTGCTTGGAGGTTTAGTATGTCTGTATGGCTTGCTGCACTTATGGGTCTTGTACAGGGATTGACGGAGTTCCTACCGGTTTCAAGCTCCGGGCATCTGGTACTTATACAATCTTTGTTAGCTACTGATGTAGAGAATAACTACATACTGTTTGACGTTCTTCTCCATTTAGGTACACTTGTTTCCGTTTTTATCTGCTATTGGCAGGATATAAAGGAGCTGATCGTTGAATTCTTTAGCCTTATACGAGATATTGCAAACGGTAAGCCAAATATAAACAAAAATCCGACTAGGCGAATGATTATAATGCTTTTGATTGCAACAGCACCAATGGTAACCGTACCATTGTTTAATGACTATATCGAATCGACATTTACATCAACATTGTTTGTTGGGTTTATGCTGATTATAACAGCTGTACTTCTCGTTTGGGCTGATATCTCGGAGAGAAAAAGAAAGAATGCCTCGAATGCCTCGTGGCTTGATGCGCTCATAGTCGGTATTGCACAGCTTGTAGCCGTAGTTCCGGGCATTTCACGCTCGGGAAGCGCCATATCTTCCGGCATGGTAAGAGGCTTTGACAGACAGTTTGCGGTCAAATTTTCATTTTTGATGTCGATACCTGTAATAATCGGTGCAAATATCTTTTCTATTGCCGATGCAGCAAAAGAAAGCTTTGATATAAGCATGCTGCTGCCTTATACTGTAGGAATTATAGTTGCAATGATATCGGGGATAGCAGCTATCCGTTTTGTAAAAAATCTTGCGAGAAAGTGTAATTTTAAGCCTTTTGCGATATACTGCTCAGCAGTAGGACTCATTATTGTTATTCTGAGCTTGATATTCTAAGATATATGAAAGTGGTAAAACATGGCGACACAAAAGAGTATGAACGGCAAAAACACAAAAGCCAAAATGTCAACAAAATCTAATACAAGGAAAACGGCTGTAAAGCAGACAGGGAAAGCAGCGAAGAGTAAGAAGAAAGTAGGGAAGACCGTAAAGAAAAAGTCTCAAAGACGAGAGATATGGGTCGTAGGTACTTTCTTTGCAGCATTCATTCTAATGCTTGCAATATTCGGTGTAGATGGACTTCTGCTTGATGCTATCCGTTCACTTATACGTGGACTGTTTGGCGCAGGGTCTTATATTATGCCGTTTGCTTTTTTAACAGCATGCATAATAATACTGTTTGCACGTGGAAAACCTGTAGCATACAAGCTTTTCTGGGTGTTTTCCATACCTGTATTGATAGGAATACTTGAGCAAGCATTATTCTGTAATATAGATTTTTACAGTAATTACGTCGGAAATCTGTACAAAACAGGTGCAGAGCTTAAGTCAGGTGGTGTTATTTCTGGCGGTATATCAATGCTGCTTACCGCTATGCTTTCGGAAGTCGGAACGATCATAATAACATCGGTATTTCTTATATATGCTATATTGGCATTGTGCAACATCAAGCTTACAAATATATTTGATTTTATACTTAATTTCAAAGATGAGTTTGAGGAGAAGAGATTAGCTCAAATAGACGAGGAGTATGACGAATATGATGATTATGAGGAATACGATGAGCCGATAGAAGAATATATACCACCGGCACCGAAAATCACTAAAAAGAGGGAAATACCGTCTTCTGAAAAACAGAAAAAGTGTAAAATGACAGATATTCCTCTGGATGCTGTACCCCCAATGAGAAAAGAAACGTTCAAAAAAGAGATAGCCATGGAGGTTGAATCTTCCGATGATGTTGATTCCGGATCTGAGAGTGAGTATAGCAGTACAGACATGGTGTCGGAAGAAATTGAAAACCGAATCGAACAGAGTATAGATGATATAAATAAGTATACTCAAAAGATTGAACACGAAAAAACAGATCTGCCGTTTGAGCCGGATGATGATTTCAAAGAAGCCCCATTGCTCGACGAAGAAAACGAAGAGTACATATATGAACCGCAGGATATATCCTCAGCTCAGGTATCACTTGAGCCGGATTCTGCTGCTGCGAATGTAACTGTAGTTGATACGCACCAGGTTAAAGAAGAAACGACAGATGAGATAAAGTCGGTTCAATCAGAAGCAGAGAACGAAAAGGAATACATATTCCCTCCGATATCACTGTTGAATGAAGACCAGACAAATCATTCTGATGATGCAACGGAAGAATTGAGAGGGCGTTCTCAGAAGCTCAGTGATACTCTTTCAAGCTTCGGCGTTGAGGCTCAAATTATCAATGTAATAAGAGGCCCGTCTGTAACAAGATATGAGTTACTTCTTGCAAGAGGTGTAAAGCTGACGCGCCTTACAGCACTGCAAAATGATATCGCACTTGCTCTCGGTGCATCCAGTGTACGTATAGCTGCAATACCGGATAAATCGGCAGTAGGTATAGAAGTACCGAATAAAGTAGTGCAGACGGTATATCTCAAGGATGTGCTTACATCAAAGGCTATGGCTGATGCGAAGAGTAAGATAGCTTTTGCTATAGGCAAAGATATTACAGGCTCGTGTATAGTAGGTGACATAGGCAAAATGCCACACATGCTTATAGCAGGTACAACAGGCTCAGGCAAATCTGTATGTATAAATTCAATAATTGTAAGTATTCTTTACAGAGCAACGCCTGATGAAGTGCGATTTATCATGATAGATCCCAAGATGGTAGAACTTGGAAATTACAATGGTATACCGCATTTGCTGATACCGGTGGTTACCGATTATAAAAAAGCATCGGGAGCTCTGAATTGGGCAGTTGTTGAAATGGAACGCAGATATAAGCTGATGTTCGAATGTAATGTGAGAGATCTTGCAGCATACAATAATGCAATGAAAAAGCTTGGTAATCCTACATTACCGCAGATCGTGATAATAATTGATGAGCTTGCAGACTTGATGATGGTTGCAGCTAAGGAAGTTGAAGAATCAATATGCCGTATAGCGCAAAAAGCACGTGCAGCCGGAATGCATCTTATCATAGCAACGCAGCGACCGTCTGCGGATGTGCTCACAGGTCTGATGAAATCCAATATACCATCACGTATAGCTTTTGCTGTTGCATCTCAAGTAGAGTCAAGGATCATACTTGATACGGGCGGTGCTGATAAGCTTATCGGTCGAGGAGATATGCTGTATGCACCTATAGGTCAGGAAAAACCTCTTCGTGTTCAAGGCTGCTTTTTGAGCGGTGATGAGGTGGAATCTATAACAGATTTTATAAAGCAAAGCTCGACAGCAGATTATTCTCCGGAAATATTAGAACATATTGAGCGAAAAGCAAGCGACAGTGAGCATGGCGGAGACAGAGATAGCGACGAGGATAGTGACGAGCTTCTCAACGATGCTATTGATGTAGTGTTGCAAACAGGTCAGGCATCATCATCGGTATTGCAGCGAAAGCTGAAGATCGGGTACGCGCGTGCTGCAAGAATTATAGACCAAATTGAGGATAGAGGTATTATCGGACCTTTAGATAGTTCTAAGAACCGTCAAATATTGATATCTAAGGCGGATTGGCAGGAAATGAAAGCTCGAAGAGAGAATTATTAGAAAAGACACGTTGGAGGAACATGAATGCATAAGTTTATCGAAATTTTACCATCTGAGATCGTTGAAAATCCTTTCAAATTAATAGGAAAAAAGTGGCTTCTTCTTACGTCAGGAAGCAGAGAAGCATACAACACAATGACAGCAAGTTGGGGACAAGTAGGAGTGTTGTGGAATAAAAATGTTGCGACTGCATATGTTCGTCCTCAACGATATACATTCGAATTTATGGAATCTAATGATTATTACTCGATGTCGTTCTTTAGCGAAGAATATCGCGGCGCCTTGAAGATATGCGGTACAACGTCTGGAAGAGATACAGACAAGGCAAAGCTTGCAGGACTTACTCCGATATTTGAAAATGGATATACATATTTTGATGAAGCTGCACTTGTGTTAGTGTGCAAGAAGCTATATGTACAAGATATAGCTCCGGAGTGCTTCTTAGATAAAGAAATCGATAGTAAAAACTACAATAATGATTATCACCGTCAATATATAGGTGAAATAACAAAGGTATTACTGGGTAGATGATGAAGAATACAGATTTTTTGCCTGTGTCGATCGAAGACATGAAAGAGCGCGGTTGGGAGTATTATGATTTTTTGCTGATAACAGGTGACTCCTACGTGGATCATCCATCCTTTGGAGCGGCAGTAATAGGCAGAGTACTTGAAAAAGAAGGATATAGAGTAGCTGTAATGGCACAGCCCGACTATAAAAATGAGGACGCTTTTAAAGCATTGGGGCGTCCTCGTCTTGCTGCACTTATTACCGGCGGCAATATAGATTCTATGGTCGCAAACTATACAGTATCCAAAAAGAGAAGAATGAATGATGCATATACTGCCGGAGGTAAGAATATAAAACGCCCTGACAGAGCTGCAACAGTATATTCTCTTTGCATCAGAAAGGTATATAATGATCTTCCTATTATTCTTGGCGGCATAGAAGCATCGCTTCGCAGATTTGCACATTACGACTATTGGGATGACAGAGTATATCCATCTATACTTGTTTCGTCAAAGGCTGACATCGTAGTATATGGAATGGGCGAGTATCCGATCTGCGAGATAGCAAGAAGGCTTGATTACGGAATGCCGATCAATGATGTACGCGGAACATGTATTATGATAAATGATCCGTCGGAGTGTGCATACCCATCATTGCAGTGTGCTCCATATGAAAAGCTCTGTACAGACAAACGAGCCTATGCAGAGTCTACAAAAATGCAGTATAAAGAGCAGGATCCGGTGACAGGAAGGGCCATATTGCAGCGCCATGGGGAGAAATATTTACTTCAGAATCCTCCGGCACCACCTATTTCGACTCCGGACTTTGATGCTGTAGCCGAACTTCCATATGCAAATGCATATCATCCGATGTACGAGCCGATGGGTGGTGTTGCAGCTATAAATGAGGTGGAGTTTTCGATAATACACAATAGAGGCTGCTTTGGTGCATGTAATTTTTGTTCACTTGCTTTTCATCAAGGAAAGGTCATCTCTGTCAGAAGCCATGAATCTGTTATTGCAGAGGCAAAAAAGCTTACACAGAAGAAAAACTTCAAAGGATATATTCATGATGTAGGAGGACCAACGGCAAATTTCAGACATGTTTCCTGTAAAAAGCAACTTAAATCGGGTATGTGTCGAAACAGAAACTGTTTGTTCCCAACTCCATGTCCTAATATGGATGCATCACAGAGTGATTATGCTGATTTACTTGAGGAGCTTAGAGGTATTCCCGGAATAAAAAAAGTGTTTGTACGATCCGGCATACGCTTTGACTATCTTATGTGTGATAAGTCCGACAGACTGTTTGCGAACCTGGTAAAGCACCATGTGAGTGGACAGCTAAAGGTAGCTCCCGAGCATTGCAGCAAAGACGTACTATATTATATGGGAAAACCGGAAATAGAAACGTATAATAAATTTACGGAACGCTTTAAAGAATACAACAAACGCTTTGGACTAGAACAGTACCTTGTCCCGTATCTTATGAGCTCACATCCGGGCAGCACGATGAAAAATGCTGTGGAGCTTGCCGAGTATCTGAATAAATCAGGACATATGCCTGAACAGGTTCAGGACTTTTATCCTACGCCAGGAACGCTTTCGACGTGTATGTATTATACAGGGATAGATCCGCGAACAATGAAAGAAGTATATGTTCCAAAGGATCCTCATGAAAAAGCCATGCAGCGTGCTTTGATGCAGTGGCGAAAGCCTGAGAATCGAGCGCTTGTGCTTGAAGCATTAAGGATCGCAGGCAGAACAGATTTGATCGGATTTGAAAAAGGCTGCCTCATCAGACCTTATATCAAGAAAAAGTCCGATGAGACAGCGAAAGTGCAAAAACAAAATACTATACCAAATAACGCTAAAAAAGCAGAGACTACTTCGAAGCCTTCCGGAAGATCAGCGAAACCCAGTCATGGCTCTCGTGAGTCGAGACCAACTCAAAACCGCAGTCGCAAAGGGAAGAGATAACATCTTCCTTACGTGAGCTTATGATACCCGATGTTATAAGAGTACCGTTATCGTCTAGGCTGTCCATAAAGAAGTCGGACATGGCTCTTATAATATCGGCTACAATATTGGCAACGATGACGTTATAGCGTGTCTCCTTAAGCCTATGCTCAAGCGCTGTATCTGAAAGAATATTTCCGCAAAATGCGTCGTATCTGTCAGGTGCAAAACCGTTTCCGCTGATGTTTTCACGAGCAATACGAACTGAGTTTTCATCAATATCTACGGCTGTTATGTGCTTTGCTCCGAGATACAGAGCCGCAGTGGAGAGGATACCGCTACCGCATCCCATATCAAGAACTTCGTTGGTTTCATTTGAAACATACTTTTCCAGTGAGATCATGCAAAGCTGAGTTGTGTCATGACTTCCCGTGCCGAATGATGTTGATGGGTCGATCTCGATAATATGTCTGTTGGTTTTATTGTCATAATTTTCCCATGATGGCTTGACCACGAATTTTTCGCCTACTTCGAAAGGTTTAAAGTATTGCTTCCAATTGTTAGCCCAGTCTTCTTCATGAACATTTGCAAGCTCTATTTCCAGTCTACCGTATTTGTTCTCGGTATCAAAGGCATGAAGATTTGCAAGCTGTGAGCGAATATTGGCAAGCGTTTCGGCACCTTGATTGTTATCTGCAATATATATCGTGATGTTTGTTTCGACATTTTTTAGCTTCATGAGGTCTTCGTCTACATAATCCCAATAGATCGTAGTATCATTTAGAAAATTTTCAAAATCTGCACTGTCTTCAATAACGAATCCTGTGATCCCGGCATCCATTAGTCTCGAGGTAACAGGGTCGATACCCTCCGTAGTCGTATATATTTTTGCTTCAATAAAATCCATATGTATTCCTCCGATTATATGTTACTAATATTATACTCTATTTTTCAAGCAATATCAATCAATATGTTATTTTAAGTATAGACAAAATCACTTATATTTGTTATAATAATCTAAGTGAGGGTGATGCTTCTGAAATTCTTTGTAAATCAAAGCGATATAGCTGAAAATTCTATCATCTTAACCGGCGATGACTACACACATATCTCCAGAACATTACGTATGAGACGGGGAGAAAAGCTTATTATATGCGATTCTAAATGTATGGATTATTACTGTGTCATATCTGATATAGATTCATCAAAGGTCGTTGCAGATATTGAGCGATCGGAGCTTTCACAAAGCGAACCGTCTGTAAGATTTACCGTATTTGCCGCATTCCCGAAAGGTGATAAAGCCGAAACGATTGTTCAAAAATGCGTAGAGCTTGGTGTATCTAATATTGTATTCTTTTTATCCGAAAGGTGTATATCAAGACCTGATGCTAAATCGGCGAGGTCTAAGATAGACAGATTGCAGCGTGTAGCTCTTGAAGCAGCGAAGCAGTCGGAAAGAGGGATCATCCCACAGGTTGAAGGTATTATTTCGTATGATGATATGCTGAGATCAGCATCGACATACGATTTGTCGCTGTTCTTTTATGAACGCGGTGGTGAAAATTTGAAAAGTTTGACGAGAAATAAGACGTTTGATAATATATGTGTTATAACAGGGCCTGAAGGTGGATTTGAGCAAGTAGAAGTAGAAAAAGCCAAATCGGAAAATATACAAATTGCATCGCTTGGAAAGCGAATATTGCGCTGCGAAACAGCACCTTTATGTGCAATATCGGCGCTTATGTTTGCTACAGATAATTTATAAAATTTAAAGCCGTGTATTTCGGCAGAATGGGTGTTATTATGAGAATATTGGCAATAGGTTGTCATCCCGACGATCTGGAGATCGGCTGCGGCGGAACTATAGCTAAGTACGCCAAGCTGGGTCATACAGTAATTATGGCTCATGCAGCAAACGGTAATATGGGACATGTTATTATTCCACCGGAAGAGCTTGGACCGATGCGTACAAAGGAAGCAGAAAATGCAGGTAAAATTTTGGGCGCAGAAGAAGTTATCAATATTGATGTAGGCGATCTTATGGTTACATCTTATGATGAGGATATTGCACGCCGTATCTGTGAAGTTATACGTTATGCACGTCCGGATGCTATCATTACTCCGTCTACAAATGACTATATGCGTGATCACAATGAAACTGCAAAAGCTGTTTTCAACGCTTCTTTCTCTGCTTCGATCCCTCACTATGTTACAAAGAGCGAAGCATTCCCGGGTAATGGCTGTCCGATATACTATATGGACAATCTTGCAGGTGTAAACTTCCTCCCGACAGAGTATGTTGATATTTCCGATACTATCGAAATAAAAATCGAAGCTCTTAAGTGCCATGACAGCCAGATACGTTGGATGCTTGAGCATGATAATATAGATTTTTGTGATTTCGTGCGTACATGTGCTAAGTTTAGAGGACTTCAGTGTAATGTAGCTTATGCAGAAGGCTTCCGCAGCTGCATGACATGGCCGCGTATTCCTACAAAGCGTTTACTTCCATAAAGGAATAAATATAAATTAAAATAAAGGAGAGTACTTATTATGGATTTTATGTCAACCGTTAAGGGTTCATTGCTGGAAGGTTTCTTCCCGGCAGGATGGGATATGCAGAAATTTGATGACTGCTGCAAGTTCCCACCGGAAGCAGTCACAGAGCGTCAGGAATTTTGGAACAAGGACTTTAATCCTGTAGAGTGCCAGAATGTTTATGATTTTGATATGATGATGGGTCATGAGATCGCTTTTGAGATCAAAAAAGCGAGAGATGCAGGTCAGAAGCTTGCTATGATCCTTCCGGTAGGCCCTATGGGTATGTATCGTTGGGCAGTTTACTTCCTTAAGGCTTGGAATGTTTGCTGTGATCACGTTTACGGATTCAATATGGACGAGTGGAGCGATGCAGAAGGTAATACACTGCCGTCAGATAACACAGCAGCTTTCCAGTATGCTATGAAGGACGCTTTCTACGGACCTCTCGGAGAGCTTACAGTTCCGGAATCTCAGCGTAATTTCGCTACAAAGGATAATCTTCCTACATATCCCGAAAAGATAGCAAAGCTTAAGGCAGAAGGCGCTAAGCTCATCACAGTATTCGGTATCGGTCGTATGTTCCATATCGCATTCTGGGAGCCTCACTTTGCAGCTGAGTTTAAGACAGTAGAAGAATGGAAGAACAATTACTACAGAATCGGAGCTAAGCTTCATCCTCTTACAATAGAGCAGAACGCTATCACAAGCTTTAAGAGCAGAACGACACTTGTACCGTGCCGTGCAAATACGATCGGCCCGGGCCTCTTCCTCCAGTCTGATTATATCATCGGCGGTTGCGACGGTGCATTTAACCGCGGTATGATGTGGCAGGGTATGGAACTGTGGGTAACACTTCGTCATGGTCCTAGCATGTGGCTTCCGTCTACATTTATGCCAACACTTCCCGGTAAGCTGTTCTTCCTGAAAGAACTGGCAGGTCCGCTGGTTGCTGAGTGTAACTAAATTAAAGTAATATAAAGCATGGAGCACAGGTATGATTTAAATGGGAGTATATTTTCTATTATGATTACCTGTAGCTCCATGTTTTTTAGTGATAAAAGGAGCGGATATATTATGAAAAAGAAAATAAGTATTTATGTTAGTCCGCTGATAAGCTCTGTTGGATTGGATCGTGCGTTGGAAATCGTCGCCGAAAGCGGATTTGACGGTATAGATTTTGACCTGAGTGTTGGGACACCTAATTTCAAAGGCTCTCATGCTGTTCACGATGTAGATGAGGAGTATCTTCTAAAGGTCAAATCGAAAGCAGATTCTTTGGGACTTGCAATTCCTCAGACACACGGAGATTGCAGCAGTAACTTATGGTTACCTGAGAATAAAGATTTGTTTATATTAACGCATGAGCGTGAGTTGCGTGCAGCAGCTATCCTCGGTGCAAAGGCATGTATAATACATAGCGCAGAAGAACGTCCATGCGGTCCGCTTGACCCTGATCCCGAGCTGCTTCATCGTATAAATCTTGAAGGTTATACAAGTCTTATTCCATATGCGGAAAAATACGATGTAAAGATGGCATTAGAGAGCTTTGGCCGTAATAAGCGTGAAGGTATACAATTTTTTGCATGGCCACAGGAGATCGCTAAAAGTATGGATTCTATACCGACTAAATGCAAAACCTTTTGCCTTGATACAGGTCATGTGCATGAAGCGGAAGAATTGGGGCTTACAAATGTCGGAGATTTTATCCGTTATATGGGTGCACGTACAGAATATCTTCATCTGCATGATAATTTTGGATATTATGATGACCACGCACTACCCGGAATTGGAAATATAAATTGGCCGGATGTGTTTAAGGCACTTGATGAGATCGGTTTTAACGGATATTATAATTTCGAGCTCGGATATGGTCAAATGGGTTGCATGAGTGAAGAATTCATACGTTTTTGTGGAAAATATTTGCGTAAATTCATAGACTTAAACGGCGATTTGAGTTTAGAATAATATGATTTGGTAGTTACAAATGAGAAGTCAAATAAGAACAAAAATGATCCTGGGAGAAGCTGCAATAAAGAAATTAAATGAGACGCATGTTGCGATAGTAGGCTTAGGCGGCGTGGGAAGCTACGCCGCAGAAGCGATAGCCCGTTCCGGAGTTGGAGAAATAACACTTGTAGACCATGATACAGTGGACGAATCAAATATCAATCGTCAGCTTTGCGCGCTCTATTCGACTATCGGTCAAAATAAAACAGAGATTATTGCAGAAAGAATCAAAGATATTTCTCCAAATGAAAAAATAAATATTCTTACAATGTTTTATACTGCTGATACGAGAGAAAATCTTTTTTCGCTCAAACCGGATTATATTATAGATGCCATTGATTCGGTTTCGTCAAAGATCGATCTAATATGCTCGGCTATCGAGCGTGATGTTCCGATAATATCAGCACTTGGAACGGGAAATAAGCTTGATCCGTCACAGCTTGTAATAGGCGATATATATGATACATCTAATTGCCCATTGGCACGTGTAGTACGACGTGAGCTTAGAAAAAGAGGTATAAAAAAACATAAAGTTATTTACAGTACGGAGACACCTATAATACCCAAATGTGAGAGTGATATGAAAAAAAGCACTCCCGGAAGCGTAGCATGGGTTCCGGGAAGTGCAGGTCTTATGATGGCAGGATATGTGATAAGAGAGCTTACTTCTGCTCAGGTATATAGGTAGTTGCGTTAAACTTAGATGCAGCAGCTTCGGTACCGCTGTTTATAATAACCTCAACAGCGGATGCAGCTCGCTTGATTGCGTCTGTTACAGCGCATTGGTCTTCATCATTGAATGTACCAAGCACCCAATCGATCATCTCATGTTGAGGATGCGATGGAGAGCCTACGCCTATTTTTATGCGCGGAAAGCTATCGGTACCAAGATTTTTGATAATATCTTTAATACCATTATGTCCACCGTCACTGCCTTTTGCACGAATACGCAGTCGACCGGGAGCAAGACTTATGTCATCGTATATCACGATCAATTTTTCCGGTGGAAGCTTGTACCAATTTATTGCAGCTGCTATAGCTTCACCACTTAGATTCATAAAGGTCTGCGGCTTTACAAACAAGACTCTGCCGCCAATGCTACACTCGCCCGTAAGGCTTCTAAACCTTACACGGTCTATTGTAAACTTTTTCTCTGTTGCTATATAGTCAAGAGCGGTAAAGCCTGTATTATGCCGTGTTTTTGCATATTTCTGACCCGGATTACCGAGCCCGGCTACGATCCATTCGATTTTTTCGTTTTTTGTTTCTGATTCTATGCTTTTAAATAAATCAAAAATAGACATTAACGTCACCTTTTCTTTTATAATAAATAAAATTTGCAGCTCCTATTATAACATATTTAATTCTATTAGTCTATAAAAACTTAACTGAAAGGCATGTAAATACTTATGAGAATGAGGAAAAAGAGAAATCTTGATGAAAGACTTGAAAAATGTGCTGAAATAACGAAAAGCTCGCCTGAAATCTATAAAAATGTGTGGAAAAAAACGTTCTATGATTCAGCTGACTCTTTGTGTGTCGAAATAGGTTGCGGCAAAGGTCGTTTTATAACAGATATGGCAAAAGCAAATCCAAATCGGTTATATATTGCGATTGAACGTGAGAAAAGCGCTGTTGTAACTGCGATGGAGAAGACGATAAGCGATGGCATAAATAATTTATTTTTTATAGTAGGAGATGCCGAGAATATCTGCGAGATATTCGGATATGGTGAAGTTGACGAGCTTTACATAAATTTCTGCGATCCGTGGACCGGTAATAAGCATGCAAAACGCAGATTGACTCATCACAATTTTCTTGCACTCTACAGACACATTCTCAGAGCAGGTGGAAGTTTATTCTTTAAGACAGATAACAGAGATCTTTTCCATTTTTCGGTTGCGGAAATGCGTGAGTTCGGGCTTGAGCTTATCGGCGTAACGGAAGATCTTCATAATACGGATATTCCGAATATTATGACGGAATATGAGGAAAAGTTTTCGTCACAGGGTGTTCCGATAAACAGACTTGAAGCAAAATTCCCCGATACACCTGCTGCACCGATTCTATCAAAGGATGAACGCAGAGTGCTTCATACAACGCAGGGAACGGCGACAAGAGGTCAATATAGGTCTATAATTCTATATGGATCGAAAGATCAGTGCTTTGAAGCAAGTGAAAATATGAATGAGGACTGCATCGTTGATGCGTCATCGATGTGCAGTACGGATGTTTTTTGCACATCTCAAAAAATAGATATTCCTGTAGTTGTGGCGACAGGGTATAGCTATGATGTGCATGTCGGTGATGATATACGTGAATTAAGTCGTGATCAGATCGCAAGGAAAATGATAAATGATCTGATGATTGGGATAGAGAATACGAATATCAAAGCAGGTTATATAAAAGTGGCTGCAACAAGATCGGGTATGACAGATTGCGAAGAGAAAATACTAAAAGCAGCTTGCAGAGCGGCAAAGGCCACCGGCTCTGTTATTATGAGTCATACCGAGACAGAGGATAATATGAAAAAGCAGTTAGAAATAGTTGAAGCCTTTAAGCTATCTCCGTCAAGGCTGATATGGATGAACTCGTCGAATAAAAGAAATGCCGAATGCGATATGGAACTTGCGGAAAAGGGCTGCTACATCGGATTTGATATAACAAATAATGAGTCTGCTGATAGATCATCTATAGCAGCTGTCAAGGTTCTGATAGACGAGGGATATATTGACAAAGTGCTTATACGATTTACTTGCGATATATGTAAGTCGAGTACATTCATTCAAAAAATGAAGGATGACGGAGTTACGGATAACAATATAGAAAAGATTTTTTCAGATAATCCGTTTAATGCGTTTGCAAGATAGAACCTAAAATGTGATCGAATATCAAATGAAAAGAGTTTCTTATTTTTAATAAGAAACTCTTTTGACATATATTTGTAAGTTTATCGTATAATTCAAAATATTTAGATTCCGGAATGAGGGCAGGAAGATCCACATGAGCAGCATTTGCAATTTTCGCTCGCCTGAGCTGCACGACTTTTTACTGAAATATTGGATTTTGTGTAAACTCTTTCAATATCGGTAGAACCGCAACCGGGACAGGGTATGATTTTTTTCTCTTTTTCTTCTATTGTAGCCATAACATTAAACTCGAATTCGCACTTTTTGCACTTCATATCATAAAACGGCATGATGATTCCTCCTAAAAATAAATACAATGATATTATACACTAAAACATGCTGTTAGGCAATGCTTTTTTATTTTATTGAAAAAACCGAGAAAACAATAAAAAAGTATTTGTATTTTCGGACAATATGTGGTATGATAAAATAGTAAAAAATATTATGCATGAGGTGAATTTTTATGAATGTACTTGGTCTTGATATCAGTATGAAAAATTTCCCGAAATATGATCCTTCTTTTCTGCCGTTCATCAAGTTTATAACAGAGTATAAAAAAAGCGTTGCCGCAATTGGCGGATGCCGTATTAAGATAGCTCTTGAGCGCGATGGCGGACAGATCTCTGTATACGATACAGCGATCCATGGTGACTGTGAGCACTTAAAGCTTGATGAGCTGTTTGTTGAGCGTGTAGTCAAGGCTCTTCTTTGGATGCGCGGTGGCTACAAAGTATACATATGCGGAAATGACAAGATAGCCGAATACATAAAGTCTGTCTATTGTGTAGGCGGTAAGCGTGAATTCGACGTTAATTTTATGAGCGGTGTATACGAGAGTGCTTTTGAAGTTATAAGTGTAGCTTATGACGAGGCTCCGGAGCAGAAAGAAGTTTCCAAAAAGATAGGTCGCAATCTCAATGGTTGCAGAATAGGCTTTGATGCAGGCGGAAGTGACAGAAAGGTTTCTGCTGTTATAGATGGCGAGCCGATATGGAGCGAGGAAGTAGTATGGCATCCGAAGCTCAATTCAGATCCGGATTATCATTACGACGGAATACTTGCTGCCTTCAAGAGCGCTGCTGAAAAGATGCCGCGCGTTGATGCTATAGGCGTATCATCCGCAGGTATTTATGTTTCTAACCGCACAATGGTAGCATCTCTGTTCCTCAAAGTTCCAAAGGATTCGTTTGATGCCAAAGTTAAGGATATATATATCAGAGCTGCAAAGGCTATAGGTGATGTTCCTCTGGAAGTAGCAAATGACGGTGACGTAACAGCTCTTGCAGGTGCAATGGAGCTTAATGATACAGGCGTACTCGGTATTGCGATGGGTACAAGTGAAGCAGGCGGATTTGTAGATGGCGACGGTAACATCACAGGTTGGCTCAATGAACTTGCATTTGTTCCTGTTGACCTCAGTGGCGAAGCAATGGTAGACGAGTGGTCCGGAGACATCGGCTGTGGAGTTAAGTATTTCTCTCAGGACTGCGTTATCAAGCTTGCTCCGGCAGCAGGTATTGAACTTGATGCAAATGCTACACCTGCCGAAAAGCTTAAGGTCGTACAGAAACTCATGCTTGAAAACGATGATCGTGCCAGAGGTATCTATGAGAGCATCGGCTGCTATCTTGCAAACGGACTTGCTCTTTACAGCGAGTTCTATGATATCAAGCATGTTCTTCTTATGGGTCGTGTAGTATCCGGCGAAGGCGGAAATATTATACTTGCCGAAACAGAACGTATACTCAAGGAAGAGTATCCTGAACTGGCAGCAAAGCTTCAGATGCATCTGCCTGACGAGAATTCCAGAAGAGTGGGACAGTCTGTAGCTGCTGCAAGTCTTCCTGAGGCATAATCGCAGTTTTATGAGTATAACGGTCAAGGACATTGCGGATAGACTTGAGCTGTATCCGATAAATGAGTGTAATACGGAAAGAATTGTCGGAGGTTGCTATATTGGCGATCTGTTAAGTCATGTGATGGTAAATGCAAGCAAGAATGACGTTTGGATAACGATAATGACCAATGTCAATGTGGCGGCAGTTGCTGTTGTGGCTGATATATCGATGATCGTGCTTGCCGAAAATTCGGTTCCTGATAGCTTGTTTATCAAAAAAGTACGTGAGCACGGTATTAACCTATACAGTACGAAGCTGAGTGCATATGAATTGGCTGTAAGAATCGGAAGATTGCTTTAAATATACATGCCGGGAGGAGATACTGCTATGTACCTTCTCTCGGCATTGATGTTGATTTCGAGTTGTGATGTGATAATGAAAAGTAGAGTAAAAAAAATACTGTGTTTTATATTGATATTATCTGTTGTCGTATTTGTACCGTATTCTGCTTCCGGAGTTGAGGTAACAAAATATAACGGCGAGTTGATAATGTACACTGTTGTGAATGATACATTGCTTGAACTTACTTATAATTCTATGCCTGTTGTAAAAAACGGTATAGTGTATGTTCCGTATACACTTTTTACAAACAATTTCGACATAAGAACTGTTTATGATTCGTCAAGCAGAGCACTGATGTACGGAAATTTCGGAAAAACTCTTATATTCGATATGAAGAATGAGGTTACATACGATACGTCAATGAATGCTATTACACAAACAGGTATCTATGTAAAAAATCAGCCATTCGTACCGGCTAAGTTTGTTGCGGAGTACTTCGGATTGAACTATTCTTTTGTAGATGATGGCCCTATTGTCAGAATATATAATAATAGTGCGTCGTACCCGGATGGATTTTTAACTACTACGTTCAAAATCAGAATGGCTGAAATGAAAACGTCTCTTCTTGATGATTCTTCGACGGATGAGCCTTATGTACCTCCTGCAAATAATAATGAAGACGATGAGCCTATAAATGTTACTCGTAAAATTGACGTATATACTGCTTTTACTATAGGCAGCAGAGATCAAACAGAGGCTGTACTTGATGTACTTGACAGCGAAAAAATGCGCTCGACGTTTTTTGTAAAGCTGTCGGATATAGTGGAATTTGACGATTTGATTAGACGTATTTGGTTTGAAGGACATACGATAGGTTTTATTGCCGATGCAGAAGACAGCGGTTTTTTGCAGGATATTGAAAAGGCGAATGTGCTGCTGAAAAATATTTTGAAAGTAAAAACTAATCTTATATTATTAGTATCAACTGAAGACAGTGTAACTTCAGATATAATACGCACCGATACTGAAGAATGTGGCTATAGATACTGGCAGCCAAGTATAATGCGTATTGGTGATGACAGGGCTAAGAAGAATTTGATATTGGATGAGCTTTTAAACGGTGAAAATGCAAAGCTGCTTTTGTTTGATTATTCGGAAAATACGATCTCAGAGCTTGAAGATATACTTGATATTGTGAAAAACGGTAATTTCAACATCGGTCAGATCGACCTTTATACATCGCCGGTAAATTCTTTTGATGGTGATTGATAGAATAGTTATTCCGCATATTATGTAGCGTCGCTATATGATTTTGCGGAATTTTTCTTAAGCAGATCAGCATTATGATATTCGGAATTACCATAAATATGTTTAATATATCACATAATTCCCATACGACATCAAGAGGTAGTATGCAGCCTGAAAAAGCTGATATGATCCATAATATTCTGTAAAGCGTCGGATGTTTAAAAATATAATCGAATGCTTGCTCACCTATATAGCACCAACCGATAATTGTAGAAAATCCGAGCACAATAAGCATTATCGGCATAGTGTAGGAAACGATGGAAGGTAGGGAATCAAATATTTTTATAGCGAGCTCCATGCCGTTCAACCCATCAAATGTGGCAGGATCTGAGATAATAGATAAAACAAATGCAAAGCCCGTAAGTCCTGCTAATACGACTGTATCCCAAAAGGTAGCTGTTGCACTTATCATTGCCTGCTGTGCCGGAACACCGGGCTCCATTGCCGCAGCTGTAACACCTGATGAGCCCATCCCGGCTTCGTTTGAAAAGAGGCTCCTTGAAACGCCGTATCTTACAGCCCTACCGATACCATATCCTGTAAGCCCTCCTATGCCTGCATGTATATCGAATGCACTTTCTAATATCAAAATGATGCATGATGGGATAAGATCAAAATTTCGTATAATTATGATCGTAAAAGCAAGAATATATAGTATCATTACAGCGGGCATGATACGTGAGCAAACGTTTCCAATACTTTTTATACCTCCTATTATAACTAACCCTGAAAAGAGTGCTATAACAGCTGCCGAAGCATACACGGGGATACCGAAAGATATCTGAGCAGTTTCGGCGATAGAGTTAGCAGGAACCATGGAGCCTATGCAGAGTCCGCAAAGAGATGCAAAGAGAGCGTAAATAAAAGCCATGTAAGGTTTTTTGATATGTTTTAAAACGTACATTGGACCTCCGAAATATTTTTCGTCAGTATCCTTTTGCCTATATTTTAAGCATAGCAGACTTTCTGCATAATGTGTTGCTATTCCAAGCACTCCGGTTATCCAGCACCAGAAAACAGCACCCGGACCGCCCATAACTATGGATATTGCCACTCCCACAATGTTTCCGACGCCGATCGTAGATGCGAGATTGATCGTAAGACATGTAAAAGCACTCTTATTGTCGGAGCCATTATCTGTAATACTGTCTTTTACTGCACGAAAAATATGTCTTTGAGGGAATTTACAACTTACAGTGAAATAAAGATGAATGAAAAATAATACTATAAGCATTATTCCACCCCAGAGAATATCATTGATTTTATCCATAATACAGCCTTGCTCCTTTGACGAAAGTTATATTTTTAAATATATTTGGTATCTGCTCAGGTCATGATAACATTTTTTGAGAAATTTATGAGAAAATAAGCGAAAACCTCTTGCATAAATCAAGAAAACAGTGTATACTTATGTAGTAACTATGTTTGTAATTTTAGCATGGAGGTTTTTATATGATTTCAGCAGGTGAATTCAGAAACGGTGTAACATTCGAAATGGATGGACAGGTTCTTCAGATTGTTGAGTTCCAGCATGTAAAGCCCGGTAAGGGTGCAGCTTTTGTACGTACAAAGCTTAAGAACGTTATAAGCGGAGCTGTAGTTGAAAGAACATTCAATCCGACAGATAAGTTCCCACCGGCATATGTTGAGCGTAAAGATATGCAGTATCTTTACAATGATGGAGATTTATATTATTTTATGGATCCGGAATCCTACGAGCAGATACCGATAAATAAGGATACTCTTTCCGACAACTTTAAGTTTGTTAAAGAGAATATGGAATGTAAGATCATATCATATAAAGGAAATGTTTTTGCTGTAGAGCCGCCGCTCTTTGTAGAGCTGGAAGTTACAGAGACAGATCCGGGCTTCAAAGGCGACACAGCTACAAATACATTTAAGCCGGCTACGCTCGAAACAGGCGCAGAGATCAAGGTTCCTCTCTTTATCGAAACAGGCGATATGCTCCGTATCGATACAAGAACCGGAGAGTATCTTGAAAGAGCAAAATAAATTAATTTTGAAAGGATACAGTTATGACACTTACAGAAAAAGTTGCATATCTTAAAGGCTTGGCACATGGTTTAGAGCTTGATGCCGAGAAGAAAGAGACAAAGATAATTAATTCGATTATTGATGTCCTTGATGAAGTTGCGCTGAGCATGGAAGATGTCGAGGACGATATAATTTCAATGGGCGATGAGATCGATGCTATAAATGAAGATCTTACAGCACTTGAAGATGATTTTTATGAAGAAGACGACGAAGACGAAGATGATGATGAGTATGATGATGACGACGATGAGGACTTTTTTGAGGTAACATGTCCGAATTGCTCCGAGAAAATCTTTGTTGATGATGCAGTTCTCGATAAAGGATCTGTGGAATGCCCAAAATGCAATAAGACACTTGAGTTTCATGTTTTAGATGAGTGCGATTGCTGCGATCAGAATGATTGTGAGTAGGGTGTAGGTGCTTTATAAAATAATAGCTGTTCCACTTTTAAATTGGTTTATGAGTGTAACAGCTTTATTTTTACTTTTTGTTTTATACTTTCAAGGAAAAATGGAGGAGAAAAAATGATAAGTAAAATCAGTGAAATGACGACGGAGCAGCGTGAAAAAATGCGCGGAGGAAACGGTACAGTAACTATAACACATCTCTTTGACAAAGAAAGCATGTTGAAGAAAAGCCGCATGTGTGCAAAGCTTACGCTTCCGAAAGGCGCTTCGATCGGCGTACATGATCACGTTGTAGAGGCTGAGATGTACATCATAATATCGGGCTCTGCTGTGGTAACGGAAAATGGCAAGGAATATGTATTGGATGCAGGAGAGGCGATGTTTACGGGAAACGGAGATAATCATTCTATCGAAAATAAAGGTGATGAAGATCTCGTTTTATACGCAGTAATATTTAATTAAAAATACAATGGTATATCTAAGAAAGGAGAAGCAAGGAGCATCATACAGCTCCGCGCCAAGGTGATTAAATATGTCGATTCATGATGGTCACAGGAGCAGAGTACGTGAAAGATTCTTGAAAGAGGGATTAGATAATTTCCAGCCTCACGAAGTCCTTGAGTTTCTGCTTTTTTATTCAAACCCAAGATGCAATACAAATGTTATAGCTCACAATTTGCTGAATAAATTCGGTACATTGGCAAGAGTGTTTGATGCACCGATATCGGAATTGACTAAAGTTGATGGAGTTGGACAAATATCTGCCGTTCTGATTAAAATGATACCTCAGATTTCAAGACGATATATGATATCTCTTGAAAATGATACAAATGAGGAGTTGTTTAATGATGCAGAAAAAGCAAGACAGTATTTGGTTCCATATTTCATCGGAAAAACTACAGAGCATGTATATCTTGTTGCGATAGATAACATGTCAAGACCGATTGAGTGTGCACTCATAAACGAGGGTACTATTAACATGGCAGAAGTGGATATTCGTAAAATGCTTGAATTTGTAATGTCTACAAATGCCAGTTACATAATGCTCGCTCATAATCATCCAAACGGTTATGCGATTCCGTCCAGAGAGGATCTCGCAATGACTGAGCAGGTGTCTATGATTTTCGGTGCTATAGGAATACAACTTATAGATCACTTGATAGTTGTTAATGATACAGTTGTATCTCTCTTGGAGAACGGGTATATCGAACATCGCAATGGACTTCTAAAAGCTGTATATAGCGAATTGGATGAAGACCATGTGCGTAGTACGATCCACAGAAAACCTAAGAAAGAACGGAAGCAAACTGTAAGAAAAAGGTAGCAAATAATACTTGCAGTGCAAGTATTATTTTACAATAAATGGATACAGCATATGCTGCCATTTGCAAAAAATTCAAAATATTAAAGAATCGACGGGATAAATATGAGAGAAAATGCAGTGTGCTCAGAGATAACGTTTTACACACTATTAGCGTTAACAAAGGATATCGGAGCAAATAAAATCGCCGAAAGGATAGAACATATATCAAAAGGTAGAGTTATCATGAAATCCGGTACTTTACACACCTTAATAATGCGTTTAGAGATGCTTGATTTGATATATGAGACAGGACAGATAAACGAAAAAACACGATCCTACAAAGTAACTGATCTTGGAATAAAGAAAATTCTTGAGCATTACGATGGATTAATACAATCTGTGTCAGATGCATCACGTGTCATTAGCGAATTGTTGAGTGCTGAAATTATCGACGATGATTGAAAAATTCTACGTTTTGCACAAAGAAAAATGGCTGTAAATATCGGCCTAAAAGGTGAAGTGATATTGAATGTCAGCTATATTTTCAAGATAAAGTGTGTTTCGTATATCTGTTAAAAGACCTTAATACGGTGAGCGTGTTTAGGTTTAATGATAAGTGCTTACTTTGAACGCTACATGTATACTGTATTTGAGAAAGTGGATTTCAGATATAGTGGTAAAAGATAATGCGGAGGCATTATAGCTTCCGCATTATTACTGCTACATAATAAAAGAGAACAATGAAAAAAGGTATCATCAAAAATTGATGATACCTTGCGTGGTCGGAGTGGTGAGACTCGAACTCACGGCCTCTTGGTCCCGAACCAAGCACTCATACCAAACTGAGCTACACCCCGCTAACTTAACAACGCTAGATTATTATAATACATAAATCGTGTTTTGTCAAGGGTTAATTTTAAATTAACTCAAAATTTTTAAAAGCATCTATAACATGAAGCACGAAAAAAAATAAAAATAAAAAAAGAAAGAAAAAAGGGTTGACAAAAGAGAGAATATAGTGTATAATAAATCTCGCTGATTCGGAAACGGACAGCGAGAGCAAAAGGGAGCATAGCTCAGCTGGGAGAGCACCTGCCTTACAAGCAGGGGGTCACAGGTT
>CAYWVF010000004.1:0-128953 GCA_964461815.1 uncultured Oscillospiraceae bacterium
AGCGCCACCTTGCCAAGGTGGAGGTAGCGAGTTCGAGCCTCGTAACCCGCTCCATTTGAAAAGATTTGTCATCACTGACAGATCTTTTTTCTTTTTATAATGAAATTTACAAATTTACTATTTACATAATATATGGATTGATGATATAATTTATATGATAATTATAGTTAAGGGATGGGATCGTTTTGTTCCGACGAAAAAAAGATGTAGAGTATACGATGACAAGTCCTTTTTATAGGATAGTTACAGGCTGCCTTACTGTGCAGATCATAGTTGTGATGATAACATTGATACTTATGATGGCAGTTGCAAATCTGTTTGATACGATATGGGTACAGATCATATGCACAGTAGTAGGTGTGTATTTGTTTTGCTCAATGCAGTATTCGATGTGCTGGAGCACAGCAGAGCGTGAACGAAATCTTATTAAATACGGTCATTTGACCGAAGATAAGTGGCGTGGATTACGCGCAGGATTATATGCAACGATACCTATGACCGTTGTGACGATCATTGCGATCGTTCAGGCGTATACAAATGTAATGCCTGAATGGGTTCTACCGGCATACAGATTTATAACATGTCCTTTCTTGGGCATAGTTGCTGTTCTCATAGAGAACAATCTCGCTGCTCTGTTGATCGTCCTTTGTGCATTGACACCGTTATGCACATGGCTCGGATATAAAAATGGCTATGTTCTTTATAGATTTATGGACAAAATCGTTTATAATACGAAACCGAGATCAAAAGATAAAAGAGTTCGCTAATATGTTCTATAAGTCAAGTCACCTCCATATCCTTTAGGCATGGAGGTGTTTTTATGACAAACGGATCATCAAAAACGATGTATACCATACTTATTGCTATATTGTGCATTTCAATGCTGATTACTTCGATGTTGAAAACAGAGTTTAACGGAAGCAGACCGATTGCTGCATCTCATTTATCATCCGATGTTACTGTAGTTATAGATGCAGGACATGGAGGTATAGACGGAGGTGCAGTTGGCATCAATGGAACGATAGAAAAGAATGTAAATCTTGATATAGCCATGAAATGTGCATATATAATGGATCTTCTGGGTGTAAATATCGACATGACGAGAACAGATGATCGATCGATACATGATGATGACAATGCAACTATGGCAAAGAAAAAGGTTTCGGATATAAAAAATCGTGTTAAGCTTATAAATAGCGCATCTAATCCCATATTACTAAGCATACATATGAATTCGTTTCCTGACAGTAAGTACAGCGGTGCTCAGGTTTTTTATTCGGTTAATAATCCTGATGGCGAGGTGCTTGCAAAATGTATTCAAAATTCTCTGAAAACAGGTATTTCCGACGGAAACACACGTGAAATAAAACCATCCGACGGCGGTATATATATACTTAATAACGTGAACTGCCCTGCTGTGATAGTAGAATGTGGCTTTTTAAGTAATGAAAAAGAAGAAGCGTTACTGAACGACAATAATTACAAAAAGAAAACAGCAACTTCTATATGTGCCGGAATGGCTGAATTTTTATACGGAATGGCGGCTTGATTAAAATTATGAAGTCAAAAGTATTGTACATATGCTCTGAGTGTGGTTATGAGTCTGCAAAATGGTATGGTAAGTGTCCGCATTGTCAAAAATGGAGCACGATGGAAGAACAAAGCGAGAAAAAAACAACGGAAATCAAAAATACCAGAGCAGCGACCAAAAAGAATACGTTAATAAAGCTGAAAGACATAAAAACGGACAGTGAGAATCGTATATCTACAGGCATAAATGAGTTTGACAGAGTACTCGGTGGAGGTGCTGTCGAAGGTTCATTTATTCTTGTGGGCGGTGAACCCGGAATAGGAAAATCAACTCTTTTACTTCAGTCATGCGACCATTTATGCAAAGAGAATAAGGTGTTGTATATATCGGGCGAAGAATCTCTTAAACAGCTTAAAATGCGTGCAGACAGACTGGAGATAAGCAGTGACAATTTATACATACTTTCCGAGACGATGCTTGAGGATATACTGGATGCAGCAGATCAATTAAGTCCGGATATACTTATTATCGATTCCATACAAACGATTTTTAAAGGTGAGATATCATCAGCGCCGGGAAGCATGACACAAATAAGGGAATGCGCTCTTGATCTCATGCAGTACGCCAAGAGAAACAATGTGATAGTGTTTATTATCGGACATGTAAACAAGGAAGGCGAGCTCGCAGGTCCGAAGATGATGGAGCATATGGTAGACTGCGTATTGTACTTTGAAGGCAGTCAAAATATGGCACATAGAATAATCAGAGCTGCTAAAAACAGATACGGCTCAACGAATGAAATAGGCTTATTTGAAATATGTGATAAAGGCCTGATAGAGGTCCAGAATCCGTCAGAAGCGCTTATATCGGGGAGACCCAAGGATGTATCGGGAAGCTGTATTGCGTGCATTATGGAGGGTTCTAGGCCTATTCTGGCGGAGATACAGGCTCTTGTTGCTCCAAGCAGCTTTGGAACGCCACGCAGAATGGCGGCAGGACTTGATTACAACAGAGCAATGCTTCTCCTTGCTGTTATGGAAAAGCGTGCCGGCTTGGGTATGAACGGAAAGGATGCATATGTAAATGTTATAGGAGGTTTGAAGGTCGATGAACCGGCTTCAGATTTGCCTATAATACTATCGATAGCATCAAGTGTAAAGGATATAAGTATAAGGGAGAGCCTTGTATCATTTGGCGAAGTCGGGCTTACGGGAGAGATCAGATCTGTCACAGCTACATCACAGAGACTTTCGGAAATACGTAGGTTGGGATTTGAACAATGCATATTGCCGAAGCAGAATTTTGAAGGCATAGCGGTTCCTGAAGGCTTGAAGCTGTA
The DNA here is from genome assembly GCA_964461815.1 of uncultured Oscillospiraceae bacterium. GTDB lineage: Bacteria > Bacillota > Clostridia > Oscillospirales > QAMX01 > JAAZBA01. The sequence goes on from CAYWVF010000004.1 coordinate 2,871, forward strand.
TCCGGTCAGAAATATAAGGGAAGCAATAATCTGTGCTTTAGATTTGACAAGATAATAAATAATTAAAACCTCCTCTGTTATATTTTCCTGAAAAAATAGAAAAATATATATCAGAGGAGTTGATATAGTGAAATACAAAACAGCTAAATACATTATTCCGCCTGTCATATGCATAACTATTCTCATTGCGGTTTGGTTTTCAAGCCCGGCATATAAAAAAACAGTGGCGATCGATGCAAAGATCATATCGCCGAGAATTGAAACTATACAAAATAGCGTAATATGCAAGGGTACAATAGAATCGCGTACAAAAAAAGCAGTTTACACGTCAATGCCTGTAACAATAGAGAATATAGCTATTGAAGTAGGCGATATCGTAAATGAAGGAGATACACTTTTTACGGCTGTACCATATGACGGCATAATAGATGGTGATTTATCGGAGATGATCAGCGAAGGGATAGCAGGTGATGGTATCCTCAGTGTATTTAATCAGCTGTTTTCGTATGCGGAAAAGTCTTCCCCGGAGATAAGCACAGCAAATATCATCTCGGATTCGGAAGCACCTGTAAATGTATTGAGTCCGATAAGCGGTATGATAACCGAGATCAATATACAGCCGAGCGCTGTTGTTTCGCTATCTACTGCATGCCTGGTTGTTTCGAATATTGATGATCTGATTGTCAGATGCAGTGTGGCAGAGGAGTTTGTTCAGGATATTTCAGAGGGAATGAATTGCATAATAACATCTGATTCGTTCAGAGATATGTCGTGCGTGGGTACTATAGAGAAAATCATGCCGTTTGCCACACAGGTTCAAACGCTGACAGGTACAGGCAGCACAGTAGTAGAAATATTGGTGTCTGTCGATAAGGGCATATTAAGCCGAATTAAGCCCGGTTACAGCGCAAAGGTAGAAATACTAAGCGACATGCGAAAAAACGCAATAACAGCGCCCTACGAGGCCGTACGGCAGTCTGAGGACGGTAGGGAATATGTGTACACTGTTTTAAACGACTGTGCCGTTAAAACCTATATAGAGACAGGCTATGAGCTTGAGGATAGTGTAGAGGTAATATCAGGTCTGTCGGGAAATGAAAGCATAGTTGTTTCGCCGTCGGAAAGCATTTTTGACGGATGCAAAATAAAGGCGGTATCGGCAAGATGAGAATTTCCGATATTATAGCTCTGGCGTGGAAAAACTTTATTTCAATACCGAGAAAGAATGTATTGACTATTATATCTATTATGATCGGTGTGATGTCGGTTGTTGTGATATCTTCAATGGGCTACGGAAGTTCAATGTTGATCGATTCAACTCTAATTAATTTAGGCGTGGATGGATTATCAGTGTATGCGAGTGAGGGAGAGACCGATCCACATTTAGCCGATGTGCTTAGCAGCAAATTGGAATATGTATCTGCCACAACACCTCTTACTTTCGGATACAGCACATATAGGCTTCGTAATGAGACAAATAATGTTATTATAGTAGGAGTCGGAGAGAATTTTGAAGATACATTAAATGCAAGGCTCCTGCATGGCAGATTTCCATCTGAAAAGGATATAAGCTATGCTGCCAATGTGGCTGTAGTCAGTGATGATTTTGCTTTAAAATATTATAAGAGAAGTAATATTGTCGGTAAAGATATTTTTTTAAATATCGGAAACGGTATGCGACAATACGAAATTATAGGGGTTACATCATCAAAAATTAACTTTCTGGAAGCTGTTATGAGTGATAGATTACCGGAGATGATATATGTACCATACACAAGCTACAATATATTCTCATCTCTTGAGGGTGTAGATCAGATAGCTGTCAGATGCAGTAACGATATTGAATTGGCACAGGCAGGAAAAGACATCGTTGAATTTCTGGAGAGAAACGTCCCGGGACAGTCGCTGAGCGTAGAAAACATGAATTTCTATGTTGAGAAAGTGAAAGAGCTTGTGCATATAATAACATTTTTTATAACAGGAGTTGCATCGATATCGTTATTTGTAGCTGCGATAGGTGTAATAAACACGATGATATCAAATATAAACGGACGCAGACATGAAATAGGTATATATATGTCTGTTGGAGCAACAAGAAAGGCTATATGGAGCTGCTTTATATTTGAGTCGATATTTCTATGCATATCCGGAGGAATAGCGGGGTTGATACTGGGTTTGATAGTTGATATTATACTGAATATGGCATTGAGCGTCCCTGTTTCGATAGGATTAGGCAGTATGATCTATTCTATTTTAATTTCCATTATAGGCGGTGCGGTATTGGGTTGTGTGCCTGCGGTAAAAGCATCTCTTATGGAACCTGTAGACGTGCTGAGAGAGTGAAAGGAAAAACATTCGTATGGATACAAGATATATAAAATCTCCGAATTTGCCTGAAAATAGGGTAAAATTAGTGATAATAGGTGATTTGTACCGAAATATATTAAAAAAACCTCTTAATGATCTCGGTATAGATGTGTGTACGGTAGATGAAGGAAAGAATCTTTTATATCCTGTGAGATATCATGCAGACATGATGATGTCATATATTGGTAGTGGAAAATTTGTTGCTATGGAAGATACTGCCAATGAACTTCGACGTAAGCTCACAGTGGGTGCAACTGTTTATGATGGAAAAAGTTGTATAAAAGAACAGTATCCTTATGATATAGCATATAATATATTGCAAATCGGGAGAAAATACTTCCATAATACACCATATACAGATTCGATCGTCAAGGAACTGCTATTTGCAAACGGTTTAGATTCCATATATGTGCGGCAGGGTTATTCAAAGTGTTCGGCGTGTGTGGTTGATGAAAAATCTGTTATAACATCAGATAAAGGTATTTATAATGCGCTTATAAGTAACGGCTTTAATGCATTGCTTATAAGCGAGGGTTACATAGATTTAGACGGATACGATTACGGATTTATAGGTGGATGCTCAGGAAAGATTTCAAAGAATGAGATCGCATTCACAGGTCGCTTCGATGATCATCCGGATCATGATAGGATAATTGAATTCTTGGAAATGCATGATGTGCGTGCGGTTATACTGACTGAAAAAAGAATATTTGACGTAGGTTCGATAATACCTGTAAAAGAAGAAAGTGGGAACATGACGTAAAATCAGGTAGCTTTATACACATATATCGAATTATACAAAATAGAGATTTTGTATAATTCAGGGGATTGAAAAATCAGCCACGGCATGATATAATTAATATATCAGCAGATGCTTTTATATGGAGGTTAATAATGAAAAACGAGTTGTATCCCAAGGATACTCCACAGATATTACGTGATTACTTAAATTATATGAGCAGTGTCAAAGGCCGCTCGGATGCAACGGTCAAGGAATATTATCTTGATTTGCGCACATTCTTCAGATTTTTAAAGCGTTATAAAGGTGTAGTTCCTGCTGATGTGTCATTTGATGAGGTAGCTATAAATGATATCGACAGTGATTTTATAAGAGATGTAACACTTTCCGATATGTATGAATATATGATATTTGCGAAGAATGAACGTCCTACTTATCACAAAAGTGCGGTCACGACGCTCGGAAATGAAGCCGTGACTCGTTCACGTAAAACTGCATCTTTAAGGTCGTTTTACAAGTATTTATTCTCAAAAAAGATCATTGATACAAACATTGCAGCTGATCTCGAGCCTCCGCAAAAAACGAAAAACAAAACACCGACATGTTTAACATTTGATGAGTGCTTGGAGCTTTTAAATTCGGTTTACGGTGATTATAAAGAACGAGATTATTGTATATTGGTATTGTTTTTAAACTGTGGGTTGCGTGTATCGGAGCTTGTTGGGATCAATATTTCCGATATCATGTCTGATTATATAAAGATCAGAGGTAAAGGAAACAAAGAACGGATCGTATATTTGAATGAATCCAGTCTTGATGCAATAAACAGTTATTTGAAGGTTCGTGTTGAACCTAAGGATGCGGCCGACAGAAATGCATTGTTTGTAAGTCGATTAAAAAAACGTATTGATGTTCAAACGGTTAAGTGGATAGTAAAAAAATATTTATCAGCAGCAGGTTTATCATCAAAAGATTATTCGGCGCATAAGCTGAGACACACGGCAGCTACATTGCTGTATAGTAATGGAGCCGATATACGTACGGTGCAGGAGTTTCTTGGGCATGAACAATTAAATACTACGATGATATATACTCATGTAAATGATAATACGCAAAGACAGCTGGTGAAATTGAATCCATTGAACAATGTAACTTCAAAGAATGAAGATGAGGATTAAAAAATCCGAAGCAATTTAAAATTGCTTCGGATTTTTCTTATTCGTCTTCGTCTTTCTTATTGTAATGATTTACATCATCTACGAATATCGGTTCATCATTATTTTCTACATTTCCATCCAGATATTCAACGTCGACGCTCCCCTTCTGCTCAGCATTTACTCTTGAAAGCATATATTTATCAATTACAGGATAAGCGTTGAATACAGTTATAAAGCCTGTGAGACCATATACGATGAGCGGCATTGTAATAATAGGTGCGTAGCTACACAAGAATATCACTATTCCGCAGAAAAGTATGGTGCAAAGATTTCTAACTATACCGAGGATCATAAATATTGCGGAATTTCTGAGGATCGCAAAATAATTTAATTCAAATGTGACCATAATTGTATAGATATAAAATCTCATTATTGAGTATAAAATAAAGATCACAGTTGCTACGTATTTGAATAATACTAAATACTGTCCCATAAGCGAGTTGTCGAAATTACCGGCACAAATGTACATCATAAAGCTGAATACAACGAGGATATCGATTATTCCGGCTAAAAGTCCCTGCTTGAAGTTTTGCTTTGTTTTTTCAAACAGATCCGAGAAAATCCAAACATGCTCCTGACGTGCAAAATTTCTTAATGCATATGTCATGCCTGCTGTTACAGGACCAAACAAAACAACAGATATTGCGATCAATATGTATGTAATAGGAGCCGGAAGAGACAGTACGGAAACATACAGCATAAACAGAAAGTCGTTGGAGATCGACTCGGGTGCAATGCCGATCATGCTTATGAGCGTTACAGTTAACCATGCCATGATGGGCAATGTTATGATAAAATAAATAATATTCAGCTGAATTATTTTAAACAGCTTTCTCCATAAAAGCTCAAAAAATAAGAAGAATCTTTTTTTCTCGGGTGCATTTTTATCTACGCCTTTACCCGGTTTCGAATAATTAAATAATCCAAAAAAACCTGCCATTAGAGAACATACTCCTTTGTATATAATTATTTAAAGATTAACTGCTGCACGAGGATGGAACCTTGTATACATATCGTTCATCCTGCTTTTGATTATATCAGCATATATCTGTGTGGAAGATATATCTGCATAACCCAACATAGCCTGAAGAGATCGAAGATCTGCGCCGTTTTCAAGCAGATGTACTGCGAATGAATGACGAAGCGTATGAGGTGTGATCTCTTTTTGAATATTAGCCTGATTCGTATAATATTTTATTATTTTCCAAAGACCTTGGCGACTGAGACGCTCACCGTTCAAGTTGACAAATAAAGCTTTTTCATTAGGATCGATTACCAAAGCTTTTCGAGAACGTTTTATATATCTGCTAAGTACTTCGGCAGCCATAGGATACAGCGGTATCGTTCGACCTGAGCAACGTATAAATTTCAATTCCGTACTGACATCATTTATATTCAAGCCCACCACTTCAGAGACTTTGATACCTGTAGCGTACATTATCTCCAGCATCGCTCTGTCTCTGTAGCCTTTTGCATCACGTTCTTTAGGCTGACTGAGAAGCAACTCTATCTCTTCATTAGTAAGGATCTCCGGAAGCTTATTTTCCTTATGACATTCGGTATTATATTTTATCATTGATTTATTTATCTTACCGCTTGAAATAAGATATTTATAAAAACATTTAAGCGCTGCCGAGCTGCGTAACACCGTCGAAGACGCTTTTCCGCTTTCTTGAAGATTGGATAAATACTTCTCAACAAGAACACTGTCATTTACTAATATGTCGGAATACCCTTCACTTTTTATGAATTTCTCATATTGAAGAATATCCCTTACATAAGATGTATATGTGTTCTTGGAAGCATTTTTAACATCTTTCAAGTAAGTTTCAAATTCATATATAATACCGGTCAATCAGATCATCTCTCTTTCGAAAACTATTTTGTTATGTATTCGATGATTCTTAGTGAGAAATATGTATCATACACGGAAAAAAATGCTGTAATAACTGTAAAAACAATAAAAAACAGCAGCTTTACCTTGCGGATATTTTGTCGATTAGTTGCCGAAAGCATGGATATGCACATTGTACAGAATATCGATACGAATGCCATAATGCCGTAAGTCAGTAAAACGGCAACAAAGCAACCGTTACCGTACAGTGAAAATAATGCGGCTGAATCTATAGCGAATGAATACCCCTGGATCGACATAATTATCGGTAAAGCAATTACTCCTGATGGTATCATCGAGCATATAAATGCCGCTAATAGAAATTTACCGTAATAGATCACAGTCTCAAGCAATAGATCTACCGAAGCTTCGATAGATAAAATACCAAGAGGAGGAAATATTTCTGATAAATTATCCTTTTTCAGTGCAGAAATAAATCCAATCAAAGAGCCGACTGCATATGCGACAGTAAAAAATATAAGCCAAGATGATTGCTTATTTGCTGTAGCTTTTTTATTCCTGTTCAAATTTCATTCTCCTTTAATAATTCTCAATAAAGAATATGATATCTGAACAGATTGTATTACCGAACGAAATTAATTTTCCGACAGCTCTTTAGATCGCTTTGTACATGCCATAAGCCCATTTTTTATTGCATCGGTCAGATTGCTTTGATCCATTGCATCTAATGCGGCAATAGTGGTTCCGCCGGGAGTTGCGATTTTTCTTACAAGCTTATCAGGAGAATCCTTGCTGCTCCTGAGCATAATGGCAGAGCCTTCCATTGTCATAGCGGCAAGCCTGATAGCACTTTCACGGTCTATCCCCTGCTCCTCTGCAGAGCTGGCCATTATATCAAGTATATGATAAAAATACGCAGGACTGGAACCGTTTATCCCGGTAACGGCATCCAAAAGATCTTCATCCATTACCTCGGCAATTCCGGCACAAGAAAATATTTCCACGACTCTGTTGAAAAACTCTTCCGGGACGTCAGCCTTTCCGATCGCCGCAGCCCCTTTCCCAACAGATAATGTCATATTCGGCATTACACGAACAACAGGAACGTCTTTACAAAGCAGTGCTTTTATTTTACTTGTTTTAACACCTGCTGCGATCGATATGAAAGACTTATCTTCACAATAAGGTTTTATGGAGTCCAGAACGTCCGGTACGACTTTTGGCTTAACTCCTATCAATATGTAATCACTGTTCGAAACTAACTCTTTAACATTTGAAGTGGTATTTGCACCTTTTTTTGAAAACTGCTCAAGCTTTGATGTGTCTATATCTGTTACAGTAACATCAGATGCATCAAAAACATTGTGATCCAATATGGCGTGCGTTATTGCAGATGCCATGTTACCGGCGCCGATAATTCCAATTTTCTTATGCTTATTCATTTTTATTTTCCCTGGTCATATGTATATTTTTCTTAAATAAAGATACAACTATTATATTAATACATTCTAAGCGAAATTACAAGTGAAATGTGATAAAGTTCATAAAATTGTTGCAATTGAGCAGATATTATGTAAACTGAATTATGTTAACCAATTTCACGTTAGTAATAATCTGCACGGAAAACCCGTTTTGATGCTGAAAATGCTCGAGTTCCCGGCAGATTATGTACTTATATCGATTTTGATAAAAATCTGTTTTCTGAAGACAGTGTAATAAGCTTGAGAATTGTCTACTGACTATTTGCTGTGGGACGATCTCAGACTATTACATTTTTATTCTTTATCTCGCTCATCCATAAGAGACTTTAATTCTCCGACGAAATCACTTACATCTCCAAATTGCCTATAGACGGATGCAAAGCGAACATAGGCAATCTCATCTAATTTCTTTAATCTTTCCATGACAAGATCCCCTATTTTCCTGGATTCTATCTCACGTACTAAATCATTTTGAAGAGATGTTTCTATGTTTGTAACGATTGTTTCAAGATCAGACAAAGAAACAGGTCTTTTGTAGCAAGCTCTTATTAAGCCGTTTAACAATTTATTCCTGTCAAAGGATTGACGTGAGCCGTCTTTTTTAATTACAATGAGAGGGATTATTTCAACGATCTCAAATGTTGTAAAACGCTTCTGACATGCCAGACATTCGCGTCTTCTTCGAATTGATGCGCCATCGTCTGTTTGCCGTGAGTCGATAACCTTGCTGTCTGATGATTGGCAAAAAGGACATTTCATTGGAAAACCTCCGGGTAAATATAATATTTGTACTATATATATTATAGCATATTATACCGTAGAAATAAAGACATATTTAAACTTTTTGGCAATAAAACTCACCGTTATAATATGTCGTCGAGGATATCGCGTAATGTACACGGCGTGACAGTGTTTCTGACAAGGAGATCCTGTATCGACATAATGCGTTCTTTTGATGCTGTTATGTTCTGCACGATCACCTCATCAAGAAGAGCATTCTTCGAAAAGGTTCTTATGATAATACCGTAATTCCCCGTAAGTTCGGTGATATCATAGCAGATTTTGATGCTTTCGTTTTTAGAGATAGTGAGTTCAACTTTCTTCATTTTTATCCACCTCTGTATTTTTTTATTAGTGTGAAACGCTTATGAACAAGTTTGATTATAAACTCAATTGTCAAAGATTTCAAGAGAAAAATCTGCGATGGATATTTTACTGTAAAAATATGTAAAATTTATTGTGCATTTTACCCAAATCTGTATTTTATCTTATATTGCAATATTTTTCGGCTTGTGTTAGACTCAGATTAGACAAAATAAAAACATAATTATGAACAAACTATTTCTTGCAGTGCAAGTAAAAATCGAGGGAAATTTTATGAACAAATTAAAAAATATGCTGAGAACGATAGAGCCGCTCTCAGCATATATTCTGAAATCATGTTTGGAAATTTGTGTAATACTTCTATTATTATCTACTGTATTGATCTTACATAACAACGGTGAGTTGACAAGAATGTACATGAACTATCGCATAGCGTATTCTTTTATCTATATGATCCCTCTTATAATAACAGAGTCGATCTGCGCTGCCCTACTGATCGATCTATACGCTAAAAAGTGCTGAAGGATGGTGATCTAAAGGAATGATCCAATGTCGTTGACAGAACATGCTATCTTATCGGTATACTGTCTTAATACTGATTCGGGCGTGGTACCTGTACGAACGGCAAAGAAGTCTACGTCAGCATTCTTCGCAGCTTGACCGTCTATTTCATTATCACCGACATAAAGAATATCACATTTATCAACGTTAAGCTCTGCAGAAGCCTTTAGAATCCCATCCGGTGCAGGCTTTGGATTCTTAACGCTGTCAATACCGATTATTTTATCGAAGATATTTTCAAGGTTACGTTTTTCGAGAAAATCAGTGATCCTATATCTAAGCTTTGTTGTTACGATACCGAGTTGATACCCTTCATTTTTTAGCCTTATAAGCGTCTCCTCGGCGTTACCGATAAATACAGTCATATCGGTCATTATAACGTCTGCATGCTGCTTAAAACGGCTGAAAAAGGTTTCCTGGTGTGACTTATCAGTATCACCCGTAAGATATGTATAAGCATTGGGTAGAGTCATGCCGATAGTTCTTCTTACTGCATCTGGATCGGGAGTATCAAGTCCCATATCATGAAAGCCTCGGTTGAAGCATTCGATTATAGCAGAAGAGCAGTCTATAAGTGTAAAATCGTAATCAAACAGAATCAGTTTATACTTCATCTTCATTTCTCCGAATTTTATATTTTCAGCTCAATATCGCCAACATCACCGGATACTTTACTTTTTATTGCAGGATAAACGCATGTGTCGAGAAATTCATCGACTTGAGATGCACTTCTGCCTGTATAAAGCGATGGATCTGCATGAGCCTCAATTTCTTCTTTTGTTAATCCGAATTCTTTATCAGCTGCTATTCTGTCGATAAGATCGTTTGGAAGTCCATATTCCTTGACCTGCTTGCCGGCTTCCATAGAATGAACTCTGATGCGTTCGTGCAGCTCCTGACGGTCTCCGCCTTTTTTCACGGCATCCATCATTATGTTTTCGCTTATCATGAACGGAAGCTCTTCACGCACATGGCGTTCGATAACTTTAGGATAGACAACAAGACCCGATGCAACATTGATATAAATATTAAGGATCGCATCTACAGCGAGAAAAGCCTCAGGTACAGATATTCTCTTGTTTGCGGAGTCGTCAAGTGTACGCTCAAACCACTGTGTTGCCGCTGTATATGCCGGATTTATAGAGTCTGCTATGACATAACGTGCAAGAGCACATATTCTTTCGGAGCGCATAGGATTACGTTTATAAGGCATAGCAGAGGAACCGATTTGTGATTTCTCAAACGGTTCTTCGATCTCCTTAAGGTGCTGTAAAAGTCTGATATCTGTAGCAAATTTTGATGCACTCTGAGCTATTCCAGATAGTGTTGAGAGTATCTGAGCGTCTATTTTTCTGGAATACGTCTGACCGGAAACCGGAACTACAGACGAAAAACCCATATAATCTGCAATTTTTGCTTCAAGCTCTTTGATTTTTGATTCATCACCGGAAAAAAGCTCCATAAAGCTTGCTTGTGTTCCTGTTGTACCCTTTGAACCGAGAAGCTTCAGGTTTTCCATTCTATATCTAAGCTCGTCAAGATCCATAAGTAATTCATTCATCCACAGCGTAGCTCTCTTGCCTACTGTTGTAAGCTGTGCAGGTTGAAAATGTGTAAATCCGAGAGTCGGAATAGATTTGTTTTTACGTGCAAAGGATGCAAGTCGATCAAGCAAAAGACATAGCTTTGCTTCTATGATCTTCAAACCTTCTTTTATTTGTACTATATCGGTGTTATCACCTACATATGCACTTGTAGCACCAAGGTGGATAATTGATTTCGCATTAGGACACTGTAAGCCATATGCATAAACATGAGCCATAACATCGTGTCTTACTTCGCTTTCACGTTTTTCAGCGTCAGCATAGTTTATATTATCCATATTAGCCTCAAGCTCTGCAATTTGCTCATCTGTAATATCTAAGCCGAGCTCCTTTTCGGCTTTGGCTAAGGCGACCCACAGTTTTCTCCAGGTCTTGAATTTCATGTCAGATGAAAAAACGTATTGCATTTCTTTGCTTGCGTATCTTGTGGATAATGGGCTTAAGTATTTGTCATTCACTTTTTTGTCCTTACCTTTCTTTGTCGATATAAAACGGATTGGCGACATCAAATAAAATTATGATGTCGCCTTACATTTTACTATGTTATTTCAATTCTTTTACAAATTTTTCTAATCTATCCAGTCCGAGCTTAATGTTCTCCATTGAGGTTGCATAAGACCAACGGACATAGTTAGAAATACCGAATCCGGAACATGGCACGAGTGATACTAAACCATCTTCCAATAATATACGTGCAAAATCATCATCGTTATTTATAAGCTTTCCGTCGTGCTTTTTACCGATAAGACTTGATACGTTCATCATTACATAGAATGCACCCTCAGGCATAATGCAGCTTACACCATCTATGGTATTCATTCTTGTGACTATATAATTTCTTCTCTTTTCAAATTCGTTTTTCATAGCTGCGACCGTATCCTGCGGACCGTTCAAAGCTTCGATAGCCGCCATCTGAGAGATCGTCGAAGGAGCAGATGTTGAATGGCTCTGATAATTTGAAATGATTTTTGCGATAAGCTTACTTGAGAGAGAATAACCTATTCTCCATCCTGTCATAGCATACGATTTTGAAACACCGTTTACAAGTATGAGTATATCATGGTATTTTCTGCCAAGTGCGCCTGCGCTTACAAATTTCTTGTCATCATAGCAAAGCTCATAATATATCTCATCTGCTATAACATATATTCCTGCTTCATAGCACACTTCCATGATACTGAGAAGTTCTTCTCGAGAATACAGCATACCTGTTGGATTGGAAGGGTTATTGAGAATAAGAACCTTTGTTTTATCTGTGATTGCTTTTTTTATATCGTCAGCTGATGCCTTAAAGCGATCGGCTTCCGTGGTTTCTACTGTAACAGGGATAGCGTCAGCCATCTTTACCATTTCATAATAGCTTACCCAATAAGGAGATATAATGATTACTTCATCATCATGATCGAGTAGAGCTTTCAGAGAGAGAAATACGCTGTATTTAGCGCCTGTGGATATTACTACTTCTTCGGGAACATAATCAAGACCAAGATCTGCATTAAGTCGATTGCATACTGCTTTTTTAAGCTCAGCTAAACCTGAAGCAGGCGTATATTTTGTAGCATTATTCTCTATTGCATTATATCCGGCCTCTTTTATATTATCAGGTGTATTAAAATCCGGTTCTCCGGCACCAAAACCTACAACATCAATACCATCGGCTTTCATTTTTTTGAACGCTGCATCAATAGCCAGTGTTGTTGACGCACGTATAGCGCTCGAAATTTTAGATGGCTGCTTTAACATAGTGACCTCCAGAAGTTATATTACTTATTCTGCTCCTGCACAAGGGCTTTTTCCAACGCCTGTGCGAGCTGATCAGGACATGATGTATCCTTAAAACCGCATTTGATGCCCTTGATCCTGTCGATAGCTTCTTTAACGTCCATTCCTTCTATTAAACGTGCAACGCCCTGTGTATTACCGCTGCATCCTCCAATAAAAGAAACATTTTTAACTTTGTTTTCCTCTATATCAAAGCTGACACTTCTTGAACAAACGCCTTTTACTTTAAAATCATACATCATTTTCATATTTCCTTTTCGTAGTAGATTATAGCATATATACTATATTTTGACTATAGTAAAAGTCTCAAAATAAGTATATGCATTTTTTATATGTTTATGTAGCTTTTGACGGTAATATAAAAGAAAAAATGCAGTTTTTGTTTTTGCAATATGCATTTTCTATTTTGGACTATGCATTTTCTCTTCTTCGTCCTTTGTAAGCTTATACTCGATAGCATCCGAAAGAGCAAGGTAGCTTGCTCGTAATATATCAGGAGATACGCCTACGGTAGACCATGTGTGCTTTCCGTCGGTGGATGTCATAAGAACACGCACAACAGCACCTGTAGCAGACTCAGGGTCAAGTACTCTTACCTTAAAATCGCATAAATAGCTCTCTTTCAAACGTGGGTAGAATTCGTGGAGCGTTTTTCTGAGTGCTCTGTCGAGCGCATGGACAGGACCATCGCCCTCAGCTGCATTTACCGCTTCCTTATTCCCTACCTTCAGCTTAACTACAGCCGATGTTACATCGTTTGATGACTGCTCATGAAGGTCACCGAAGGTTTTGAAATATACAAGCTTGTAAAATTCATTTATGTGACCTGTTTCACGTCTGACCATCAGTTCGAAACTTGCTTCAGCACCTTCAAATGTATAACCTGCAAGCTCAAGAGACTTAAGCTTTTGAATTATGCGTGCTGTCTCGTCTGCGGACTTAGTAAGCTCAGGTGCATAACGCTTTGCTTTTGCAAGAAGTGCACTGCGGCCTGACATTTCAGATGTAATTATACGTCTGGTATTACCTATGATATCCGGAGATATATGCTCGAAAGACTTCGGAAGCTTAAGTACAGCATCGGAATGCATTCCAGCTTTATGTGAAAATGCATTATTTCCCACATAAGGCATATTGTTTCCCAAAGAAACGTTTGATATTTCTGCGACCTTTCTTGTTATATATGTCAGATTTTTCATGCACTCATCAGGTATACAATGGTAGCCGTATTTGAGCTGTAAATTTGGAATTATTGTACTGAGATTTGCGTTACCACAGCGTTCACCATAGCCTATGAGCGTTCCTTGCACGAGTGTAGCACCGGCTTTAACAGCCATTATTGAGCACGCAACAGCCATACCACTGTCATCATGGCAGTGTATGCCGACCTTTACGCAAAATCTTTGAACTACCTCCAATGTAAGTCTGTATATTTCGTCGGGAAGCGAGCCACCGTTTGTATCGCAAAGAGTAATACAATCAGCACCTGCGGATACTGCGGCCTCGATAGTTCTCAATGCGTAGTTTTTGTTGGATTTATAGCCATCAAAATAGTGCTCGGCATCGAATATGACTTCCTTTCCCTGTGATTTCAGATATCGTACGGTTTCATAGATCATATGGATATTTTCTTCCAAAACAGTACCAAGAACATCCGAAACATGAAGATCCCAGCTCTTACCGAAGATAACACATGTATTCATATCGGTGTCAAGCATCGATTTTATACCGGCATCCTTCCATGCAGGTGTATTTTTACGTCTTGTACTGCCAAAGGCTGCAAGCTTTGAATTAACGAAGCTCGATTTATCTATTTTTTCAAATAGCTTTACATCCTTCGGTGAGGACATAGGAGTACCTAATTCGATATAAGAAACACCTAAAGAATCAAGTGCTGATGCAATATTAAGTTTATCCTCTATTGAAAATGAGATCGTGCGTGATTGTGCTCCGTCACGCAACGTAGTATCAAAAATATCGATCTTGCGAATCATCGTAATTCCTCAAATATCAATATATTAGTTTATGCTTTACGTCAAATTATGATGCCAATTATCAGACCGAGAATCGCTCCGGCAATAACCTCTATCGGTGTATGCCCGAGCAGCTCCTTCAATTCTTTCTGACGCATGTAAGGTGTATATTCCTGCCAGTGATCCATCATATAATTAAGAATTTTAGCCTGTTCGCCTGCTGCACGTCTTACACCTGCGGCATCATACATCACTATAATAGCCAGTGCAGCTGCAACGGCAAACAGCGATGAATCAAGCCCCTCAATCCTTGCAACTTGAGTTGTAAGAGCAACTACAAAAGAAGAATGTGAACTTGGCATACCACCGGATCCTGTAAGCCTTTTCCAGCTAAAACGCTTTTCTTTTACCAAACCAATGACAACCTTTATTATCTGTGCAGAAAGCCATCCCAGAAGAGCCGATATCAGTATCTTATTGCCCGTAATAAATAGTAAATATCTCATATAACGCTCCGATCAGTTATTTCTGTCAGCAAGCATATCTGCAAGTTCACATAAAAAGGCAGTATCTTCAAATTCAGACAGTGCGGATTTTGCATTTACAGTGAGTTGTGCAACATCTTTTTTTGCTTGATCTATACCGACCAGTCTCGGATATGTCGTTTTTCCGACGATTTCATCGCAGCCGGTATTTTTTCCTATAATCGCTGCGTCACCCTCAATATCTAAAAGGTCATCAACTATCTGAAATGCCAAACCTATACTGCTTGTAAAGTTATATGCGGCATTGAGCTGCTTATCCGTTGCTCCGCCGACTATGCATCCTATTTGACCTGCAGCATTTAGAAGTGCACCTGTTTTCATAGAATACATATTTTTCAGATCGTCAATATTCGGTATTATTCCGTTGTTTTTTACATCAACGGTTTGTCCACCGAGCATACCGTATCTTCCGGAACATTTTGCAAGTACACGAGACGCCTCGACTACTTTTTCGGCTGTAAGAGACGTTGTACCGTACGAGCCGAGCGCAGTCTCAAAAGCTGTATTCAGGAGTCCGTCACCTGCCAAAACAGCTATATCCTCACCGTATACCTTATGGTTAGTCGGCTTGCCTCGTCTCATATCGTCATTATCCATGCACGGAAGATCATCATGGATAAGCGAATACGTATGTATCATTTCGAGCGCACATGCAAAGGGCAGTGCATCATTAATATTTCCTCCGCATATACGGCAGAATTCAAGTAAAAGTACAGGACGAAGCCTTTTTCCGCCTGCAAGAAGACTGTATCGCATAGCATCTATAACTGCTTTCTGTGCAATAGCCTGATCCGGAAGGAAGGCATCTAATGAGTTTTCTACTAGCTCCGCATATGATTTAAGCTTTTCCTTTGTATTCATAATATTATTCCTCTGTTTCAGTACTGAAGCGCTGCTCTGTAACTGTACCTGATTCGTCTTTAAGAAGTATTGTAACTCGCTGTTCTGCCTTTTCAAGTGCAGCTGAACATCTTTTTGCTAATGAAGTTCCCTCTTCAAACAGTGCCAATGATTGTTCGAGCGGAGCATCGCCTTTTTCAAGTATTGTAACGATCTCATCAAGCCTTGCCAATGCCTGTTCAAAGCTCATATCCTTATTTCCCATTATTGCTTGCCTCCGTAAAAGTGTTTTCTACTCTGCATAAAGCCTCTCCACTACCAAATTTGAGCTTTACAACATCACCTATTGATAGGGAGTCTGATTTTTTTACTATATTTCCGTTTTCGTCGGAGACTATACTGTATCCTCTTTTTAAGACCTTTTCAGGGTCTAAAGCATCTATCATAGTTTCAAGTCGTATGAATCGTTTCCTGTACTCACCTATAATGGAATTTGCGGCAGCGTCAAATCTGCTAAGAGTATGTTCAAACAGCATACGCTTATCCTGAACGTAAAAAATTGGATTTTTCAGGACTCTTTTGTTACTTATAATATCTAATCGTTCTTTTCTTAATGCGATATTTCTCCTCATAGACTGCTTCATACGCATGTCAAGCGAGATAATGGCGTCGTATAACTCAGCTGAATTAGGTACCGCAAGCTCGGCCGCATTTGATGGCGTAGCAGCTCGGAGATCTGCAACGTAGTCTGATATCGTCTCATCCGGTTCATGACCTACGGCGGAAATAACAGGAATGTTCGATTCATATATAGTACGTGCTACACATTCGTTATTAAATGCCCACAGGTCTTCGATAGATCCACCGCCTCGACCTGTTATAATGAGGTCTGCAAGATTATATTTATTTATAAAAGCAATACCCTCACATATCTCTGCCGGAGCTTCATCGCCTTGTACACGTACCGGGTAAAGTCTTACCTTTGCCATCGGATAACGATGTCCTAAAATACGCAGCATATCCCTGATAGCAGCGCCTGTAGGAGAGGTTACAATAGCAATGCGTGAAGGAAATCTCGGCAATGGTTTTTTATGAGTCCTGTCGAATAAGCCTTCTTTGTAAAGCTTTTCTTTTAGCTGTTCATATGCTACATACAGTGCACCGATTCCGTCAGGCGTTATGTCATCAAGATAAAGCTGATATTGACCGCTTTTTACAAATACTGCTGCACGACCGTGAGCGATGATCTTCATTCCGTTTTCAAGATTAAAACGTAGCTTTGAAGCATACCCTCTGAACATTACAGCATTTACTACGCCGCCCTCATCCTTGATCGTCAGATAGTGATTTCCCGATGAGTGCAGCTTATAATTGGATATCTCGCCTTTAACAAATATGCTTGAAAGGATGTCATCATTATCAAACATTCCTTTTACATATGTATTGAGCTCGGTAACAGTAAATATTTTTTGAGAATCCATTTTATTTATTTCCGTCCTCATTTGCAATGGAACAAAGATATGCTATTCCCACAGCGTTATCTCCGGATAGCTCACGTGCTGCAAATAATATATCGTGTTCCTTTGATAAATTTTTCCGCAATAAAGTATTTGCAAAGACTCCTCCCGAACAAAGTACAGGAAGCTGTCCGTAGTTCTCTCTGGCCTGTTTTGTTGCGGTCAAAATTGCTTTATAAATCGTATCAATTGTAAAATATGCAATATTTTCGTTACAGCATCCTGTATTTATCATATTACGTACCTTGTTTTCAATTCCCGAGAAGGAAAACAGACAGTTGTTTACTTGCACTTTATAACCTTTAGTTATATCAGCGTTTAACGAAAGTGCATCTATTTCATTGCCGGAAGGAAATTTTAGACCCATCATAACGCCTGCTCTATCTATAAGCTGACCGGCAGAGAGATCTGTGGTTCCACCGATTATTTTTTCTTTTGTTATATGTTCATGATCCGGTTCCACATAAAGGAGCTCTGTTGTACCTCCGGATAAGTGCCATGCCAGAAATGGCTTTTTCAATATATCCGGGTTTGTTGAATATGCGGCAGCTGCAAGATGTCCTTGCTGATGAGAAAATGTATAGAATGGACACTGCAAAACGGAAGCTGTGGCGACAGCGGTGCTCTCACCTACTTTAAAGCATGGCATATAGGAGCCTTCCACTGCTCTTGGACGTGTGGACGCTCCTACTGCACTTATTTTTGCATTTTCAGGTATAAGATCTTCCATTAAAGCGGGAAGCTGTTTTATATGCTCGAATACGGCTTCACTTTGCCTTATTCCAAGCTTGCCTCTTTCTATGTCAAGCAGCTTGCCGTGAAAAATATAATTTCCCGAATCGGTATCATAAACAGCAACGGATGTTTTGTAATTACTTGTATCAAATCCAAGATAAAGTGACATTATTTTTCTCCGTTGATTTCATTACGCATAAAAGCACCAAGAATACCGTTTATAAATGATGCTGATTCGTCGCTTTCATATTTCTTCGCAAGATCGACAGCTTCGTTTATAGATACAGCGGCAGGAATATCATCCATGTACATTATTTCATACATGCATATCCTCATTATACAGCCGCATATGTGTGATATTCTGTTGAGCTTCCATCCGACACTGTATTTTTCGATATAGTGATTCAGTTCAATATAATGAGCCGTGACACCCTCTGTGAGCTTGATTATATAATCACGCTGCTTTTCATCGGGAAGCTTATTATAAAGCTGATACTCAGAACGTAATGTCGTAAATCTTTCTGAATTCAATTCCGAAACGATCTGAGCACTGATATCGTTCTCTACGTTAAAGTCCATTCCAAATAAAAGATGAAGTGAAAGCTCTCGTGCGTCTTTTCTGGTCATATGTCTATGTACAGCAGCTGTAGCTGCTATATCCTCCTTGTATAGATTGTTTACTTTATTTCATCCTTTTTGCTATCAAAGCTGATACCGTTTACGGAAACATTAACAGCTGCAACAGTCATACCGGTCATCGATTCCACTGCATTTGCTACGGCTTCCTGAAGCTTTGTGGCAACATCATTTATGATAGCACCATACTTTACAAGTATAGACATATCTACAGTGATAGAATCTTCGTTTATATGAACCTTAATATTTTTTGCATGGTTTTTCTTGTTGAGAATATCTATTCCGGGTGCAGCTGTGATCGATGCAACGCCATCAGTTTCGGCTGCTGCAACCGCGACTATAGAACATATAACATCATCGGATATCTTAATATTGCCTTTTGTCTTTTCGTTTTCAGTCATAACAATGTCCTTTCCTGTACATCACGTATGCACAAAACAATATATTTTTCTTATTATACCATAGTTTGGATTGATTTGCACTCTATTATTTTAAAATCCTGAACAAATTTAATGTAAAATTTCATCTTTACTTTTACTTAACAACTATATTTTCATCTCCGAGCAGCTCTTTCAGTTCATTTATTAGAATATCGTGACCATTTATCCATAGGCTTTCAGGTGTAAGCAGTCTCTTTTTTGAATTTATATCACACAATACGACAGGTATGCTACCTCTGAATATCCTGAAAATAGCAAAGAGTCTGTCACTCAGCTCTTTATTCTGTGTATCAAGCCTTAGAAATACCTTTGAGGGACGTGCATAGGATACGTGGTTATTCTGCCGCTCGTTTTGATATCCTGGCTGACTGCGTGAAGAAAACAGCATTTTACCGTCTGCGGCAATAGGTCCGATCTCGTTACATTTAAGCTTCGGCATCTCATCCTCACGAATAGTGATCTCCGCACGTGACATAATGACAGAGCCTTCTCTTATAAGATTACCCGCTTCCGACAGTATCCTTGAAAATACCATCATTTCGACGCTTCCGCTCATATCCTCGATGTTGACATATGCCATCATAGTGTCAGATTTTGTAGTTTTTAATTTCACCGATGTGATCATGCCGGCGATCAAAACAGTATCTCTGTCGTTGAATGCATATTCTCCGTTTTCCATAGGCTCTGTTATACGTTTCAGAGGCACGGCATGTATTTTCTTTGTTATATCAGTATATTCCTCCATAGGATGACCGGAAAGATAGAAGCCTGTCATTTCATGCTCCATTGTCAGAAGGTCAAACTTCGAATATTCCTGAATATCGGGAAACTCGGTTTCGTCGATCACCTCATTGCCGTTTGATAATAAGCTCATCAGGTCCATTTGACCTACAATATTTTTCCTGTTTACGGCAACTATATCGGAAAGTACCTTATCGGCAACAGCCATAAGCTGTGAGCGCTTGATATTGAAGCTGTCAAATGCGCCGCTTTTAATAAGTGATTCTAGACTTCTCCTGTTCAGATCAGCCGACATGCGTTCGCAAAAGGATTTGAAGGTCTTGAACTTTCCACCACTTTCACGCTCCTCGATCATATGCATTATCAGTGAATGCCCTACATTTTTTATAGCTCCCATACCATAGCGTATATTGTTACCACTTACAGTAAAGCCATCCATCGATTCGTTTACATCAGGAGGAAGGACATTTATACCCATCGCCTTGCATTCGGCAATATATTCACTGACCTTTGATGTTGTATCAAGAAGTGATGTGAGAAGTGCTGCCATATACTCACGTGGATAGTGGCATTTCAGATATGCCGTTTGATAGGAAATGATAGCGTAAGAAACGGCATGACCTTTAGGGAAAGCATATTTCGCAAATTCCTGCATCTCATCAAATATGCTGTTTGCGATCTCCTCGGAAACACCTCTTTTTACAGCACCGTCTATACCAAGCTCGTCATTGCCGTATACGAAATTCGAACGTTCCTTTTCAAGTACGTCATACTTTTTCTTACTCATGGCACGACGGACTATATCTGCTCTGCCGAGTGAGAATCCGGCAAGCTTACGGCATATCTCCATGACCTGTTCCTGATAAACTATGCATCCGTTTGTTACCTTTAGTATTTGCTCAAGCATTGGATGCTTATATGTTATCTTTGACGGATCAAATTTACATTCGATAAATCGCGGTATAGAGTCCATAGGACCGGGTCTGTATAATGCTACTACAGCCGTGATCTCTTCGATGGACTCCGGCTTAAGGTTTATGACTACGTTTGTCATACCTGCACTTTCTATCTGGAAAATACCGGAGGTCTTGCCTTTTGCAAGATATTCATATACCTCTTTATCATTCTCATCGATCTTTGATATTTCAAAATCAGGGACTCTCTTTTTTATCATTTTTACCGCATCCGCAATAACAGTGACATTTCGAAGTCCGAGGAAATCCATTTTAAGAAGACCAAGTTCCTCCAAAGTTACCATACCGAACTGAGTAACGACGGATTCGTCGTTGAGCGCAAGAGGAACATATGAGTATACAGGCTTATCTGTTATAACGATACCTGCGGCGTGCGTTGATGCATGACGAGGCATTCCCTCCAACGTTTTTGCGGTATCTATGAGCTTCTTTGTTTGCTCATTGTTTTCATACATCTCCTTTAGCTGAGGAGATATACTGAGCGCACGCTCGATAGTCATGTGAAGCTCAAACGGTATCAGCTTTGCGATAACATCTACATCGGCATATGACATGTTGAGTACGCGTCCTACATCTCGTATAACAGAGCGTGCAGACATTGTACCAAACGTTACTATCTGCGCAACACGATCACTGCCGTATTTTCTGATAACGTAATCTATGACCTCCTGACGGCGGACATAGCAGAAATCCATATCAATATCCGGCATACTTACACGTTCGGGATTTAAGAATCTGTCAAAGAACAGATCGTACTTTAGCGGATCAACATCTGTAATATGCAGACAATAAGACACTATACTGTTAGCTGATGAGCCTCTGCCGGCACCTACGGGTATGCCTGTTCTTTTAGCATAACCTATAAAGTCACTGACGATGAGAAAGTAATCGGCAAAGCCCATGCGACCGATTATTGAAAGCTCATACTCAAGTCTTTCACGGTGCTTCTCGGCATTTTCTCCGTATCGTTCATAAAGACCCTTGTTACATTGCTCACATAAGTATTGATAGTGATCTACACCATCGGGAAGCGGAAAATCAGGCAGATGATAATGACCGAATTCTATATCAACATTGCAACGTTCTGCAATTTTTACGGTGTTTGAAAATGCCTGAGGGATATCCGGAAACAGCTCGTGCATTTCATCTCCGGATTTGAGATAAAATTCGTCTGTATCAAACTTCATTCGCTGAGGATCATCTACGGTCTTATTTGTTTGTATACACATGAGTACATCCTGTGCATATGCATCCGAGCGAGTTATATAGTGGACATCATTTGTTGCGATCAATTCGATGCCAGTCTCACGTGACATTTTTAAAAGCTTCGCATTTACTTCACGCTGTTCAGGAAGGTGGTGATCTTGTAATTCAAGGAAAAAATTCCCTTTTCCGAATATTGATTCGTATACAAGTGCATTCTCTTTTGCAGCCTCATAATTGCCCTCTGAGAGGAATTTTGATACGATACCTCCGAGACATGCGGAACATGCAATGATACCTTTATTATGTTCTTTTAAAAGCTCAATGTCAACTCGTGGTTTATTATAGAAGCCATCTGTAAAAGCTTTACTTACGAGATATATGAGGTTTTCATATCCTTCGTTATTTTCCGCAAGCAATACAAGATGATATGGCTTTGAGTCGTATTCATAATCTTTATCGAATCGTGAGCGCGGAGCAACGTAAACCTCACAGCCTATGATCGGCTTTATTCCCGCTTTTTTTGCTTCACGATAGAAATCTATAATACCGTACATAACGCCGTGGTCGGTTATGGCGACGGCGGTCTGACCAAGCTCCTTTACTTTTGCTATGAGAGGTTTTATTCTGCATGCTCCGTCAAGGAGGCTGTATTCGGTATGTAGATGAAGATGTACAAAATCAGTCATTTTGCGTTCCTTTCATCATCTTTTGTGTTAAATGCTGCATTTTTTATCTTATTAAGTCTGTAATTCAGTGTTGCCTTATTTATAGACGAAATTTCGGATAGCTCAGACAGTGAAAGCTCTGGGTTTTCGAGCCTCAAAGCAGCCGCTTCTTTCAGATTTTCCGGAAGTGCATCAAATCTGTTTTCAGCTTTCAGCTTCTTTATCGCATCTATATGTTGTCCTGCGGCACCTACGGTTTTGAAAATATTAGCTGTTTCGCAGTTTACTCTCCTGTTGAGCTTATTACGTACATCCTTTTCTATTTTAGCTGTCATAATATCCATCGAGCATATGGATGCTCCGCAGCGTGTAAGTATTTCTTCGATCGCTTCACTGTATTTAAAGTATATAACATAATTTGATTTTCGAATGGTGACCTTTGGCTCAAGCTCCATATCCATAAGAAGTGCCATCATCTCTCTGCTCAGATTATAGTGCGGAGTTACTATTTCAAGATGGTATGCGCTTTTGGGGTCGCTTACAGAGCCGCCTGCCAGAAATACACCTCGAAGAAATGCGTTTTTACAGCATTCATCCTCCAGAATAGCCCTATTTATGCGTATTCCTCTGCTATATTCGGATTCAAGACTGAATTTAGAGAAGATCTTTTTGAGCTGCTCGGAGTCTGTTATATTGAAGACCTGCTTTGAAGATGCAGACGTTTTGCTACGCTCAAATACTTCAATACCAAAAACGTTTGAAAACAGCATCCTTACTCGATCAGAAAAATAAGTACTGCCGGTTATGATTTTTATTTCACTCTTTGAAAATACCGATGCGAATAAGAGAACGCCGTATATCTCCGCAACAAGATCACATTCTTTGTCACAGCCACATCCGCACATCTCCTCTTTTGCTCTCGACGAAAAAGTACTATTCATTGCAATATTCCTCTACTTCAGTATTTCCGCTTCACATTCAAGCTCAACACCATGTTTATTATAAACTGTTGTCTTGATGTGATCTATAAGCTTTAAAACATCATTACAGGTGGCATTACCTTTGTTTATAATAAAGCCGGCATGTTTTTCGGAAACCTGTGCGCCCCCGACCGAATAACCTTTGAGTCCACAGTCTTCTATGAGAGTACCTGCGAAATATCCGTGCGGACGTTTGAATGTACTGCCTGCACTTGGGTACTCAAGTGGCTGCTTAGACCTTCTTCTGGATTGAAAATCATCCATTTTTGCTTTAATAGCATCTCTGTTGCCGTGATCAAGCTTAAAGGTCGCAGAGATAATGATATTGTCTGTATGATCCATAAAAAAGCTGTTTCTGTATGAGAATGCATGATCTTTGCCGGACAGTTCACATATGCGACCGTCATGGTCAATGTATTTTGAAATGTATAAAACCTGCGATATCTCGCCTCCGTAGGCTCCGGCGTTCATAAATACGCCGCCACCGACTGTACCGGGTATACCATGAGCAAATTCGAAGCCTGTCAGATCATTATTTAATGCCAAAAGTGATGCTTTTGCCATAGGACACCCACAATCGGCAGTCAGGAAAACATCGTTTACAGTCGAGCTGCACATACCGGTAGTTTGAATGATAATTATGTCCATATGCTCATCCGAAACGATAAGATTTGTTGCCAGACCTATTATTTTATATCTAATGCTATTTGCTTTCAGTAAAGCTATCGTATCTGTAAGTTCTTCGACTGATGACGGATGTATCAGCATACTTACAGTACCGCCGATACGAAATGAGCAGTGTTTGCTCATGCTTTCATTCATCTTTATGTTCAAGTGCGGATGCTTTGAAAGCAATTCATTTTCAAGAAGATTACCGTTCAACATATCGTCCTCCGACTATATAATCGTTTACAAACATATTATAACTGATTTTCAAGGAAAATAGAAGATTAATTTATAAAAAAAGGAGGCTTGAATTTGTTAAATTTCAATCCTCCTTTTTTAGCTTAGCAAACAGCGTTGATTATACGCTGCATAAAAATTCCTTTGTATACATCCTTGAGCTCCGACCAGTCGTACATTGAATGTACATTGTCGGATAATAACCTTGTGAAACGTGCGATCTCTTCCTTTATCATTAAGAGATTATCATCATAAATAATTTTGATCTCTCCGATAGATACAAGAGATTGCGCTGTCATGGTGAGGATATCCTCTTTCACGACTTCTGCCTGCTCCGAAGTAAATGAGGTGAGTAGCGGATCATATAATATCGGCTCAGAGAAATTATCTCGAAGCGCTTTCCAGAATATTGCAAAATCCTCTTCACTACTGCGAGGTTCAAACTCAAACAGAATTTTGAAAAACATGAACCATTCAAAATCGTTATCCAGTTTTTTTGCTATCGCGTTCCCGAGAATAGAACAAAAGCTGTTATCACCATCCAGATAGCATATGTTGTCTGTGTTGAGCTCAATCGCACTTTCAAGATCAAAGCTTCCATGTGCAAGATGCCTAAGTCGTTCTGTGAGATCGTCAAACTTTAATCCGGGAGAGTTAAAGCCTATACCGTCTCCTTCGTTTTTCCAGATCATGAGTATATAATTTCCTAATATATCGCATGAACGTTTAAAGTCAACAGTAAAACCAATGCTCTCTTTCATCCTGACACCGACAATATCGCTCATGATTTTTGCAATTATTGTTTGTATCTCCTGATCGTGGCTGTGTGGCTGCAATTCACGATCATCATTCATATGATAGTATACAAGCTGAAGCTGATTGTCGATGCTTGTAAGACTTGTATGGATCGTAGTTAGAAGCTCTCGGATAAATTTATCATCCGGCATATACACATTGTTTTTGTAAACTATACTGTGTTCAATGTCTGACCAAAACAGATTTACCATAGATTTGATCTGAAGCTCGAATCTTATTTTCAGATCATTTTTCGTATATATACCGTCGATCCTGCATATAGGAAGCCCGTTTTTCTGCATTTGTGGCTGAGGTAACGTAAGATTCAATGCAATACCGTCGATTTTGGGATTTATATAATAACCATCCTCACAGCATCGATAAAATCTTTGCTTTATTATTTCAAGTACCTCAAGTTCGTTTTTTATAAATCTACATTCGACACGTATTCCGATCATGTCAGACAGATCACTTAAAAGCTCCCTTGCGTTATCGTACTTCTTATAAAGCTCGTTACGAATTATTTTCTCTTTAACGCTGTCGGAGGTTTTAACACGTGAGCTTATACCTATAATCTCACGTGTGTTGGAATATAAACAATCGTATAATTTTTCAACTATTTCAGATGATACAATGGCATATGTGTTTGAGTACTCTTCAAGGAGCTGCGCCGTTTCATCAATAAGGTCAAAGCATAAAAATCTTTTCATTATCCTACTTTCCAAGCATAGCGGCTCCGATTATACCTGCATCATTACCGAGCTGAGCGATTTTTAACTCAGTTTGCTTGTCACAATTCTTTGTATAGCGTTCACGTTCTACAAACTTTTTTACGGGATCAATAAGATAGTCGCCCTCTTTGCTTATTGCACCGCCGATACAAAGAACTTCCGGCTGGAATATATTTACATAATTTGTTATACCGATGGCAACATATTCAAGATATTTGTCAACGACCTTCTTCGCAGCTGCATCACCCTGCTTTGCTGCAATGAATGATGTTTTTCCACTGACGGAATCGATAGAACCGTTTTCAAGTTTCCACATAAGGCTGTCCGGATTTTCTTTCATAGCAGATTTTGTATCACGTATGAGCCCTGTGACAGATGCATAAGCTTCCCAGCATCCGTTTCTACCGCAGCTGCACGGTTCGCCTCTGGCAACAATTACCATGTGACCTAATTCGGCACCGTTAGAATTGAATCCGGAGTAGATTTTCTTATCTATAATGATTCCTCCGCCAACACCTGTTCCGAGTGTTATCATTACAGCATCACGACAGTCTTTAGCAGAGCCTGCATATGCCTCACCTAAAGCGGCGGCATTGGCATCGTTATCTATGTATACCGGTACATTCCAATGCTGTTGAAAAAGCTTTCTCATAGGTGTGTTTAAAAACGGTATATTATTTGCATAAAGGAGTATACCTTCTTCGCGGTCTACAGAGCCGGGGCTTCCGATACCTACCCAAGCTATATTCTCTTTGCCTGCTCCGGATTTTTCTGCGGCATCCATTGCAAGATATGCCATATCCTTTACGATCTCTTCCGGCGTGCGCTGTGCATTTGTAGGTATACTGTCTTTGTATATTATTTCGCAGTTGCCGTTAACTACGCCACAGGCGATATTTGTACCGCCGAGATCGATCCCTATATAATACATTGTTTTTTCCTCCAAAATTGTGTTATCAATAAGTTCCGAATGCATCATTTAGTCTCTCTAACAATGCATTTGCGGCATTATATCCCATTTTTCTGTCGCGGTTATTCATTGCAGCAACTTCGAGTATGACTGCAAGATTTCTGCCGGGCTTAACAGGTATCGTGAGAAGCGGGACGTCGATGTCAAGTATACTCATAGAAAGATTGTCCGCACCAAGACGATCGTAGTTCTTGCCCTCTTTCCAAGGCTCAAGATTAATTACGAGATCTATTCTTTCCGTAGGCTTGACCGCACCGACACCGAATATACGCCTTACATCTATAACACCAATACCTCGAAGCTCGATAAAATGACGTGTTACAGCAGGTGCTGAGCCCACCAGTGTTCGATTAGACACCTTTCGTATTTCAACTGCATCGTCGGCAATAAGTCTGTGTCCTCTTTTTATGAGTTCTATAGCTGTTTCACTTTTTCCTATACCGCTGTCTCCGAGGATGAGCATACCCTCACCGTAAACCTCTACAAGTACGCCGTGTCTTGTGATCTGCGGTGCAAGCCATACCTTCAGAGTTGAAAGCATCATGCTTGTGAGCGTAGAAGTCCATTCCTTTGATCTGAGAAGAGGGATGTTATGTTTCTTTGCCATTTCCAGACATTCCGGGAACGGCTCAATATTACGGCTCAGTATGACAGCAGGAAGATTATATGAGAAAAATTTATCAAATGTAGCCAGTCTTCTGTCGGGAGAGAACTGAGAAAGAAACGATGTCTCGGACATGCCGAGGATCTGCATACGGTTTTCTTCAAACCATTCAAAAAAACCTGCGAGCTGTAATCCCGGACGATTGATATCATCGGAGGAAACCTCAACATGCTCCATATTTTCAGGTGCATATAGTATTTCCAATTCAAATTCACGTATTATCTCGTTAAGGCTGACTGTTGGATGCTTGTATTTTGTGTTATCCATATAATGATCTCCTATAACAGTTATCAAAACGTATATAAGAATATTATTACATATTGAGCGTTATTTGTCAATGAGTTTTTGTGAATTTTGTCTGTACAGCGCTTTGTGTTTACGAAGATCCGAGAAAAACATCTTCAGCATGAGCGCACTTTCGTCTTCGAGCAAGCCGCTTTCCAGCTGAGGCTTATGATTAAACGGCAGGTCAAACATATTTATTACACTTCCGCATGCACCTGCTTTCGGATCATGAGCTCCAAAATATACTTTTATGATTCTCGAGTTTATTATTGCTCCGGCGCACATCGGGCATGGTTCGAGCGTTACAAACAGCTCACATTGCCATAGTCGCCACCCCCCAAGCCTGCGGCAAGCGTCATTTATAGCTTCGATTTCGGCATGTGCGAGTGCATTTTTTGAAAGCTCTCTGCGATTTCTGCCCTCGCCGACTATTTCTTTATCCTTTGTTATAACACAGCCGACAGGTGTTTCCCATTCTTCGTAAGACTGTCTCGCCAATTCCAATGCTCTACGCATTATGCTTTCATTATCCATTGTTTTTTCTCCCACAGTAAAGCTTTGCAAGGCTGTTTATATCTGTCAGTGTTTTGCTGCCGAAAAGAATGTCATTGACATCGGCGCTGTTTGTTATCTGTTTTCCATCATATTCACTCATCAATGGCTTGATGGAGATATTGTCCTGTACTGCTATGTAATAATAACCATCGGAGAATATCAGTGATGCGTTCATTTGTTTTTTTGATTCCGCAAGCTGCAAAGCGGCATCAAAAACATCTTCGGCTGATTCAAATTTATATAACTCTATTTGCTTTTTCTCGTGTGCAAATACCATGGTTTCATCTACAGACGAAAATGTTTCAAGCTCAATACTGCCTTTGATAGTTATTCCGGATTCTTTAAATGCTTTTTCTGCAAGAATACGCAGCATTGCGGCAGTTGATATGTCATCCTTCGGAAGTATTGAATTTTTCACCAGAAATACGATGTCGTTTGTACCTCTTTTTTGGATAAGCACTGCGATCCCCTCCCATAATGCGTATTATACTACATAAGGTGAGAAAAATAAATATAAAAATAATACCTCTATTGTAAAAAAAGCTCCGATACAGTGAATAGTTGTATCGAAGCTTTTGCTTAATCGGAAATATCGATCTCGTCCATGAGAACTACATCCACATCAAAGGTATCTCCGTCACGATATACTGTAAGAGTTATCGTATCTCCTACTTTCATCTTGTTTTTTATCAGATTGATATCTGCTATGCTTGTAACGGACTCGCCTTCACATTGAGTAATCACATCATTGACCTTTAATCCTGCTGAATATGCATTGCTGTTTTTTATAACTCGACTTATCAGAACACCTTTTGGTGAGGAATAGACCTTTGCCTCGTATTCTGTCAGCTGATAGCCCTCAATACCTATAGTCGGATATCCCTTAACATGACCGTATGTTAAAAGATCATCGATTATCGGCTTCGCCACATTTGACGGTATTGCAAAGCATATGCCCTCATATGAGCTTGTGCTGAGCTTTACGGTGTTTATACCTATTACCTGTCCGTATTTATTTATAAGAGGGCCTCCGGAATTTCCGGGATTTATAGCCGCATCGGTCTGTATAAGTTCAAGCGTTCTTCCGCTCATATCGAGCATGATCTCTCTGTCCAGTGCCGATATGATACCGGACGTAGTCGTTCCCTGCAGATCAAGACTTGCAGGATTACCTATTGCCACAGCGAGATCACCTATTCTCAGTACATCTGAATCACCGAACTCTGCAGGAGTAAGCTTTGTTGCGTCTATTTTAATTATTGCTATATCAGCCTTTTCGTCTTCACCTATAACTTTTGCACTGTACTCGGTTCCGTCATTCAAATATACCGAAAGCTCACTGGCGTTATCTATTACATGCTGATTTGTTAAGATAAAGCCGTCTTCGGAAAATATTATTCCCGAACCTATTCCTGTACTCATCATTGTATTGACAAGCTGTGTATTAACTATACCGACTACGGAAGGAGATACACGCTCGACGATATCCGGAATAGTGAGTATTTCGCGTCCGCTTTCATCATATACCTTTTCGACATCTCGGTCTTTTACCGATACGATATCGATCGTAGGCGGATTTTCAATAGGAACAAAAGCATTATTTGTACTTCCACCATCAGACCGCAAATCGTTATCGTCAGATGCATTGAAGTTTGCTTTCTCTGATGAATGACTGTTGTTTTTGTTTTCGACCCAATTTTGAATATTACTTGAAAACAGCTGTCCGAGCTCACTGTTGACCACATTAAAGACTACTACGCTGAATAAAGCCGTCATAAATAACAGTCCTAAAAGACATGAGAATATGATCAGACCCTTGTGCGACAGCTTCTTTTTCGACTGTAATGGTGAATTATACAGATTTTGACTTTGATGTGAAAAATAGCCTGTTGTTGGACTATAGCTTACATAGCTATAGTCGGTTTTATTTACATCTCCGATTTGAGTATTCTTCGGAGCTTCACTGTTATTTTCGTCAGATTGAAAAATTTCCCGTTTCTCATCATCTGAACTGTTATAATTCATTATTGATTCTCCAATCTGCTGCTGTATATGCAGCATAACCCACGCTTATATGAACCTATTACCAATAAATTATATTGGTATATAATTAATCCATAATTAATCAATAATAAATATTTTGTAAATTTAATAAAGCTATATTTACTCAGATTTTCAACAGAACAGCTGTATGTATTTCTATGATATAAAAGTCGTACAAAATTATTTTGAGACTATGTGTCTTGCAAGGCTATCAAATAGTCTTCGGTCTAAAAAACTATGCGTAGTAAGGAGATATTAATTTGACAAAGTATGCATTTTAAGATATAATATTTTCTATCGATTTTATTGTTTTTTTGTCTTTTATGAAGGAGTTGAAAAATGAAACGCATATTATCACTCATATGTATGCTTGCTATGATCACCGCTTTCGTATTTTCTTCTGAGGCTGAGGCGATCACGATTCCCGAGCTTTCTGCTGATCTGAAAGTACGTATAGGACTGCGATACGGTGATGATGCTCTTACATCTGCAAATTTGCAAAACACGGTTGGATATGGATCCGGTTATGCGGCAGGCTACTATGATTCTAATGACAATTTCGTACCGCTTCAATATATTGGTGATACTGAAATTACCATAAGTGCATCGGGATCTACATATACAATTACAAATACTGTTTCAGGAGCAAAGATCGCATCGATCACATCCGACGGCTGGACATTGGCTGTCGTTCCGCAGTCTACAGATGGTACAAAGACGAGGACGTGGTTTAAAAATAATATATATTATGGGGCGTTTGAGTATGATAGGAACTCAAACGGCACGTTAAATGTTATAAACGTTGTAAACATTGAGGATTATATAAAAGGAATACTGCCATACGAAATGAGTCCGAAGTGGCCGCTGGAAGCACTTAAGGCTCAGGCGATTGCAGCAAGGACATTTGCAGTCTACACACTGGACAAGCATAAGGTATATGGCTTTGATCTATGCAATACAACAGATTGTCAGGTTTATTATGGCATAAAAAATGCTAACGAGACTACCGATTTGGCTGTTGACGAGACAAGAGGTATGTATGCTACTTATAATAACAAGCCAATAAACGCTGTTTACCACTCTTCAAATGGAGGAGCGACTGAAAACAGTGAGAATATATGGAATGAAGCATTACCCTATTTACGTGCCGTTAAGGATGAATTCGAAGCTCAGACAAATATGACCAATAAGAGCTGGAGCTTTGAAATAACGCTGTCCGAATTAACCGAGATACTTAAGCAGAGAGGCAATGATATATCTCAGATCGTCCATGCATATGCGGAATATACTAAAGCGGGAAATGTAGCAAAGCTCGTTTTTATTGACGCCAACGGTAAGAAGCTCGAATACGAAAAAGAGCGTGCCAGAAGTGTTTTAAAGAATTCCACATACGGAATAAATGTTATCAGCCAGAGATTCATTTTCGAGGATAAGGCGAATCCTCGTGTGACATCAGTAGATGATTTTATATCGCCTGTATCACGTGCGGCGTATATAGATCAAAGTATCGTTTCATCATCTGAAGCTCCGATATTTGCCGATCCCTTTACGAAAAGCGTACTTACCACGCAGGGTCTTATCTCCTTGCAGGCAGGCTATGGCATGACAGGCAGATTCAAGATACTTTCTTCATCCGGTCTCAGTGAGACAGACAGTGTGTTTG
The DNA here is from genome assembly GCA_964461815.1 of uncultured Oscillospiraceae bacterium. Taxonomy (GTDB): domain Bacteria; phylum Bacillota; class Clostridia; order Oscillospirales; family QAMX01; genus JAAZBA01. Next base: position 35,442 of record CAYWVF010000004.1, read on the forward strand.
CTGTAGGAGGAGCCGGTATAACGGGAGCTGCATCATCAGGCGTGATCGATGGAACTACGCTTGCTGCCCCTTCGTCATCGTCCGGTACATTTATTATCAGAGGCAGTGGCTACGGTCATAATGTAGGTATGAGTCAGTACGGTGCAAAGGCGATGGCAGAGCTTGGCTACTCGTGCTTTGATATAATAAACTACTACTACACAGATGTAAATATAATCACAGTATATTAAAACCAATGGAGGAAAATATGAAAAAAAAGGATTTTTATTATGATCTTCCTGAAGAACTTATAGCTCAGACTCCGAGTGAAAAGCGTGATAACTCCAGAATGATGTACCTGAACAGAAGCTCAGGAGACATACAGCATAAGCATTTTTATGATATAACCGATATTTTACGCAGCGGAGATTGCCTTGTGATAAATGAATCGAGAGTTATCCCTGCCAGACTTATCGGCTCAAGAGTAGATCGTCCGGGTTCGGTCATTGAGGTTCTGCTGCTTAAACAGCTCGATGATAAGACATGGGAATGCATTACACGACCTGGTAAAAAAACACGTGTTGGAGCAGAGCTGACATTCGGGAACGGTGAATTGAAAGCGTGTATAAAACAGGTCGAAGAAAACGGCAATAGAGTGATAAGCTTTGATTTCGACGGTATATTTATGGAGGTTCTGGAGCGGCTTGGACGTGTTCCTCTTCCCCCTTATATTACAAAAGAGCTGTCGGATGCGGAACGTTATCAGACAGTGTATTCTAAGAATCCGGGTTCAGCGGCAGCTCCGACAGCCGGACTGCACTTTACTCCTGAGCTTATGGATAAGCTGGAAAGTATGGGCGTTGCAATTGCGAGGATAACGCTCCATGTAGGCTTGGGTACATTCAGACCCGTAAAGGCGGATGACATTACAGAGCATGTTATGCATAAAGAGTGGTATGATCTGCCTGAGGATGCCGCAAAAAAAATAAATCATGCGAAAGAAAATGGCGGAAGAGTCATTGCAGTCGGAACAACCTCCTGCCGTACACTCGAGTCAGTAGCCTCATTTAACGGTAAGATAGTACCATCTTCAGGCGAAACGGGAATATTTATTTATCCGGGATATGAATTTAAAGCGATAGATGGTCTTATAACGAACTTTCATCTTCCGGAAAGCACGCTGATAATGCTTGTAAGCGCTTTTGCCGGATATGAGCATACAATGAATGCATATAAAGAAGCTGTAGCTGAAAAATACAGATTTTTCAGCTTCGGAGACTGTATGGTCATAATATAAATAAATTTAAGGAATAGATATATGTTTACATTACTTAAAACAGACGGTTATGCACGTCGCGGACGTTTTTTAACTCCGCATGGAACTATTGAGACACCTGTATTTATGAATGTTGGTACAGCGGGAGCGATCAAAGGCGGTGTTTCCGCACTTGATCTGCGTGAGGTCGGTTGTCAGGTGGAGCTTTCAAATACCTATCATCTTCATATTCGTCCCGGAGACGAGCTTATCCGTTCGCAGGGCGGACTTCATAAGTTTATGAATTGGAACGGTCCGATGCTTACCGACAGCGGTGGATTTCAGGTATTTTCTCTTGCATCACTTCGAAAAATTACCGAGGAAGGCGTAGCATTCAACTCTCATTTTGACGGAAAACGTATTTTCATGGGACCTGAGGAGAGTATGAAAATACAAAGCAATCTTGGCTCGGATATTGCAATGGCATTTGACGAGTGCATAGAAAATCCTTCTCCGAGAAAATATGTTCAGGATTCGGTGGCACGAACTGTACGTTGGCTTGAAAGATGTATAAAAAAGCAGAAGGAGCTTAATTCACTTCCCGATACGGTTAACCGCGGACAGATGCTTTTCGGTATAAATCAAGGAGGAACGTATGATGATATTCGTGCCGATCATATGAAGCGTATTGCCGAATTCGATCTTCCCGGATATGCTATCGGCGGTCTGGCTGTCGGAGAAGAAGCAGAGGTAATGTATCACATTATCGAAGTTGTAACAGAGCATGCACCGTATCAAAAACCAAGATACCTTATGGGTGTTGGAACACCCGGAAACATAATAGAAGGTGTTTATCGTGGTGTTGATTTCTTCGACTGCGTTATGCCTACAAGAAACGGAAGACATGGTCACTGCTTTACTCATAATGGAATAATCAACCTTAACAATGAGAAATACAGCCGTGACGACTCTCCTATTGAGGAGGGCTGCAATTGTCCTGCATGTCGGAGCTTCTCACGTGCGTATATACGCCACCTGTTTAAAGCAAAGGAAATGCTTGCAGGAAGACTTACTGTGCTTCATAATCTGTATTTTTATAATAATCTTATGGCTGAGATCAGAGCGGCTATTGAAGAGGATCGCTATACGGAGTTTTATAAGAAATACGCAAAAAACATAGATAAGAGGATATAGGTGCTTTATGGAGATTTGGGACATTTATGATTCACAGAGACGTCCTACAGGACGAACACATTTAAGAGGAGTCCCCGTTCCTTCAGGCGATTATCACCTTGTAGTCAGAGCATGGGTTATGAGAAGCGACGGCAAGGTATTACTCTCAAAACGTCATCCCGACAAGCCATATGGAAACTACTGGGAGTGCACAGGCGGAGCTGTTGTCGCAGGAGAGGATACTCTTACGGGTGCTGTTCGTGAGGTCCGAGAGGAAGTCGGCTTAAAGGTTGAGAAAGACCATGCTGTTCTGTTGGAAACAGGATGTGAAAATGATGAGGCGTTTTATGATATTTATCTTTTCCGACAGGATGTTTTGGATGAGATTATCTGTCAGCCTGAAGAAGTGATCGACGCCAAGTGGGTAGACCGCAAGGAGTATGAAGAAATGGAGAAAGCAGGTCTTATACTCCCGGAGATGACTCCGCTTTACAAGTACATAGATTTTTTTGATTAATAAAAAAGCGGTTTTAGAATATGATCATAAAACCGCTTTAAATCAGCTATTTATTATTAAGATATACTTCGGATATAACTTTCAGCATATTGTCAAAGCATTTTTCCGTTGCAGCGATAACACAATGAGGTGCTGAGTAGTCAAGCTCCTTTGCATCGGGAGTTGCTACGATAGCTCCCGCTTCTTTTGCGATAAGAAAACCGGCAGCGTAATCCCATGGAGAAAGCTTTAATTCGAACACACCGTCAATGCGACCGGATGCAAGGTCACATAATTCAAGAGCTGCCGATCCTTTTCGTCTTATATCGGCACATTGAATTAAAAACTGCTTTGCTGCTTCCATTGTCTTATCGACAAGATCGCTGTAATATGGAGAAGTACCTAAGCTGATAACAGAAAGGTTGTAATCCGTATTCGCAGCGTGTAATTTTATACCGTTACACCATGCACCGTGACCTTTTTCCGAGTAATATATTTCATCGTGATACGGATCGTAAATGACGCCGATTATCGGATGCTTATCTTTACACAAAGCTACGGAAATACACGAGCATCGTCTGTTATGAATGAAGTTTAAAGTACCGTCAATAGGATCAATGATCCATGTATATGCATTGGTCAGAGTATTGTCGCTTTTTTCCTCTGCAAAAAAGCATGAATCCGGAAGTATTTCCGATAGTGCCTTGATTAGATATTTTTGAACTGCAAGATCACGTTCGGTCACAAGATTTGCATGTCCTTCTTTTACAAATATTTCTGCTTTTTCATTATTCAGCATGAGCTTTCCTGCTTCATACACAACTGACTTTATTTCTTCAAGCATGAGGTCTCCTCTTTTCGTAAGAATTTACTGTCGCTCGGTTATTATAATACTATTATAGTGGTCTTGTCAAGAAAGGTCAATGATTTAGATGGAAGAAATGTATTCATTTCGATCTGAATATGGATTTATAACCGTTGTAACCGAAAACGAATTTATAACAAGACTGGCAATGGGCAAAATAGAATGCGAAAGTGCTGTAACACCACTCGCTATTAAAGCAGAAAAACAGTTGAATGAATTTTTTTCAGGCGAACGCATCAAATTTGATTTACCTATCGCTCCGAAAGGAACGGAATTTCAAAAAAAGGTGTGGGATGAGCTTACGAAAATACCATATGGGACAACGGTAAGCTACAAATATATTGCTACCCGGATAGGAAGCCCACGTGCATCACGTGCAGTTGGAATGGCAAATAATAAAAATCCGATACCTGTAATCATTCCGTGTCATCGTGTGATAGGCAAAGATAACAGACTTGTCGGATATGCATACGGTCTTGATATGAAGCGTTCACTTCTTGAGCTTGAAAACAATACTATAAATATGAAAGGATGAGACATATGTTAAATATAGGATGTCACTTATCAGCTTCAAAGGGATATGTTCATATGCTAAAGGAAGCTATGTCTATAGATGCAAATACATTTCAGTTTTTCACAAGAAACCCCAGAGGCGGCAAGGCTAAAGATCTGGATATCGAAGATATAGAAAAGTACAGATGTATTGCTAAAGAAAATGAATTTGCATCGGTCATTGCACATGCGCCGTATACGCTGAATCCATGTGCGGCTGAGGAGCGCATACGTGAGTTTACACGTGATACGATGATCGATGATTTGAACAGGTTGGAATATATCCCGGGAAATTATTATAACTTTCATCCCGGAAGTCATGTTGGTCAGGGCATTGAGCGAGGTATTGAGCTTATAGCTGAGATGCTTGACAGCGTTATGACCGAGAAGCAATCGACTATGATACTGCTTGAAACAATGGCCGGAAAAGGCAGTGAGGTTGGTAGCAGATTTGAAGAGATAAGAGCGGTTATGGAACGTACAAAGCTTGGACATAAGCTTGGTGTGTGCCTTGATACTTGTCATGTTTATGACGCGGGATATGACATTGTCGGAAATTTGGATGGCGTGCTTGAAGAGTTTGACAGGGTGATAGGTATCGACAGGTTGAAGGCTATCCATGTTAACGATAGCAAGAATCCGTATTCCAGTCACAAAGACAGGCATGAAAAAATCGGCGAAGGCTATATACCTGTTGAAGCATTCGAGCGGATCATAAATCATCCACAGCTGCGTAAGCTGGTCTTTTCCCTCGAAACACCTAACGAGCTGGATGGATATGCGAGAGAAATAGAGCTTTTAAGAGGTCTTTATCATGACTAATAAAATATATTGTTCTACAGGTGTGTTCATCGGTCGTGTCAACAACAGAGACTACAAGCTGTTCTTAAAAAATCACAGGGAGATAAATTGCGATGGCTTTGAATTTATGATTTTCCCGGGATGGTATGATATACTTGATGACATAACAGATGGCATTGTAGCTGAAAGGATAAATGTACCGGTAGTTCATTCCGATAAGAAGATCGGTGATATGCTGAGTGATTCAAAGGAAAACGGAATGGACGAATGCATTAGAACCTGGAAGCTGAATTGTTACGCTGCGGCTAAGATAGGTGCCGAAAAGATCGTTGCACATATGTGGGGAATACCGAATTCGGATCGTGATATTGATGTTATAATCGAAAATGTCGGAAAGCTGAAACGGATCGCAGAGGATCACGGCTTGATATTCCTCGGAGAAAACTGCTGTTGTGTGAATCAAAGTCCACTGGTGCATTTTCCTGAAATACTGAATAAATATAGCGATTTCAGCTTTATTATCGATACAAGAACAGCTCAATTTCATAATGAGCTTGAAAAAATAACTTCACTGGATGAGCTGTGGCATGGTGCTGTAAAGCATATACATATAAGTGATTTTCACGGTACATTCGGGGATTTTGCATCATTATATCCGATCTTAGCTCCTGGAAAAGGAGATATAGACTGGAATATGTTCTTTGAGTCTTTAAAGCGTAATAATTATACAAACTCTATCACACTTGAATCCCCTACCATGCGTCCGGATCATGTGGATGCAAATGAGATAAATCAAAATCTTGATTTTATAAGAAAAAACATACGGTAGACGATCTGCTTCGAGACAGGTCTGAAAAAAACTTGTGTTTTCTATGCAGTAACTCGTTACTGAATTTTTTTAAAACCGATTTGGAGGCTTTGATATGGCAGAGTTGATATGGGCAATTATTTGCGGAGCGTTGGCGATCGTATGTATGATTATAAGCATTATGTCATTCAAAGAAAAAGGATTTGTTTTCAACAATGCTTATATTTGGGCATCCAAGCAGGAACGAGAGACAATGAATAAGAAACCGCATTATCGTCAGTCGGCGATTGCATTTGCTTTAATTGCAGCATTATTTGTGTTCATGGCACTTGAATGTGTTTTACTAATCGGCTGGCTTTGGTTAATCGTGGGGTTGTTGGCAGCTTCGGTGCTTGTATATGCCATTGCTTCGTCTGTAAAGGAGCAGACAAAGTAAAATGAATGCTTCCGTATTCTCAGTTGTGCATCCGGTAGAAGAAAATCTGCTTGACTGCGAATGCAAAGTATCTGCTCAGAATATAGAGAGAACAAAAAATCTCCGTGCACAAGCTGCTACACGGAGATTTTTTTACGACCTATATGGTAAATGCTTTATTTATTGTTCTTTTCCGCTGCTATGCCGTCTTTTTCGAGTTTTCCCCATGCGATTTTCATCATCGCAGTGCGAGGAATATCTTTGTCACGGCATAAAACTATTTCTACGGGTCTTGACCATGGCGCCATTGAATCCTTGTAGCGTTCGGTCAGTTCATTCTTTATTTTCACAGGATCACTTATATCTATATCATTCTTTATTGCTACATATAGCTTTACAGCGTTCTGCCTGAGCTTGTCCGGGATAGATATCGCGTACGATTTTTCAACATATGGGAGTGCGTCGGAAACGGCTTCTATATCAGTGGCCAGAGCCGTATTTCCGGAAACCTTTATAAGTCGTTTTAATCTGCATATAAATGTAAAAGTACCGTCGTCCTCTTTTTTCGCCATATCACCTGTATGAAGCCACACACTGCCGTCAGAGTGAGTATACAGTGAATCATCACATGTGCCGCCGGAATCAAATGAATACTTCAAAACACTGCCGGAGCGGATACAAAGCTCACCGCATTCACCGTCTGTGACGGGTGTTCCATCTGATGGATCAAATATGCCAAGCTCCATTCCGGGAAATGGTATCCCAAGTGAATCGGATGGATATTTTACGCTGCGGCAAAGAGTGACAGGACAACATTCAGTCATACCGTAGCCACTGTCGATTGTGCCGATCGCACCGCCTTTTTTTAGCAATAAGTTAAAACGCTCTCGCATGTCCTCGGACATTACGTCACCGCCGCAAAAACCATGTCTAAAGGTTGAAAAAGGATTCTTCTCGTTTTCAACAGCTTTATCTATGATACCTGTAGATAATATTTTCGAAAAAAGGACAGGAACTCCGGCAGTAAATGTTACTTTTTCTCTTGCAAATAGCTTTGCACAATATTTTTTCTCAAAAATCGGGATCAGTACACATTTCATTCCTCCACGAAATGCTATGTGTATAACGACAACAAATCCAAACATGTGAAAGGCAGGAAGCATTGCCAGCATTACTTCATTACCCTGCATTGGAGCTTCGGTAGATAAACAGTTCATCGCTGCCAGATCTATGGCACGAGAGCTGTGAACTACAGCTCTGAGACGTCCCGATGAGCCTCCACCGAAAAATATCATTGCGTCATCCAGATCATCACGGTTCGTTTCAGTAGTACCTTTATGGTGTATTGAATCGTATGATAAGTATTTTATACCATCAGGATAGTTGACCTTTTTCAGATCACCTGATGTGATTTTTTTCCATATACATCCTATTTGAAATTTGTACGACATTCCGACAAGTGAATTTATTTTTATTGCGGATGTAACGCATGTACCACTTAATGCAGGTATGAGTGCAGATTCGGTGAGAGATGTATATATAACAGCCTTTGCCATCGTCAATTTGAGCTGCGAGTTGAGCTCAGTTGTCGGTGACTTCGGATTGAGCATGACAACAACAGCACCAAGCTTGTTGATCGCATAGACGGAGGTTACAGCCTCTGGAGAATTGAGTGCCGTTATGGCTACTCTATCCCCCTTTTTTATGCCGATTGCCGATAGTCCTGCTGCTGTGTCATCGATATCGCTTAAAAATTTTTTGTATGTTTTAGACTTATGAAAATATGACCATGCGGTACGCCCGGGATTGACCCGGGCGTTTTTTTCTATAATTTCATACAGCGTCATTTTATTTTATAGCGCTTGCTGACTTGTCTTTAAGAATAACGTCGTGTGCGCCGCCTTCTACGATTGATGTAGCGGAGATGAGTGTGAGCTTTGCATTTTTCTGAAGCTCAGGTATTGTCAATGCACCGCAGTTACACATTGTTGAGCGTACCTTTGACAATGTGATGCCTACGTTGTCAGAAAGCTTACCTGCATAAGGAACATATGAATCTACGCCTTCCTCAAATGTGAGCTTTGCTGCACCACCCATATCGTAGCGTTGCCAGTTTCTGGCTCTGCTTGAGCCTTCGCCCCAGTATTCTTTTACGTATGTTCCGTTTATATTCATTTTATTTGTCGGAGACTCATCAAAACGTGCAAAGTATCTGCCAAGCATGATAAAGTCAGCACCCATTGCAAGTGCCAGAGTAATATGATGGTCGTAAACTATACCGCCGTCAGAGCAAACAGGGATATAGATACCTGTCTTTTCATAGTATTCGTCTCTGGCAGCTGCAACTTCGATAAGTGCGGAAGCCTGTCCACGTCCGATACCCTTCTGCTCACGTGTGATGCAGATGGATCCGCCGCCGATACCTACCTTAACGAAATCTGCACCGGCTTCAGCCAAAAACATAAAGCCTTCTCTGTCGACAACGTTTCCTGCGCCGACTTTTACGCTGTCACCGTATTTTTCACGAATAAAATCTATAGTTATTTTCTGCCACTCAGTGTAACCCTCGGATGAGTCGATACAAAGAATGTCAGCACCTGCATCGATAAGTGCCGGAACACGCTCAGCATAGTCACGTGTATTTATACCTGCGCCTACAACATATCTCTTGGAGTTATCAAGAAGTGCGTTTGGATGCTCTTTGTCAGAATCATAGTCCTTACGGAATACGAGGGAGGAGAGATTACCTTCCTTTGTAATGATCGGGAGTGAATTGAGCTTATGATCCCAGATTATATTGTTTGCTTCTTTAAGCGTTGTTCCCTCATATGCATATATTAATTTTGAGAACGGAGTCATAAACTCTTCAGCCTTTGTATCCATATCCATACGTGACACACGATAATCACGTCCTGTGATGATACCTAAAAGCTTACCTGTAGGAGTTCCATCATCGGTGACGGCTATAGTAGAATGACCCTTAGATTCCTTGAGAGCAATAACGTCGGCTAATGTCTGATCCGGCTTGATATTGGAATCGGATGTTACGAATCCAGCCTTATAGTTCTTAACCCTTTTTATCATGTTTGCCTGACTCTCAATGGACTGTGAACAGTAGATAAAAGAAACACCGCCTTCGATTGCAAGCGCGATAGCCATCGTATCATTAGATACAGACTGCATTACAGCCGATACAAGCGGAATATTGGCACAGATCTCACTCTTCTCGCCTTTCTTGAATTTAACGAGCGGCGTATTGAGCTTTACATTCGAAGGAACGCATTCACGTGAGGAATAGCCGGGAACAAGTAAATATTCGTTAAATGTACGTGAAGGCTCCGGAAAATAATATGCCATTTTAAATTCTCCTTTTTGATTGTTTTCTATAAATTTTATCATATTTTACACTGATTGTCAAGTAAGGCTATAATTAATTTCCATGTCATTTATCGTCGTTTTAACGATTGAATTTTTCCTGTGATGATGGTATAATACTAATGTTTGTGAAATGATAATTTTTCAGATTAGGAGACAATAGATTTATGCGTATCGGATTTGATAACGAACTATACATTAAACGCCAAATGACGGAGATTCTAAAACGAATCGAACGGTTTGAAGGCAAGCTTTATCTCGAATTCGGCGGAAAGCTTTTTGATGATTGCCATGCGGCAAGAGTGCTTCCGGGCTTTGATGTAAATGCTAAAGTCAAGCTTTTGCAAAGCTTTTCGGACAAAGCCGAAATTGTTTTTTGTATAAATGCATCAGATATAGAAAAAAACAAAATACGTGCAGATTATGGTATAACATATGATATGGATCTGCTGCGTAACATAGATAATCTGCGTGCTCTGGGACTTTACATAAACAGTGTGGTTATAACACAATATGCTCAGCAGCCCAGCGCACAGAAGTTCAGACAGCTCCTTGAGATGCGAGGCATTAAGACATATGCTCACTATCCGATAAAGGGATATCCGACGAATGTAGATCTTATAGTGAGTGAAAACGGATACGGAGCAAATGATTATATCGAGACTACACGTCCGCTCGTTGTTGTTACAGCACCGGGTCCGTGCAGCGGTAAGCTTGCTACATGCTTGTCTCAGCTCTATCATGAATCAAAGAGAAATGTCAAGGCAGGCTATGCAAAGTTCGAGACGTTCCCGATATGGAATATTCCGTTGAAGCATCCGGTAAATTTAGCGTATGAGGCTGCTACAGCTGACCTTAACGATGTAAATATGATAGACCCGTTCCATCTTGAAGCTTATGGTCAGGCTACGGTTAATTATAACAGAGATATAGAAGCTTTCCCTGTTATGCGTGAGATACTTCACAGAATAACAGGTTCGGAGATATACCACTCCCCTACCGATATGGGCGTAAATATGGCAGGCTATGGCATTATAGATGATGCAGTAGTGTGTGAGGCGGCAAAGCAGGAGATAATCAGACGTTACTATAAATATTGGTGTGAATATCGTCAGGGACGCTGCAATTCTGAGCCGGTACATAAGATAGAGTTGCTTATGAAGCAGCTTGGATTAAAGCCTGAGGATAGACAGGTAGTAACTCCGGCGATGGAAAAAGCAAATACTACAGGAATGACGGCAATGGCTTTGCAGCTTGATGACGGACATATCGTTACGGGAAAGGGCTCGAATCTTATGAATGCATCCGCAAGCTGCATTATAAACTCAATAAAGCATCTTGCCAGACTTTCGGATGAAATTCATCTTATGTCGCTTGTAGTTCTCGAACCGATATTAAAGCTAAAGGAAAATGTACTCAATTACGAACGCAGCGCACTTAATCTTGAAGAAGTACTTATTGCTTTGACTATATGTGCGGCTACGAATCCTGCTGCTGAGGCTGCGGTATCTCAGCTTACGAAGCTTTCAGGCTGTGAGGCACACAGTTCATACATTCTCTCTCCATCCGACGAGAAGCTCCTCGCAAGACTTGGTATTAATATCACCTGCGAAGCTACATTCCCATCTAAAAATCTATATTACGTATAAAACAGCTCGATAGGCAGACTGCCCTGATATGCACCCCCAAAAGTTAGACACTATTGGAGGTGCATATTTTTGTAAAAAAATAAATATACTCAATATTTATCATTTACAAACTGTACGGTTTATTGTTATAATAAAGGTGGTAGTTTCAAACAAAATAAATGTAATGGAGGTAATTATATGCCATTAAGACCATTGAAGACAGGCGCTGCATATCATGGTAATCGTATGCCTCATCACGCTGCGAATGATTTGCGTGATATGGCTGCACACAATATGAATCTTGTCGTACATATGTTCTCGCATACGGACTGGGATAGACATAAGGAAAAAATGAAGGATATAGTTTATTTGTCCGAAGAGGCAGGTTTGGAAGTATGGGTCGATAACTGGGGAATCGGAGGCCCTCCCGGAGATAAGTCACACTTCCTTGCATATTATCCCGACAGTCATATTTATTATTCCAACGGTGATATGGATCCGACAAGAGCTTGTCTTAATAGCCCTGATTTTGTAAGGTTTACAAAGGAATGGATCGATACAGTATACTATATCGGTGGTAGAACAATATTCTGGGATGAACCTCATCAGCCGCTTAAAACAGTCAATGATGTAACATATTTTGCTTGTGCCTGCCCACGTTGTAAAAAACTTTTTGAGGATAAGTACGGATATCCGATGCCTGAGATCGCTAACGAGGATGTTAACAATTTCAGAGTTGATACGATAATCAATTACTTCTCAGAGGTCACAGCATATGCTGAGGCTAAGGGTATGATAAACACGATCTGCGTAATGCTCGGCGCACATCATGGTATCAGCCTTGAAAATATTGAGCGTCTTTGCTCTATTCCAACACTTCATAATATAGGCTCTGATCCGTATTGGGTTGGTTCAACAACAGAGCCATATCCTTTTGTATATGAAAATACAAAGTTTAATATTGATATTGCGGAACGCTGTAAGAAGGATCATAATATATGGATCCAGACATTTGCAAATCCGGCAGGACGTGAAGATGAGATCATAACTGCAACGGAGGCTGCGTATGATGCAGGCGCTCGTACTATCATAGCCTGGGGTTACTATGGAAGTGACTCTAATGACTATGCCGCAAAGAATCCCGAGCTTACATGGCATAAGACATGTGAAGCCATGCGTCGTATCTGGGATATGGAGCATGACAGATTGCTTGCTGAAAATCGTACCAAATATATGAAATAATAACTTACTTTATAGGGTAGGCAGTTTTTGTCTACCCTTTTACGAATTATATGTATTAAACTGATAGATATTGTAAGGAGAATACTATGAAATCATTAGAATTTGCATTTCCGGCTGATTGTGTAATGCTCACTGACGCTGCAGGTACACCTTGTGCCGATGGACTTGAAATAAATTGCATCATCAATGCAGCTCCTGACCTTCAGTTGCTTGTTAACGGTACGCCGGCTATCCCGGGAGGAAATCAATATACAGCAAAGGTGCTTTTAAAGAACTTTAAAAATGTTATTGCAATTTACAATGTAAAAACAGGAGAAAGAGAAGCGATAACTGTTTATTATCTTAAAACAGCTCATAAAAAATACAGATTCTCACTTGATGATAATATTTGGTTTATCCAGAATATCGCAAAAAATCAGCATATATACAGCTCATTATTTGAAGATCCGTACCTAAAGCTTTTAAAAACGATGCATGATCGTTACGAAACAAAATTCCATGTAAATATTTACTATGAATGCCCGGAATTCGGTGGTTTTAATCTTACGCAGATGCCGGATAAATACAAGGATGAATGGAAAGCAAATTCGGACTGGCTTCGCCTTTCATTCCATGCCAATGCCAATTTACCGGACAAGCCATATATCAGAGGTACATTTGAACAGGTAAAGTTTGAGCATGACCGCATTGTTGACCAGATATTGCGCTTTGCAGGTGAGGAAGCATTTGCAGGCCCTGTATTGACGGTACACTGGGGCGATGCAACTGTTGAAACTGTACGTGCGCTTCGTTCCAGCGGTATTCGTGCTATGGTCGGATCATTCAGATATGCTGATCCTGCCGGTGTTACGATAAAGTATCATCTCAATGCCGAGCAATGCGCTTTAATGAATATTTACGGCTTTTGGTATGACAAAGCAGAGGATATGGTATTCTTCAAATACGGAAGTGGTGCAAGCACACAGCATGATCCCCTTGATAAGCTGCATTCAGGCTATGACCAATTCTGTAAGGATCATCCGTTATATACATTCAGAGAATTTTGTGTACATGAGCAGTACTTCTATCCGCACTTTGAAAGATATATGCCTGATTATTATGATCGTTTTGATACGGCTATCCGTTGGGCTGTGGAACGTGGATATAAACCTACCTTTGTTTCGGATCTTATAGAGTTCGATAAATTATAATATACATAGTAAAGGTGGCATAGGTATGAAGTTTATACGCCCTTTTGACGGTGCAATGATAAATTCTTCTGTCGGAAAACGGATAAATGATCAGCTTCTGGTGAATTTTACTCTATCTGCCGAGACGGGTCACTGCATTAAGATCAATGGTGTACCTACTTGTGAAAAAAACGGAGTCTATTCCGCAGAGGTTGCACTTGACGGATACCGAAATACAGTGGAAGCTGTTGATGCTTGTACCGGGGAAGAAGAGAAAATCGTAGTTTATTGGCTTAGAAATGCGGAAAACAAATACAGATTATCGCTTGATGATAATATATGGTGTTTGCAGGATATCGCAAAGAATCAACACGTATACAGATCGATATTTGAAAATCCGTATTTCAAGATATATAAGGATGTTCATGACAAATACGGCACAAAAGTACATATGAACATTTATTATGATTGCCCTGAATTCGGAGGCTTCGATCTTACGCAGATGCCGGATAAATATAAAGATGAATTCATTGCAAATTCTCACTGGCTTAAGCTGGCATTTCATGCTGCCAGGAATCTTCCTGACAGGATATATGAGAATGCTTCATACGAAACAGTTCGTGATGACATGAAAAAGGTTTATGAGCAGATCGTACGATTTGCGGGAGAGGAAACGCTTTCTCGTGATGTCACAACACTCCATTGGGGTGCTGCTACAAAATACGGTATACGTGCTATGCGAACGATGGGAATTCGTGCTGCTTTGGCAAGCTACAGATATTTTGAGGACGGAACAAGCGACATAAATCTTCATTTGACTGATGAGCAGACAGCAAAGGTTCATGAATATACGGCATATAAGGATCATGAAGAGGATATCATTTGCATAGCTACTGATATTTACCTCAATTCACACACTCCGAGTGAGATCAGGAAGCTGCTTGACGAGCGGAGAGAAAAAAATCCGATGCGTAAATTCTGTGATTGCTTGATACATGAACAGTATTTTTATCCGCATTTCTGCATTTATCTGCCGGATTATCGTGACAGAGTATTTGCCGGAGTTGAATGGTGCGTTGAGCACGGTTATCAACCGACATTTCTAAAGGAAATTTTATTTGAGTAAATAAATAATAAAAAGGAGCGACTATTATCATGAAATTTATTAATCCAATCGATGGCCATATGCTTTCTAATATTTCCGGTGATATTATAGATTCCGCACTTTATATTGATGTGGAGTTAGCTGCCGAAGCGGGAAAAAATATCGAGATAAATACAGTGCCGACTGTCGAAAAAAACGGCATATACACAGCAAAAGTACCGCTCTACGGTTATCGCAATACGCTTGAAGCTGTGAATAAGGATACGGATGAAAAGGTTGCGATCGGCGTTTACTGGCTCAAAAAGGCAGCAAAAAAATATGCTCTTTCCGTTGACGATAACATTTTCTTCCTCTATGATATCACAAAGAATAAGGATGTATACAAATCTATTTTTGATAATCCATATCTTGCAGTATATAAAAAGGCTCATGATCTTTACGGCACAAAGGTCAGAATCAATCTGTTCTATGAGATAGACAAGACGTATGCAGCGCAATTTGAGCCGTTTGATCTTTCAATGATGACAGATAAGTTTAAGAATGAATGGATCGCAAACTCGGACTGGCTGCATCTTGCATTCCACGCATGGACAGAATTCCCTGACTCTCCGTATTTGAATACGACCTATGAGAAGCTCAGACATGATTATCTTGCTGTAACAAATGAGATCAAACGATTTGCCGGTGAAGAAGTGATAGAGCGTGGAACGACATTCCACTGGGGTGCTTCAAACCGTACCGGCGTTCGTGCAGCCAGAGCTGAGGGGATAGGTCTGCTTATGAGCTATATGGAGCATGATGGTCACGGAAATACGCTTGTCAGCTATTATATGACTCCTGAAGAGATCGATAATGCAAATGTCTACGGCTTCTGGAAGGATCATTCCGAGGATATTATATTCGGTAAGATCGATGCTGTTTTAAATACTCAGCCGTGCGAGGAGAATATCAGAACATTAGAGGAATCACTCAAAAAATATCCTAAGAAGGGATATATTGAGATCATGATACATGAGCAGTACTTCTATCCATTCTATTTTGCGCATATTCCCGAATACGATCAGCGTATTCTTACCGCATGTAAATGGTGTGCTGAGCATGGTTATGAGGGTTCGTTCTCATCTGATGTTGTGTATGAGGACTAATGGTATTTATTTGTAATCAATGTCCCAGAAAATGTAACGCCGAGCGTCGCAAGCTGGATGGTGATGGTTATTGCCGTATGGGATATGCGCCGAAGCTCGCACGAGCGGCGTTGCATTTTTGGGAGGAACCATGTATAAGCGGAAGCAGAGGCTCCGGAACGGTATTTTTCTCGGGCTGCTCACTTGGATGTGTCTACTGTCAGAATTATGCTATAAGTCATGAAAATTATGGCAAGGTAGTAGATGTTTACAGATTGGTTGACATTTTCAAAGAGCTTGAGCAGCTTGGAGCACACAATATCAATCTTGTAAACCCTACGCACTATACGCATGTTATTGCAAAAGCCTTTGAAAAGTATGTACCTGCCATCCCCGTAGTTTATAATTCATCGGGATATGATGATGCAGATGTGCTGCGAAGGCTGGATGGTATGATAAACATATATCTGCCTGATTTTAAGTATACCGATAGTGAATTATCCGCTAAATTATCAGGTGCAGCCGATTATTTTGAAGTGTCAGTGTCGGCAATAAAGGAGATGTATCGACAGGTAGGTAAATACATACTGGATGATGACGGTATGATGCAAAAAGGCGTTATCGTCAGGCATCTTGTATTACCGGGATATATTTCGAAATCGATAAATACCTTGAAATATATTAAGGATAATTTCCCCGAGGACATTTATGTAAGCATTATGGCACAATATACACCCGCAGGAGATGTAAAAAAATTCAAAACACTGGGAAGACGGCTGAATAGCCGAGAGTATAGCAGGATCATTGATACCGTCGAAATGCTCGATTTAAAAAACGGATTTATCCAGGAGCTGTCAAGTGCAAAGGAAGAATATATTCCCCCATTCGATCTTACAGGACTGTAATTATTGACAATGCAGATGCATTGTGCTAAAATTAGTTATCTTACTTGTATGAAGGGATTGATAATATGAATATCTATATTATGGTAGACCTTGAGGGTATCAGTGGTATTTATGATCGCGAGCAGGTGACGCCGGCAGGTCGTAGATTTAACGAAGCTCGTGAATATATGACAGCCGATATAAATGTATGTGTTGAAGCATGTAAGGAAATGGGTGTTGAAAAAGTATATGTCAGAGACTGCCATGGCGGAGGCTATACGGCGATCTATGAAAAGCTAACACCTTTGGCTGATTACTATATTTTAGGCAATACAGGCACGGACAGATTTCCCGGATTGGATGATTGCGATGGAGTGATCCTTTTAGGTTATCACGCTATGGCAGGAACGAAGGGTGCATATCTTGAGCACTCCATGAGCTCTGCATCGATACAAAATTATTGGATAAACGGTAATGTCGCAGGAGAGACGGCAATAGATGCCGGTATTGTAGGTGACTACGGAAAGCCTGTTATTATGGTTTCGGGCGATGATAAGCTTTGTAAAGAGGCAAAGGCACTGTTACCATGGGTCATTACTGCTGAAGTGAAAAAAGGTATCACGTGGAATGGCGGCTTGCTTCTGCCACAACAAAAGGCTCATGCTGTTATACGTGAAAAGACAAAGGAAGCAATATCACGTATAAATGAGATGAAACCTCTTGTGTATGATAAACCGATACATTTTAAGGTCGAGCTGGTTGAGCGTGGCATACTTCCGGATACGTATACTAAGCCATATGCTACGATCATCGACGGACGTACGTATGAGGTTGTAGGTAATACTATGGAGGAAGCTCTTTTCAGAGCATAAATTGAGGAGGAGAATAATATGTCAAATAAGCTTAGAGTAGCTGTCATAGGCTGCGGTGGTATTGCAACGTGGGCACATATGCCTGCATATGAGAATATGGACAACGTTGAGGTTGTCGCAATGTGCGATATAAAGAAAGACAAGGCTTTAAAGCTTGCTGAGAAGCATGGCGTTCCGACAGACAGAGTCTTTGAAGATTATCATGACGTTATTGCTCTGCCTGATGTAGATGCGATCGATATTTGTACACCGAACAAGTTCCATAGCATCATTGCTGTAGATGCACTCAATGCAGGTAAGCATGTATTTTCAGAAAAACCTGACGCAATAAGCGTAGAAGAAGCAAATAAAATGAAGGATGCTGCCGAAAAGAATGGCAAGATCCTGATGGTAATGAGAAATAACCGTCACAGCGCACCGTCAAAGTTCCTCAAAAAATATATTGCAGAAGGAAATATGGGCGAGATATATGCAGGACGCTGCGGATGGCAGCGCACACGCGGAATACCGGGTAAAGGCGGATGGTTTACAACAAAGGAGCTGTCGGGTGGCGGTCCACTTATCGATCTCGGTGTTCATATGATCGACCTTTCGATATGGTTAATGGGTAATCCTACTCCGGTCGCAGTCAGTGGCTCTACATATACAAAGTTTGCCGACACAAAGATATCCACATCGGAAAACTCCAGATTCGGTGAGATCGATGGTGAGGGTACATTTGATGTTGAAGACCTTGCTATGGGATTTATTAAATTCGATAACGGTGCTTGCTTGCAGATAGAATTTAGCTGGGCATCTAATGTTGATTGTGAAAAACGCTATGTCGAGCTGCGCGGTACGAAAGCCGGAAGCAAATGGGAAGATGAAAAGGTTGAATTATATGGCGAAACCGGTGGAGAGTTTTGTGTAATGAAGCCTCAGATAAACGCAGGTATAGGAGGTCATGAGGCTAACTTGCGTCATTTCGCTGATGTTGTACTAAACGGTGCTAAGCCGGACTTCGAGCCGATACAGGGAGTTAATATGATAAAAATATTGCAGGCTATTTACGAATCTGCAAAAACAGGTAAAGAGGTCATTCTGTAATATTTTATCGATTTATCATTAAGCTTCAGAAAAAAGGATAGAAAAGATGGATATAAGAAAAGCAAAAATAGATGATCTTGAGGCTTTGCTGGATATATATAACTATGAAATAATCCACGGAACGGCTACGTTTGATCTTCAGCCGAAGACGATGGATGAAAGAAAAGAATGGTTATATGAGCACAACATCGATAATCATCCGTTGTATGTTGCAGAAATAGATGGAAAGGTTGCAGGATATGTAAGTTTATCGACTTACCGTCCGAAGGAAGCATACAACGGCACGGTGGAGCTTTCTATCTACATAGGTCATAACTACAGAAATCGTGGGATCGCAAGTGCATTGATGGAATTTATCATACGTGAAGCTAAAAATGATCCGAGCATACATGTAATTATTTCTGTTATTACAGGTGGAAATAATGCAAGTATAAAGCTTCATGAGAAGTTCGGTTTTACATATTGCGGTACCATAAAGGAAGTAGGATATAAATTCGGTCAATACAGAGATATATGTAATTACATATTGGAAGTCGAATAGTATGAAAGTGCTCAAGCCTATTTAAGCTTGAGCACTTTTTAAATAATTAACACTGTATTAACTGTCTAGACCGGAAAATAAATTTTCCTTTGCGTTCAAAATGTGTTCCTTTGCATATTTTTCGGCAAGATCTGCATTATGCTGACTTATAGCCTCGAGTATAGCCCTATGCTCCTGCACTGCGAGCTTTGCTCGACCTGTCGTTTTAAATGACATGGCTCGTGCTTTTTTTATATGATTATGGAAATTTGTGAGTGTTGATTTTAGCGGTCTGGAGCGAGATGTATCATATATTATTTCGTGGAATTTTGTGTCAAGATGCCATACCTGTACGGTGTCGCCCTTGCTTACGTAAAACTCCTGAAGCTCTACAACTTCACGAAGCTCGTTTAGCTCTTCCTGGGTGATATTTTCCGCAGACCATCTTGCTGCGAGACCTTCAATCTGCATTCTTATAGTGTATATATCATCTATATCCTTTTTTGAAACACCTACAACAACAGCACCCTTATTCGGTATCATCTTTACCAGACCTTCGAGCTCAAGCTGACGAAGTGCTTCTCTTACGGGAGTACGGCTGACTCCAAGACTGTTTGATAATTTTTGTTCTATCAAGCTGTCACCGGGAAGAAACACTTCATCTAATATCGCCTGCTCTATTTCCGTAAATACTCTTGCTCTAAGCGAATTGTTGTCCTGCAAATTTACATCTATTTTTTCCATACTGCTCCTCGTTTTATCTTACAGCATTTATTTTAAAGGCTTACAGTTCCCCTTGCAAATACATCTTCCGCATACGGAACCTCGACCTATAAGTCTGTATTCTTTTTTCATGTAGTCACTGCACAGCTTTGGATCGAATATGTCCTCTCTTATTCCTGTCCATGCCCCACCCTTTATCGCACCGGCAGGACAATTGGTCACGCATACCATACAATCTGTACACATATCCTCGTAAATATGAATAGGCTTATCAAACAGACAATCGGTAAGGACTGTGCCTAGCCTGACTCTTGCACCATACCATCTATGGATAAATAGATTCGATCTTCCGACGTTCCCTAACCCTGCAAGATGTGCTGCTTTTTTGTGTGAATATACTCCGGAATATCCGTCCGGAGATACACTCTGAGAGGCTGCCACCGGAATGTACTTATATCCTTCATCCTGCAATATAAATCCGACACCTAATAGTATCCTATCTATAAATGCATTTACCTGACGATAATGATTAAAATATGTATGTGTAGGCCCGGAATCTATTCCGTCCATTATTGCATCCGAAAGACGGACTACAATGCTGACAGCACCGCACAATCCATAAGCACCATCGTCAAGCGTTGTAAATCCAAAATCGGTAACAAGATTATCCTGAAGATATTTTGTTATTCTTTCACGCACAGACATTGAATAGCCTCCGTTTCCATATTATTTTACATCTTTTTTTATTTTTTTGCAAGATGTAAAATGAACTTTTTCTCAAAAAAATGAAATTATTCTCAGATGCACAAAAACAAAAATTAATGCACTGAGTTTTCAGTGCATTAATTTTGATTATTCCTTAAATTCTATTACCTGATTCAATTTGTCTGATTCAAAGGAAGCTTCCATAACACGCATGACACGCATCATTTCGTCATGCTTGATAAGCTGCTCTTCTTTGCCGTCAATAGCCTTGCATATATTTCTGTAGAAATCATGTACATCGGGCGTTGGACACGGTACACCGCGTGTGATTATGGAATCATCATTTCTCGGAGCCATTGTTTTTGTAAGACCTGCTGCTGTTTTTACAGGAATAACGTCCTTCTCATCCCATTTGTCGCAGCATACGATCTTACCGTCTTCACATTTCCATTCGGGGATGATCGCAGTGCCGTTAGTTCCCTGCATATACCATCTCGGCATGTTGATAAAGTTGCTTGTACCTACTTCGACATGAACGACTTTACCGCTTTCAAATGTGATATCCATCTTGAATCCATCATCTACCTCGTAGTTTGTGATGTGATCCATTTTTGCATATATGAACTTTATCTTTTCATCAACCATTTGGAGTATCTGATCGAGCAGATGAACGCCCCAGTCAAGCATCATACCGCCACCGTGTTCCTTTTTGCCACGCCAATCTCCAGGAATGCCACGTGAACCGTGTACTCTTGATTCGATGTTGAAAATTTCACCGAGAACACCGCTGTTGTATACTTCCTTCATTGACAGAAAATCAGCATCCCAACGACGATTCTGATGTACTGTAAACAGCTTGCCGTATTTCTTTGATGCATCTATCATGTCCTGAAGATCGGAGCTGCAAACCGTAACAGGCTTTTCGGATATCATGTTTTTGCCAGCCTTAAGACCGCTTATAACGATTTCCTTATGTACATCATTCGGGGTAGCTACAGTAATAAGATCTATGGTACTGTCATTTAATACCTCATCCAGGGACTTATATGTATATATGCCTTTAGAAGCAGCATATTCACGACGTTCTTCTTTAATATCATATATGCCTGCAAGTTCTACGACATCACTCTTGCGTGCATATTCACCGTGCCAATTTCCCATTCCACCAAAGCCTACAATTGCCAGACGTTTCATTATATTCACCTCATGTAACTGTTTTTTATTCCACATATATTATCGTTGTTTTTCGTGATATTGTCAAGGAATTTCTTTTATCTATTATATTCATATTTGTTGACAATAAATTTACACTTTGATATAATATTAGACAATCTAATACCGCTATTAATATGTATACGACATTATGAGGTGAATAAAATGGATAATAAAATGTTAATCGAAAAGTTTGAAATTCCGAAAGGAAAGCTTCATATGGTACTGGATACCGATACATATAATGAGGTCGATGATCAGTTTGCACTGACATATGCGTTAAAGTCAAGTGATAGACTTTCTGTTGAAGCTGTATACGCAGCGCCATTTTATAACGACCGCTCAAATGGACCTAAGGATGGAATGGAGAAAAGCTACGATGAGATTTTGAATGTAATGTTAAAGCTTGGAATTAAGAAAACAGACGGCTTTGTGTTCAAAGGTGCTGATAGATATTTAGGTTCTCGTGAGACTCCTGTAGATACACCTGCGGCAAGAGATATTATAAAACGTGCAATGTCTAGTGACGAGACATTGTATGTTGTTGCGATCGGTGCAATAACAAATGTAGCATCCGCACTGCTTTTAGAGCCTAAGATCGCAGATAAGATCGTAATAGTATGGCTTGGTGGACACTCTTTTAATTGGCCGGACACCAGAGAGTTTAATCTCAGGCAGGATGTTGAAGCTGCGAGAGTTGTATTTGACAGCAAGGCACCTGTGATCTTACTTCCTTGCATGGGAGTTGTTTCCGCTCTTACAACGACGCTTCCTGAGCTAAAGGAAAATATCTACGGCAAGACAGATATTGGAACATATCTTACAGATATCGTGAAGGATTGCGGTGAGGGAAGAAAGGTATTTTCAAGAGTTATTTGGGATGTATCGGCTGTTGCATATCTTATAAATGATGGTTGGTTTAATTCTACTCTTGAGCATTCACCGATGATATCGGAAGATTGTAAGTGGTGCTTCGATCACAGTCGGCACTTTATAAGGTATATTTATAATGTAGACCGTGATGCGATATTCACCGATCTGTTCGATAAGCTTTCGAAATGAAAAGATTAGTGCTTGTGGCTGTAAACAGTCAATACTCACACACAAATCTTGCTGTAAGATACCTGGCAGCTGTTTGTAAGGATGTTGCAAATACAACAGTTTTTGAATTTAACATAAATCAACCAAAATTCACGCCATTCAAACAAATATTGTCATGTAAACCTGATTATTTGGGACTTTCGTGCTATATCTGGAATATAAATTACGTGTTATCACTTGCTTCGGATATAAAAGCGGCATCTCCGGATACAGTTATAATCCTTGGCGGACCTGAGGTGAGCTTCAGAGCTAATGAGATATACGAAAAATATTCATTTATCGATTATATAGTTTGCGGTGAGGCTGAGACGTCATTCCCGAGACTTATAAGAGCATTGGATGAAGGTAAAGCGGAAAAGCCATCGCATAAATACGATATTATAACGGATATTTCGGAAATACCGTCTCCGTATGAGAATACATCTTCGGAGAGCTTTGAAAATAAGCTTGTATATTACGAATCTTCACGTGGGTGTCCGTTTTCATGTACGTATTGCTTGTCGGGAAGTATTACAAAATGCAATCAGAATGTAAAAAAGATTCGTGAGCTCCCTCTTGATCGTGTTTGCAGAGAGGTATCGGAGCTTGCGGAAAAAGGTGTAAAAATATTAAAGCTCGTAGATAGAACATTCAATGCAAATAAGAAACGTGCAGAAGCATTGATGGAGTTTTTCTCTGCAAATACGGGTGATATGTGTATACATCTCGAGGTTGCTGCCGATTTACTGACGCCTCGCATGATGGACATATTGTGTTCTTCTCCAAAAGGAAAGTTTCAGCTTGAAGCGGGAATACAGTCGTTTAATGAGAATACATTAAGAGCTGTTGACAGAGTCACGGATCTTGAGGCTATAAGAGGAAACATAAGAAGACTTGTAGATGCCGGAGTTACTCATATACATATAGACCTTATAGCAGGTCTGCCGTTGGAGGACTATTCAAGCTTCGCATCGAGCTTTAATGAGGCGTATGCATTGCATCCGGATATGCTACAGCTCGGTTTCCTGAAGGTTCTCCCCGGCTCTGCTATCAAGAGTGATTGTGATAAATACGGTATCAGATACCGCAAAGACGCACCATATGAAGTAATATATACTGATCATATTACAGTAGATGAACTTATTAAGCTCAAATGCATTGAGGCTGCACTTGATATATATTATAACAAGGAGCGTAACAGAAAATATGTGGAGACAGCACTTCGAATATCCAGACTTGAGCCATTTGTATTTTATGAAAAGCTGTCACAATATTTAGATGAACATGGACTGATCGACAGACCGATGAGCGGAATAAATCAGTATAAAGCTATTTATTCCTTTGTCTGTGAAGCTTACGGCAGTAGTCGAGCAGAAGAATTGCCGCCACCGCCAAAGCCGAAATGACGATGCCTACGAGCAAGCCCGGTGGAGTATAAGTCATTTTATACCTGTGAGTACCGCCTGCAACATCAAAAGCAATAAGTCCATCGGCAAAGCTGTAATAATCTGTTTGAACTCCGTCGATCTCTATTTCCCATCCGGGTTCATACGGTATCGAAGTATAGACAGAGCCGTGACCATCCGAAATTATCGTACCGCTTATAGTATGGTCATTTTCGAGAATAACCGAGCTCCTGTTTTTGCTTATAATCGAGGTTACTTCTTTTAAAACCATAGTATCCAAAGTGTAAAAATAATTGCTTTTCTCGATATACACATCACTGCTCATCAATGTCAGACGTACAGTAATGATGCTTCCCTTAGGATGATCGCCAAGACATACGATGTTATAGTTGTTATAATCGAAAAAGCTCGATACGAATTTTCCGTTGACGCTTATGTTGACATATTGATCGTTACTTGTCGGAAAGAAACAGTAGACAGTGCCAGTCTTTTGAACTCCTACATTAAACATGATGTAGGAGTTTTTACTTTTATCTATCGGAGTATAATAGATGCCGTCTTCAAATGTATCTTTTTTTAAATTTTCGCTCCATGTGCTTTTTATATCACACGGCTGAAAAACATATGAGTCTATACCTGACAGTGCTTTATATATACTGTTTTGATATTCAAACGGATTTTCCTTATTTATGGAAGAAACCGATAGATCACGGCAAGTCGGCTGAATTATATTCAATGCATATGGATTTTCTGTTATATTGATTTTACCGTCGCTATCATTGAATACGTATTTTATTCCGAGCAGAGAATCAGAGGCTAATGTAGCTCCCTTGTATTTTGTCCAATGCTCACGTGAGCTGTAGCCTAAATTTCGTATAACGTTTATTGCATTACGATTTAGCGTAGAGGATGAATGCGTTATCCCATTTATACCTATGCTCATGTTGTCATTCATTGTTCGATACTCTGCTTTTTCGATCCTGTAAAATGTGTTGTCGTTTTCCTTTAGAATGTTCAGAGCAGCTCTGTATTTATTTATATAGTCTGTATATGATGCTCTTGATGCATATCCAACGTCATTGTTTATCGCAAGTATTGAATCGGCTGTATTTATCGAAAGCTCAAGTATTATAGCGAGTAACAGTATCATGTTTAATTTCCGTCCTGATATATTGGGAATACACAGTATTATTCCATAGAAAGTGAGAAAAGCAACACTTGCCCATATGCTTTGCAAGCCGTCGATAAAGCTATAGTTTGCAGCCTGTATGATAGATATCAGTAAAAGCAATACAATAAGGATTTTTGCGGCGACTCCGGGTTTGATCGGTTCGTAATTTTTAAATGCACGTGAGCAGAGAGACAGTATTATAAATATCAGCATGTAGGAATATCTGTAATTCATCCAGTTAGGATATTGAAAGCCGTGCCATATCAGGTCGAGCGTTGTGATCGACATGGATAAGACAAGAGCTGCAATGAGAAGCGCAGAGCATACTCTTTTTCTGATACTGTCTTTATTTGATATAAAATATATCGGTAAAAGGATAAGAGATATCACACCGCAATATATCGCAGGAAGTCCGTTGTATGATGCAGTATCGTATGAGTTTATGAGCATTTTTGAGAAAAAGTCAAACAGATCAAGCTTACTTTCAGGAATAAATGACGGAGTTGAATATGAAAGCTTGCCTAAGCTCAGTGAATTGTATGATGGAACTATTACAAAGCTTGTACAAAGGCACGCCAATACAGATGTATATATAAATCTCCATAGCTTTAACCGATTCTGCTTGAAGCTGTAGATATTTCCGGTACTGAAAGCTATATAGAGCACGTAGAGAAGGCAGAATATGCATGTCATATAGCCTATATAAAAGTTAGTTATCAGAGTAAGTGCAAGAGAAAATGCGTACAACAATATGCTGCCGTCTGTTAAAAGTCTTTCTATACCGAGGATAACGAGCGGCAGCAGTATTACTCCATCAAGCCACATCGGATTCATCGTCTGCACCATTACATAGCCTGACAATCCGTATAAGCATGAAAAAATGATGCTGCCGCCTCTGGAATATTGAAATGATGCGGAGGCAAGACCTGTCTTCAATATAATGATAAGTGCAATGGATTCTGTGATATTTTCCTTTTGAAATAGTAGTACAAGCATATTCAAAGGACTTGCAAGGTAGTAGCAGAAAAGCCCATAAAATTCTCCGCTCAGATTCCTGCTCCATGAGTAGAATATACTGCCCTCTCCCACTACTGCTCTGCGATACGCTTCAAAATACGAAACATATTGTCCGTTTAGATCGAGTGCCAGTACAGAGCCGTCACCAAATGGATAAACAAGTGTACATGCATATACCGCTGCAAGTATTCCGGATGCGATTATAAATGATAAGATTATCTTTGTGCGGGAGCTATTGAGTTTTATCGTCAAAGCCTGCTCTCTCCCATATAAAATATTTTGGATGCTCTCTCAGCTCGTTATAAATTCTCCCGACATATATCCCTACTGCTGCAATAGCGGAAAGTATACATGCTGTGCACAGTGCGATCAATGCTCCGATAGTAAATGAGGATATAGATTGTAATACGGATGCAGCAAAAAAGATAGCCGCTGCAAGCAGCACTGTACGAGAAGGAAAATTTGAGTAGGATATTATATTATCAAGAGCATATTTTATCAGCTTTCTATTGCTCCATTTTGATCTGTCCCCTGCCCTTTCAGCTACACAAAAGCTTATTTGTGCTGTTTTCATCCCTATTTTCCCAACTATAGCTCTGAAAAATCTGGTGTGCTCACAGTATTCGTTTATTGCTCTCACAGCATTAGCTGAAAGTAATTTAAAGTCGGATGCATCAGTCATGTCTATCTTTGATATTTTGGAAAATATTTTATTGAATAATCTTGATGCTCCTATATGCGAACGATTATCAACATTCTTAATTCCGGATATTATATCGTAGCCGTCTGTCATCCACATGTCGTACATTTTACGTGCAGTAGAAGGTGGATGCTGCATATCGCAGTCCATGATTATAACGCATTCCATATCATTGTACTTTTCACATTCGCGAAGTCCGGCATCTAAAGCACATTCTTTTCCACAGTTAGTGCTTAGACGTATTCCTTTTACTATGGAATACGAGGAACAGAGCTGTTGTATTTTATTCCATGTATTATCGGAAGAACCGTCGTCCGAAAATACTATTTTATGATCTATGCCGACAAAGCGATCTCTGATCTCCGAATATATATAGAGAATATTTTTCTCTTCGTTAAATGCAGGGATCAATATATACACACTCATACTTTTTTCTTCCCGGAAAACACGATCCACTTAGATGTTATATAATTTAGTATCACGACTAATACCGATCCTACAAGCTTTACGATCATATCGTTATATTCTTCGACATCTGCAAAAACATATATAAGAGCTGTTTCGAGAAGCCCTGAAAAAAGTCTCAAAAGTACAAAGCTAAAGAATTCTTCTGCTATGCCGACAGAATGTCTTGAGGTGTCTTTAAATACATAGATTTTATTTACTGTGAATGAAAATATTACTGAAATAAACCATGCTGCGATATTAGATAAGGATGCACTGAGCCTGAATAGCTGTGAAGCGGCTATAAATATCAAAAAATTTATTATACTTGTAACGCATCCCCAGAAAAAATATGATGTAAGCTGCTTTTTGCTATATTTCTTATCCAAATACATGATACCTCTTTTCATCACCGTGCAGCCTTTTTCATAGTATTCTCACGAAGTAATGCTGTTATACACCCATTCGATATCATCACGTGATATACATCCCATCACCATAATAAGCAACATGTACATTGCAACAAATGTGATACATCCCAAAATAACGCCGAATACACCGTAGAATAATAAATGATTCAGCTTTACAATGAGACTCAATATAGATCCGCTCAATGCTGCTGCAAGAATAGGTTTTACGATCCAGCCGAGCCAATTCATTTTTATACCTGTCACTTTAAAGAGCCTTTTTAGGCTGAGTACAGGATTTAGGATATTGGAGACATACATGACAGCTATAAATCCGTAAAAACCCTTTGTCGGAACGATGAATGCAATCAAGAGTATGCGTATAAGTGAGTCGAATATATTGTACCAAAGCACATGCATTTGCTGATTCAGACCCTTTAGCATACCGTCAACTATCGTATCCAGATACATCAAAGGGATGAGTGGTGCCAATATCATCATTATGTGTCCGATTTCTCTGCTATCGTATATGATTTGCCCGAGCTTTTCAGCAAATATTATAAATACTCCCGTTACAGCTATCGATAAAAGGAATGACATCCAAAGAACACGTGAAATTGCGAAATTAATGCGCTTCACATTATGCACGGAGGCTTCAGAAATCTCGGGGATCATTAAAGATGAAAAAGCACTTAGAAATGCAGATGGAAAAAACATGACGGGTATAGCCATTCCACGTACCATACCGTATTGACTTAATGCTTTTGATGTCGAATCACCGTATTTTTTTAGCCCCTCAGGTATCATTATGTTTTCAAGTGTTCGCAGTCCCGCTCCGAGACATGAGCTTGATGCAACAGGTAATGCTATTGATAGAATACGTTTTGTGATACCTTTTGTGTCTTTTTTGATCATTTTGCCGATCTCGGTATTATATAATATATAAAGATAGACGCATGATGCGAACTCTGAGATCGTTGTGCCGATGACGATAGCTGCACAGCCGTATTCTACTCCTTTTGGTGCCAATATTCCTACAAGAACAGCGAATACTGTCATTTCCGTGAATTGCTCAATGATCTCACCTGCGGCAGGCTTTGCTGTCGAGCGTATGGCATAGAAATATCCTTTTATGCAGGATGCTACAGCCATAAAAGGCAGACTAGGCGCAAGCAGCTTTATCGATAGTGTGGCTCTGTGATCGTTTAATATATCGTTTGCAATAAAATCAGAAAATATAAACATTACTGCCGCTGCAGTTAGGCTTACATTAAGTGCATATGCAAATGCCCTTTTGATTATATGCGGTATGATTTCATGACGTCCACGCCCTATCTCTTCCGATACAAGACGCATTACAGATATACTGATCCCGGATGTAGCAAAGGTGACAGCAAACATAAACGCCGATAGTGTAAGCTGATACAGCCCCATACCCTCTGTACCGATCCTGTTTGAAACGAATACCTTGTATGCTATACCGATCGTTCGAAGTATCAGTGACGTTACTGTTAGTATGATTATATTTTTCAGCAATAGTTTTTTCTGCAACATTCATCCCCCCTCGGTAAATATATGAGATAAAGGAATTATTGATGCAGATAATTTGTCTCAACGGTTGATTGTTTACGTTATGTATGGTATAATTATGTAAAATCAGCTTGAAAGTGAGATACTTCATATGAATAAGATAAAGGTGATGAGTGTTTTCGGAACACGCCCGGATTCGATAAAAATGTGTCCGTTAGTACTTGAACTGCAAAAGCGTCCTGAGATAGAATCGATAGTATGTCTTACAGCTCAGCATAGACAGATGCTCGATCAGGTAATGGAGATATTCGGAGTCGATTCGAATTACGATCTTGATATAATGAAAGAGCGTCAGACGCTTCATACTATCACTACAGATATCCTTTTGGGACTTGAAAAGGTTTTAAAGGAATCTAAGCCTGACATTGTTTTAGTGCATGGCGACACGACTACATCCTTTGTAGCATCTCTTGCGGCTTTTTACGAGAAGATACCGGTAGGTCATGTAGAAGCGGGATTGCGTTCACATGATAAGTATTCACCGTATCCCGAGGAGATGAATCGATTGCTCACAGGTCGCATTGCAACATATCATTTTGCACCGACTGAGCTTAACAGACAAAACCTTGCATCAGAGGGCATAACCGAGAATGTATTTGTCACGGGAAACACTGTCATCGACTCAATGAAATACACTATCCGTGATAATTATATATATAAAAACGAATTCCTCAGAACTGTTGATTTTGCAGACGGTAAGTATGTGCTGCTTACAGCTCATCGACGTGAAAACCTTGGCAGAGGAATTGAAAATATATGTGATGCTGTGCTTCGCCTCATAGATGAATTTCCGGAGCTTCACATCATATGGCCTGTTCACTTGAATCCGGCTGTCAGAGAAACAGTTTATCCAAGACTAGGTGGAAAAGATCGCATACATTTGCTTGAGCCTACAGATGTTACGGATAATCACAATCTCATGAGTAAGTGCTGCTTTGTTATGACGGATTCCGGTGGAATACAGGAGGAGGCTACGGCTATAGGTGTGCCTACGCTTGTGCTTCGTACTGAAACCGAGAGACCTGAGGGCCTTGATACAGGTATACTTAAGCTTGCAGGTGTTGAAACGGATACAATATACAGCCTTGCACGTGAGCTTTTATGCGATAAAGAGGTGTACGAAAAAATGTCAAAGGCCGCCAACCCTTATGGTGACGGCCATGCTTCCGAACGTATTGCTGATGCTATAATCGCAAGCTTTAATTCCTGAATCAGTTCTTCTCACTCTCAGCCAGCTTGAGCTTGGATGCTTTATATTCTGTCGGTGTCATATTGAATTCTTTCTTGAATGCTTTGTTGAATGTCGATATATCCATAAAGCCCGAGTTCAGGGCGATCTCTTTTACGGATTGATCTGTTGCCTGAAGAAGTGTGCATGCTTGACGCAGTCTCAACATGTTAAGATATGTATAGAATGTACAGCCTACATGCTTTTTGAACACTGCACAGAAGTAGTTCTTGTTCATTATGGCCTTGTTTGCCACTTCTTCCAGATGCAGAGGTCGTGCAAAATTGGAGTTTATATATCCCAAAGCACGCCGTATTCCCGCATGCTCCGATATCAGATTGCTTTCATCGCCTTTTCTGAGAAAATATCGTGATAAATTTATAAACAGATCTGCTATACAGAGTCGTGTGGCTGTTTTCCAACCTGGCTGCTTGTTTGTCCATTCATAGATAATCCTATCGAGTATAGTTTTGATCTTTTCGTAATGAAGAGCGTCCTTGCGTATCAGATTGATAAAATTCTCATCCGTTATTGTAAACATATTATCGGAAAATACACTTTTTACTACGCTGTCCAGACTGAACTGAATGCAATACATCTCTATTTCTGTATTTGTGTATGCATTGTGGTACTCATACGGATTTATTATAAAAATATCTCCCGGTTCGAATGCATAGGCTGTACCTGCAAATATGTTTACACCATCACCTGACTGAACGTAGTCGATCTCCCAGAAGCTGTGATAATGCAGATCGTATTTGCCAAAGCCCTGATAGAGCGCATCTGCCTGATTGCGTATCATTCTGACGTCAAGCTCGAAATCAGGACTTAATTCGACTTTTTGATAAAACACACTGTCAATTTTATTCATATCGTTTGCCATAACCTTCCTCAGTATGGGAAAAAATTAAGATTCACATTTCAATTATTATCAATATTGCATTTTGATATTGTAATTTACCCTAGATATATTATATAATATACCTATAATAAAAGCAACAAAAATTTTTAAAAGGAGATTATTAAGATGGCAGAAAAAGTTATGAACGCAGCCGGTATTACAGAGCTCGGTTTCCCAATGT
Organism: uncultured Oscillospiraceae bacterium; assembly: GCA_964461815.1. Lineage (GTDB taxonomy): Bacteria > Bacillota > Clostridia > Oscillospirales > QAMX01 > JAAZBA01. The sequence goes on from CAYWVF010000004.1 coordinate 67,556, forward strand.
GGCCGCAGTTTAATCCGGATTCTTTCGTAGACGCAGTAGAACCCCTTAAAAACGGTAAGGTAAACTATTGGACAGGTCACAAGGGTATGGAATTTGAAGAGATGTTCCGTGAGTGGACAGGCGCAGCTATGGCTATTTCCTGCACAAACGGTACAGCAGCTCTCCATATCGGTATCTCATCCCTCGGAATTGGCCCTGGCGATGAAGTTATCGTTCCTTCCTATTCCTTTATTGCAAGCTCTTTCTCTGTAGTACAGGCAGGTGCTATCCCGGTATTCTGCGATGTAACAGACGATCATACAATTGATCCTTCCAAGATCGAAGCACTTATCACAGAGCGTACAAAGGGTATCGTTGTTGTTCACCTGTACGGTGTAGTAGCTGATATGGCTCCTATTCTTGAGATCGCTAAGAAGCATAACCTTAAGGTTATCGAAGACTGTGCTCAGTGCATAGGCGGTAAGTTCGGCGACACATATGTTGGTCTTGTTGGTGATGTAGGCTGCTATTCCTTCTGCCAGTCTAAGCACTTTACAACAGCAGGCGAAGGCGGCATGGTTATCACAAAGAACGAAGACCTCGGTTGGGAATGCCGCAGCTTCCGTGATCACGGCTATGATGTTCGTACACGTATGAACATGCTCGCTCTTGAAGAGAAGCTCCCGTATATCCATCGTCGTGTTGGTTTCAACTATCGTATGACAGAGATCCAGTCAATAGTTGGTATTAACGAGCTCAAGAGATTTGATAACTGGAATCTTAAGCTTCGTAAGAAGTATGCTGCTATGTACGACAAGGCTTTCACAGGTCTTGAAGGCATTGCAAAGCTCCCGTACAATGACGAAGTTCGTCAGAACTCCTACTGGTGGTATCCGATCAACCTCGATCTCGATGTTCTTGACATTGATGCTCCGCAGTTTGTTAAGGCTCTCCAGGCTAAGAACATTCCTTGCTACGGCATTCAGTGGCCGGAAGCTTACGAAGAAGCAGCTTATAAGGATAACTGCGGCTTCGGTACAGCTAACTTCCCGTTCAAGAGCACAGAGTACACAGATCCTAAGAGCGTTGAGTATGACAAGGTTCTCTGCCCGAACGCTAAGCGTCTTCGCAGCGTAACATTCTCACTGTTCCTCCATCCGTCATGGGGCGAAGAGCATATTGAGGCTTGTATTGCAGGCGTTAAGGCTGTTCTTGCTGAGCACAAGAAATAAGTTATATATAAATTATCTAAGAGCGAGAGCTAATAGCTTTCGCTCTTTGCATATTAATATTTACTAGGAAGGAATGATCGTTATATTTAAATGCGGTTTTTTTGAAAGTAATATAACACCGAGGATAGGTGCTTCAATACCCGGATATTTTGAAGACCGTATCTCAACTGCGGTACTCGATGATCTTTATGCTCATGCATATGCTTTTTCAGACGGTGCGAAAACTATAATAATCATATCGCTCGACGCGATCCTCATATCAGCAGAAGATGTCGAATGCATCCGTAAAAAGATATTTGATGCTACTAGCATTCCTCCTTCCAATATTCTTGTAGCTGCTATACATTCACACACAGCAGGCCCTGTCACAACTTTATATTGTGTGAAGCGAAACGATGAATATGTTGATTTTCTTATCGATCGTGCTGCCGATGCCGGGATCGCTGCATTCGAAAAAATGATGCCTGCAAAACTCGGATATGCATCTACAGATGTCAGAGGTGTAGCATTTAATCGCAGATGGGTAATGACAGACGGTAAGGTCATGACTAATCCACCGCATTGCAGTCCGGATATAGTTGCTCCTGCTGATATTACTGATCCTCAGCTTATAGTCGTGCGTATAGATCATGATGATGGAACGCCTATGGGAATTATTACAAACTTTGCGCTCCATCTTGACTGCGTTGGCAGTTGTGTTTTTTCAGCTGATTATCCGGGAACAATGCGTAGTATAATAAGGAACGAATACGGTGATAATATCGGATTTATGTTCCTTAACGGATGCTGTGGTAATATCAATCATGTCGATTTCGTCAACGGAAAGGTACGTGAGCATACCGAAATAGGTGAAATTCTTGCAGCTGCAGCTATTGATGCTTTTAATACTATCGAGACGACAGATAATGTGCCTGTCAATACATCCTGTGAATTTGTTACGGCAGAGATACGCTTGCCTACGGCTGAAGAGATCGCCAATGCACATTTTCATCCTTTACTTGCAAAGGAAATGGAACTGGCTGTTGAATTAGGTGGTGGAGAGGTTAACTGTGAGGTGCAGTCGATCACACTTGGAGATCTGGCTATTACAGGTATGCCCGGTGAAATGTTTTGTATATTCGGACTTATGGTAAAAGAAGGCTCTCCATACAAGATGAATTTGATTTGCGAGCTTGCAAATGGAAATAACGGATATGTATATACACGTGAAGCGAGAAAACTGGGCGGCTATGAGGCCACTGCTTCGACCTATACAAGGCTCAATGAAGAAGCAGGATATTTGATGACAAATGCGGCTATAAGAAATCTCAGAAAAATGAAGCAATAACATATAAAATCGGATGTTCTACTTGAGAAAAGCAGAACATCCGATTTGCTTATACTATTTCTTATCACATGAGGTACATATTCCGCACTGATTTGATATCGAGCGTGTTTCCGGTGGGAAAAACTCATCCAATGGGAAGCTGAATTTTTCGAACATGTCACACGGATCTTCAGATGAACTGGAGCATTCTTTTTCGGGTATACAGAAATCATATGCAGGCATTAAGAGCTGTGTATCTCTCTCAAGACGTATGATGCTGAACTGGCCCAATGTTACATAAAGACGCTTGCCATCGCAATTATAGAGAAGCTCATCGTCAAAGCATGAACATATAGCATCGGGAAGCTCTTTGCATTCATTTCCGCAACCGCATCCACAGTCCTTTTCCGTGACCTTAACGGCAAGCGCTATAGGATCAACGACTTCAACGATCGCCTTAGGCATGTTTGTGCGCTCCCATTGCTGGATATCACTATCTCCGGGGACGTAAGTAGAAGAGAATATACGTACACTTCCTTCGCTGCCGTATAAAATGACTCGTTTATCATATGTTGCAAGACCTGTTATCTCATACGGACGACCTACACCGCAGAATGCATCGCATGTTACACGGTAAAAATATTTGACATCTACGGTATAAAAGCCTTTGTTAAACGGTACAGATTCCACATCAATGTATACCCAGATAAGCTCTACCTTTTTAGGCTTTATCGTGCTGGATTTGTCGAGTATCTCCTGCGAGCAGCGAGTGAGCGTTACTCTAAGATCCTGCAAGCATTCTTTATCTCTGCATGAATCAAATACCTTTTTTGTGTGAACACATACTGCTTCTTTTATACAAGCTGAGTTGTGTACCGGACCCGGGCAAACTTTTTCTGGCATATTACAGTTCCTCCTGTTTGATATTTGAGCTAATGTCGTATGACATCCGTTTCAATAATATTCTATGCAAGAGAAAGCAAATAGTGCAAAATATGACTTAGATTTTATTATACTTTGGCAAGTGAGCACTCACGTTCAATAGCCGGATCTATGTTGAGAGATCGTATCAACGAATAGTATTTATCGGAAGCTTCTGCGGACGGCTTACCTGTATACTCCGCACGGATCATAAGATTTTTTGGCGTGTCGAGGGGTGATATATACTCGATCGGAGATACATTATATCCTTCAGCTTCAAGCTTCATTACACGCAGAGCATCTGTGAAGACATCATTAAAGCGCACAGCGAAAATTCCGTGCTTCATCATCGGTGCAAGCTCATTTATCTCATATTTTCCGATAAGCTCCTTGTGACAGCATGGTACGCATACGATCGATTTCGCCTTTGAACGTACCGCAAGCCCAAGAGCCATATCTGTTGCCGTATCACATGCATGGAGAGATATTACCATCGACGGCTTATCCGCACTGTAATAACGAAGATCGGAGCAGATGAACTCCATGTTCCTGTAGCTGAGATCATTTGCAATTTTCTTGCTGGCTTTTATAACATTTTCGGATATATCGACACCGATTATTTGACATTTTCTCCTCATAATATCACGAAGGAGAAAGTTTACGGCAAAGCTTAGATATGACTTTCCACACGCACAGTCGAGTACTGTTATCGTGTCGTCAGTACATGCTTCCAGCATCGGCTGTATAAGCTCAATGAAATGATCTATTTGATTGTACTTTCTGATCATATCATTCTTAAGCTTTCCATCCTTTGTCATTATTCCGATAGCCTTCAATAGCGGTGCTGCGTTTTCAGGCTTAAGAATGTAATCACGGTTTCCCGATATAGGAGATACTATCGTTTCCTGCTTGGTCTGCATTTGACGCATACGAACACCTCTGCCATCTGCGTCAATAATATATGTTATGCTTCTCTCAACATATTCAAATGATGAGGACTCGTATTTCATCGACTCATCGATGAAAAAGTCGGATGTATCTTCAATGGAAAATATTTTCTTACTGCCGTTATATTTCAATACGAGCTCATCCGAATCGTTGAGTGTTGCTTCCGCAGTGAAATTCTTTAGTCCCGACTTAAAAATAAAACGTAGCTTGGTAAAATATTCGCTGTTATCATTATATCTTGAAATTATGCCAGAAAGCATTAATTTTAAAGTTCCCTTGTCCTGTTTTCTCATAGATACTCATCCCCTTTTCGTATGATTATATCTTAAAATACAGAATTAGTCAATACGGCTTGTAAATAAGCTCAAAAAATTTATTAAAGATAGTATTATAATGATAGATTTTGTCTGTTGTCAATATCTGCAATATGGTATATAATGATATAAGGACGTTTTATAATGACAAATATGTTTACATCCAAAAGGGAGTGTATTTATGAATATCAAAGTAGTAAAATTCGGAGGCAGCTCGCTTGCGAGTGCAGGTCAGTTTAAAAAGGTGGCTGACATTATAAAAAGTGAAAAAGAACGCCGTTATGTTGTTCCGTCTGCACCGGGCAAACGTTCCGGAAGCGATACAAAGGTAACGGATATGCTATATTCATGCTACGATGCAATAATAAGAGGCGAGAGTTTTGAAGAATTCTTTGCTCCTATTCGTACAAGATATAATGAGATAATTGAAGGACTCGGTCTTGAGCTCAGTCTTGATGATGAGTACGAAAAGATAGGTGAAGCTTTCAAGTCCAATTGCGGCAGAGACTATGCTGCAAGCCGTGGAGAATATCTCAATGGCATAATCCTTGCAAAATATCTTGACTTCCCCTTTATTGATGCTGCTGACGTTGTATTTTTTGATGCTAACGGAAAGCTCGATGCACAGCGTTCGTATAAGGCTCTTGAAGAAATGGCAGAGGCAAATGAATATGCTGTTATCCCCGGCTTCTACGGTTCAAATCCGGATGGCACAATAAAGACATTCTCAAGAGGCGGATCGGATATAACAGGCTCTGTTGTTGCACGTGGTGTTGATGCTGATATATATGAAAACTGGACAGATGTTTCCGGATTCCTTGTAACAGACCCGCGTATCGTTGAGAATCCGAAGGTAATCAATGTTGTTACATTCAGAGAGCTTCGTGAGCTCGCCTACATGGGTGCTACAGTTCTTCATGAAGACGCTATTTTCCCTGTTCGTGTAGCAGGTATACCGATAAATATTAGAAATACGAACCGTCCGCAGGATCCAGGAACGATGATAGTATCTGCCAGAGCTTCGGATATAAAATCCGGTATTATCACGGGTATCGCCGGCAAGAAGGGCTTTACTGTATTTCACATCGAAAAGGATATGATGAATCAGGAAGTAGGCTTTACACGCCGTGTACTTACAATATTTGAAAAGTATAATATTTCCTTTGAGCATCTCCCATCCGGCATTGATACGATGAGTATTATCGTCAACACAGATGTACTCAACGGAAGAGCTGATCTTCTTGCAAAAGAGATCAAATCCACAGTTGATGCTGATCTTGTTGAGGTGATCACAGGACTTGCGTTGATCGCAGTAGTCGGACGTGGAATGGTAAGATCTAAGGGTCTTGCAGCACGTGTGTTTAATGCTATTGCCGATGCTGATATCAATATCCGTATGATCGATCAGGGTTCAAGTGAGCTCAACATCATTATCGGTGTTGATGAATATGACTTCAAATCCACAGTAAACGCTATCTACGACGAGTTCTTTAATTAACAGTATATTTTACTACAGGAAAGGATAATGAGCCAATGGAATCCTACAAATGTAAATTTATTGAGTTTATGATTTCATGCGGAGTTCTGCGTTTCGGTGAGTTTATAACTAAGAGCGGTAGAAAATCGCCGTACTTTGTAAACACCGGTAACTACAGAACGGGCGCTCAGATGTCTAAGCTTGGTAAATATTACGCAGAGTGTTTAAAAAACAATGTTGGAGAAAACTTTGATGTTCTTTTTGGTCCTGCATATAAGGGCATTCCGCTTGCTACAACAACGGCAATCGCTCTTTATGAGAATTACGGTATTGACAAGGCGTTCTGCTTCAACCGTAAGGAAGCGAAGGATCACGGCGAAGGTGGTAGCTTTATAGGACATAAGCTTGTCGATGGTGAAAAAGTTGTTCTGATAGAAGACGTTATAACCGCAGGTACAGCTGTACGAGAGGTTTATCCTCAGCTTAAGGCTGCTGCAAATGTATCTGTAGAGCACATGATCATTTCTGTAGATCGTATGGAGCGTGGTCAAGGCGGTACGACGGCCATTAAAGAAATCGGAAATGAATTCGGGATCGCTGTTCATCCTATTGTTACCGTGCGTGAGATAATTGACTATATATATGGTCGAGAGATCAACGGTGTAGTTCTTCTCAACGATGAGATGAGAGAAAAAATGGAGTGTTATTTGCAGCAATATTGCGAAGTATAATAATTAGGCATACGGTTCAATTGAATCGTATGCCTTTTTGTAGTTTTACAATTTAAAGACCTGCATTTGGATTGCAGGTCTTTAGCATTTATGCTGTCTGTGTCGTATTATCCTGAGACTTACTATTTGAGATCATTATCGCTTCTTCTATATCTTTTATCGTATCGTCGGTTTTGTTACATACTGTAAATTCAATAGTGACCTTGAATAGATCACCGTCTGTCGCAACATGCATTTTACCGTTGCACAGCTCCACGTAGGTTTTTGCAATTGACAGTCCGAGACCACTGCCTTCGGTCGTTCGTGAATTGTCACCTCGTGTGAAGCGTTCGGTAATATCCTCAACCGAGAAGTTCATTTCGTAGGACGCTATGTTTTTTATCTCGAAAAACGCTTTTTCGTTTTTTTCTGTAACAATGATATATACTCTTGTGCCCGGCATTGAGTATTTAATAGAGTTGATTATCAGGTTTTCATATACTCTGTATAATTTACCACCGTCTGCGTTTATATATAACGGCTTCTCGGGAAGAGTAACTTTAAAATCTAATCCCGATGCATCAATGCGTTCGGAGAGCTCTGCCAGCGTCTGCCTTATATGAGAAGTGATATCGATCCGTTCAAGCACTATTTTAATATTACCGCTTTGTGCCTTTGATATCTCAACAAGATCATTCGTCAGCCTGTCCAGATGAGAAGCCTTTGTTTTGATTATATTTACGTATTCGTTAGCTTTATCCGGTAAAAGACGTTCGTTTGAGAGCAATTCGATATAGCTTATTATTGATGTGAGCGGAGTTTTTAAATCATGAGATACGTTCGTTATCAAGTCTACTTTAAGACGTTCACTTCGCATCATTTCATTTACGGCTCTTTTAATACCATCCTGTACATTGTTTAGGTCAACAGCGGTGTTATATAAATTGTGCTCGGGTGATATTTCAAGCATTTTTGTGTCTTCTCCGTTTCGCAATGCGGATAGCTTTTGATTTATTTGATCCATATCCGCAAAAAGCTCCGAATTCTTTTTAATATAAAGCAATGCAAACGCTATTCCTACAACAACGCAAAGAAACGATAGTATTTGGAACTGCGATGATGTAAATAAGAAAAACAAAACTAAAAGAAATTCACCGATAATAAAGGTCACTGTTCGTGTCATCAATGCCTTATAAAACGGCTTTTTGCTTTCATAGCGTCTGTAAATCGATATTATGTGATATGGAATATTGTTTTTGAACACTTTTCTGCCATTATAATACAAGTCGAGTATCATATACCATAGCATCCAAAAAGACGATATCATTAAAAGTATCGCCAATATATCATCGAAAATTCTATCGTAGATATTTAGTATTAAATACAGAGTGCAAAATACAGCGACGATCTTTATCTCCAACAAGAACCAACCTGTAAAACGCATCAGACGACTTATAAATTGCTTTCTTGCACGTCTGAATAATAAGCCTTGAAGAATCAGTAAAAAGAAAACGATTGCACAAGCTATCAGTATATAGCAGCTCATCATATTGCTTCCCCATCTCGCATAGTTCGCATACAGAGGTGGAAGGAAAATAGCATTTTCTTTTATTGCTATGCAAAGAGTGAAATCATTATATTTTTGCAAATAGGCTTGAAGCCATGCAAATTTTTCCACATCATATGGAGATGAAAGGCAAAAAAACGATTCGTCTCCGACGATCTCGGTTATGTCTACCGTTTTGTTGTTGTTTTCAGGTACAGTACTGAGATCTGCATCATTAGGCTCAGGTATTATTATTGCATGATAATCGATTCCGTCCACAAGGATAGATACTTCTTCGTTTTTAGCTTGATCCGTTGGCGCATTAAAAGAGTCAGCTTGTTTGTAATTTGTTGATCCTTCGACAGCGTTTCGATAGTATGAATCGGACAAGTATATTCCGCTTATGCTTCCAGCACTTAAAAGAAGATTACCGTGTGATATGCATATAAGTGATGCGTATCTATCGGAATTTTCACCTATTAAAGCTATGAATGAATCAACATCGCCGACCTCATCATATTCATCTGCATAGAAGTAGTCAAATTTTGTTCCATCATTTAATATATCGACTTGATTGATATAGCCTTCGGTGCTTTTTTTGTAGCTAACTTCATCTACCGCATCCTGAACGAGAGCTATGACAGATTCTGCGTATTTATCGGTTGAAAAATAGTCACGATTAAATGAGTCCTTAAATATACTCAAGAATTCGGATGCATTTGGCAACAGTAATAATGTCATACCAATAGACGCCGATAATCCGATAATAAGACCGATCCAGACAAAAAAACCTTTAATACTTTTCGATTTTGTATCCAATTCCCCACACCACCTTTAAATATTTCGGTTCCTTTGGGTTGATTTCAATTTTTTCTCTTATACGTCTTATATGGACTGCTACAGTATTGTCTGCTCCGTAGCTTCGCTCATTCCATACGTTTTCATATATCTCATCTATCGAAAATATTCTGCCCGGATTTCGCATAAGCAGCTCCAAAATACCATACTCTGTAGCCGTAAGTCTGACTTCTTCTCCGTCTACAGATGCACATTTTGCTTCGGTATCAAGAGTAAGACCTCCGATCTTTATTACCGCCTTTTCATCTGCTATGCTTCCGAGTGTCATATATCTCCTTAAATTTGATTTTACTCGCGCAATGAGCTCCAAAGGATTAAACGGCTTTGTAATATAGTCATCCGCACCTACGTTCAATCCGAGTATTTTATCACTGTCTTCACTTTTTGCTGAGATCAGAATTATCGGAATACCTTTATTTTCACGTAGCTTGAGTGTTGCTGTAATACCATCCATATTCGGCATCATTATATCAAGAAGTATCAGATGTATCTCATTTTTATCAACGATATCTATTGCCTGTTTTCCATCGTATGCCTTTAAAACGTTGTATCCTTCCTGAGTAAAAAAAATACTTATAACCTCAACTATATCGCGGTCGTCATCGGCGACTAAAATATTTATAGACATCTTGCATATATCCTCCAAAAGCATAAAATGAACCGTTTCGCTCTATTATCAATATTATCATATAAATCTTACAAAATAATGAAGTGAACAAAAAAATTTTTCTTACAAAAAAACTGTATACAATTATACATTTTATGTTGCTTTTTTGGTAAATCTAGTATATAATAGATTGAGTAAAAAGGAGCTGCTGATCAGCTTCTGAAAATTAATTAACAATTGGAGAATGAAAACAATGAAAAAGACAAAATTGATCGCTCTGGTACTGGCTGCTATGATGCTTGCAGCAATGTTCGCCGGATGCGGAACAAAGCAGGAGACATTCTTTATTTCCAGTTCTGCTGATCTTGCCAATGCCAAGATAGGCGTTCAGGAAGGCACAACAGGTGACATACTTGTTTCAGAGGATGTTGAAGGCGCAGTAGTTTCCAGATATAAGAAAGCTGTTGACGGCGCTATTGAACTAAAGAACGGTAAGCTCGATGCAGTTGTTCTTGATGCATGGCCTGCACAGAAGATCGTTGACCAGATGCCTGAGCTCGTTATTCTTGACGAAAAGCTCTCCGAGGAAGAATATGCTATCGCTGTTCGCAAGGGAGATACAGAGCTTCTTGATTCTATCAATGCTACGATCGCTTCTATGAGAGAAGACGGTACATATGATAATCTGTACGAGTATTTTATGAATAATTCCGGTTCTATCAATGATCGTGAAGCCACAAACTTCGGCAAAGAGATAAAGATGGGTACAAATGCTGAGTTTGAGCCTTTTGAATACAGAGTTGGCGAAGATATCGTTGGATTTGATATTGAAATGTCTCATGAAATAGCAGAAGACTATGGCTGCGACCTTACAGTTGTTGATATGGCATTTGATAGCCTTATCACAGCTCTTGCATCCGGCAAGATCGATTTCATTGCAGCCGGCATGACAGTAACAGAGGAAAGACTTGAAAGCGTAGATTTCTCTGATCCGTATTTCTCTGCTTCTCAGGTTATTATCGTAAGAAAGACAAGCGTTAAATAATTCAATATTTGATCGATTAATAAGCGGAACGAAGCTTTATTATCATAAAATCTGCGTTCCGCTTATTTGCTATTTTACAGAAAGGGTTTGCGGAAATGACAGACTGGTTTATAAATATCATAAACGGCTTTGCAAATGAATTTTATCGCAATCTTATAGTTGAAGATCGATGGTTAATGATCTTAAAGGGACTCGGGGTAACTCTTGAAATATCAATTTTGTCAATTATAATCGGTACTGTGCTCGGTTCAGCACTCTGTTTGATGAAAATATCGAATATTAAGATTTTGAAACTGATATCAACATGGTACATCAATGTTTTCAGAGGAACACCGCTTATTACCCAGCTTCTTATAATCAATTTTGGTATTTTCGGAGCTGTAAATCTCAATACGGTCATTATTGCTGTTATCGCTTTCAGCTTGAACAGCGGAGCGTATGTTGCCGAAATACTTCGTGCAGGTATTCTTTCGGTAGATAGCGGACAGACAGAAGCAGGCCGTTCATTGGGTCTTAATTCTGCACAGACAATGCTATATATCGTACTTCCGCAGGCTATCAAGAACTGTTTACCTACTTATGCCAGTGAGTTTATTGTACTTATCAAAGAGACCGCTATAGTTGGTTATATAGCTATCGAAGATCTGACTAAGGTCGGCGATGTAATTCGAAGCAGAACCTTTTCCGCATTCTTCCCACTTGTTACTGTTGCGTTGATCTATTTTGTTATTACTTTTTCCCTTTCAAAGTTGTTTGCAAGATTAGAAAGGAGGCTGAGACTTAGTGATAAGCGTTAATGATCTTTATAAGAAATTCGGAGATGTTGAGGTTCTTAAAGGCATTACCGAAAGCTTCAAAAAAGGTGAGCATGTTGTTATTATAGGTCCGTCAGGTTCCGGAAAGAGTACATTTTTACGTTGCTTGAATCTGCTTGAAAAGCCAACATCAGGTGAGATCATAGTAAACGGTGCAAATATTTTAGATCCGAAAACAGATATAAATAAGGTCAGATCCAAAATGGGAATGGTTTTTCAGCATTTTAATTTATTCAATAACTATACGGTTATGGGTAATCTGACACTTGCACCTGTCAAGCTTAAGATGATGAGCAAAGCTGAGGCTGAGGATAAGGCAATTAAGCTTTTGAAACGTATCGGGTTGGCTGATAAGACGTCAGCATATCCGTCGCAGTTATCAGGAGGACAGAAGCAGCGTGTTGCGATCGCTCGTTCGTTGGTTCTTGATCCTGAGATCATGCTTTTCGATGAGCCGACTTCTGCACTCGACCCTGAAATGGTCGGTGAAGTTCTCGATCTGATGAGAGAGCTTGCGAACAGTGGAATGACGATGCTTGTTGTTACGCACGAGATGGGCTTTGCACGTGAGGTTGGCAGCAGAATATTGTTTATGGATGGTGGCGTTATCGTTGAACAGAACACGCCTAAGGAATTTTTCTCGAATCCGACAAACGATCGTGCAAAGGATTTCCTGAGCAAGGTTATTTCCTGATCGATCTACGAAATATTTATTCTTACTTTTATAACGCATTCGAGCTCGTGTTGAATATTTCATGAATCAATAAAACTGAAAAGGTGCTTTTGTTATAATAACAAAAGCACCTTTTTTGGTATCTTTAGATGTGGGGATAACTTCCCATTGTCTACCGTTGAAAGATAAAGACTTTCAGTATGTTAAAATACATAAACTTCGGTGATTATTTTTGAACATCGTCTTTTTGAGATTCGACTTCAAAAGGAGAAAGAATAATATCATCTCCGCTATAATCAAATTTGAGCTTGCTTCCTGCCTTCATACTATATTTATCCATATAATCTCGAGGAAGCTGGAGTCGCCCTACCCTATCGATTACAACAAATTCTTCATGTGAATCTTCTTTCTCATCTTCTTTACTTAATGTTGCAAGACCCTCTACATTGGCGATCTCATCTTTATATGACCTGCGTATAAATTCACTGGATGTTCGTCCGTCACGTATGGATACGACTCTGGAGACTTTTCGTGAGAGCTGTATATCGTGAGTTACAATTATTATTGTAAGATCAAGAGTCTTATTAAGCTCTCTGAATATATCCAATATCATTGAGGCTGTCTTTGTATCAACTGCACCTGTCGGCTCATCTGCCAGCAGAAGCTTTGGATTGTTTGCAAGAGCAATCGCTATTGCAACTCTTTGCTGTTCACCACCGGAAAGCTGACTCAGCTTGTTCTTTTTCCTATGTGATAACCCTACTATGTCAAGAAGCTCGTTTGCACGTTTCCTGCGTTCATTTTTATTGGTTATAATCATTGGTACTTCGACATTTTCAACAGCAGAAAGATATGGGATTAAATTTCTGGCATTGTTTTGCCATACAAAACCAACTGTACTACGTTTGTATTCATATATCTGCTTTTCGTTGTATGAAAGGAGATCGTTTCCGTCTACAAATAGCTTGCCTGCTGATGGTTTGTCTAATGCTCCAAGCATATTAAGTAGAGTAGATTTACCGCTTCCACTATTTCCGATTATAGCCATCAATTCTCCACGTTCAATGGTAAGATCGAGTCCTTGAAGTGCAACTACCTCAATTTCGTCAGTTTTATAGATCTTAACGAGGTTTTCACACTCGACCATGTATTTAGATCGTTGGATATTTTGCAATTCATCGCTCATCTATTATCTCACCGTCCTCCAATGTATACACATGATCGGCTAGCTCTATCATATTAGGATCATGCGTTGTCATAATGATCGTAAGCTTTTCTTCCTCTACCAATTGTCGGAAAAGAGATAATACCTGTAAACCCATAGTTGTATCAAGCTCTGCTGTAGGTTCATCGGCAAATATTACAGACGGTTTATGTGCGATAGCTCTGGCTATTGCTACTCGCTGCTGCTCACCACCTGACATTTCATGAGGTCTGTGAGTCATGCGTTTGCTTAGACCGACTAGCCTTAAGCACTCCTCTGCTCTTTTCTTTCGCTCTTTATCATCAATATTAGCAATTCGTAATCCAAACTCTACATTTTCATATGCTGACATATTTGATATCAATGCTACGGATTGAAATACAAAGCTAATTTCACGTCTTCTCAGCATATCTCGCTTGCTTTCAGACAATTTAACGATATCTGTATCATGAAATATGACACTGCCGGATGTAGGCATATCAAGAGCACCTAAAATATTCATAAGTGTCGTTTTTCCGGATCCGCTACGACCACGAAGCATTGTCAGCGTACCTGCATTCACAGCTACGTTAATGTCTTTGAGTGCGTGTACTTGAGCTTTTCCTACTTGAAATATCCTGTTAATTCCTTTTGTTTCCAGAATTATCTGTTCAGACATAATTATGCTCCCATTTAATCCTCGCCAAGCTTAAGCGCTTGAGTAATCTTTATTTTCGCTATAATTCTCGTAATCGTGATCGTTCCGATTATCAGCATTATACCTATTATGAAATAAATCTTATAATAATCTTCACGTGATGCAACTACTCTGAAAGGTGGTATCTGCTCTGCTATATTATAAACCATTTCCATCATCGGAACAAATATATCACTTGTGATACCTCCGAGCAATACACCTACAACTATAGATACTATAGAAATCATGATCTGCTCTGCGACGATCATTCCTATAATATTCTTAAGAGAAAGACCCATTGCTCTGAAAATACCAAACTGCAATGCTCTTGATTTGATAGAGAGGATCCAATAAATAAGGAAGCCTATCGCACTTATCATCATTGTGATAATAAAGCTCAATGTCAACATTCCGTTAAGACCTTGCAGTAAAGGATCATTCTTTGATTTGATTATTTCCTGGTCTACATATGTTATTCCGTCAAGCTGAAGGTTAGATTCAACGATCGAGTTATATACGTCTGTATCGGTGTAGCCGTCAGCTCGCTTGATCCATATTTCGTAAGGCTCTTTTCGAAGCTTTGACTGGAGAAAACTGAGATTTGCAATAACGCAGTCGGTAGATACGATCTCACCGTTTCGGTCAGTTCTGTATTGATTATAGCTCGGCCAATAATCTACAAAAGCATATACTGTACATTCCACTGAGGGCTGAGAATCCCAAGAGATATCTATAGGATCTCCGACTTCCAATCCAAGCTTTTCTTTTAATGACGATGATACAAGTACACCTTTCGGTGCATCTGATATTAAATTCAAATATTCATTGATATGATGAGGAAGAAGGTCGTTTCTGAACCATATCGTGTTTCCAAAATCATACGGCTCGATACCCATTATCATGGCATTATTTACACTGCTACCTGATGCAGATATCTTACCTTTTTCCTGAACATATACCTTTGCCATGGATTCTACACCCTCCATGCCATTATATGTTGACATCGGAGGCTCAATATATCTTAACTGCTCACTACTACTTGAAGAGCCTTGACCATCAAATATAGAACTGTCACCACTGGACGAAGCCTCTATGGTTTCTTCGTTGCTCATCCAATATACATCGAGTCTAATATCGGCTCCGTTTGTATAGGCGATCTTGTCTTCAATATTCTGGTTGAGTGTTCGTGCGGAATTTGCATTGAAAATACCGATCGCTATTGATAGGATTATAAATAGCATGAGGAAACGCTCCTGTCCTGATGAGCGTCCGACCTGTATAAACGATGCATAGAGTGTCGGTGACCATTTCTTCTTACCTATCCAGAATATTAATCTTATTATGTATGGATATAATCTCAAAAACAGCATTCCACAGCCCATGATAAACATACTGGAAATGAGAAATAATAGTGGATCTATAGATACAGTTGTTGCGGTCTCCCCTGTTTTTGCAAGAAGCACTTTAAAGTCCTCGTATTGTAATCTGCCATAGATCGAGATAGCGAGCAATACAAGATCAAGATAAAACTTTTGCCATAGCGGTTTTCCTGTATTTCGTGATTTTTTACGCTTACGCTCAACAACAGTTTGCTTTGATGTTTTATACGCCGGGATCAGCATCGTTATCATAAATACAGCTACAGCGATCAATGAGTATAAGTAAGCTGTAATATCTAGCTTCACAGGGATAGCTGTACGTGATACAAATTCCAGGAATCCGTTTGATGATCCTAATATCTTGCACAGCATAAGACCGAGAGGTGGTCCTATAATTAATGCAATGATACTTAAGATAAGACCTTCGAGAAAATACAGCTTAAAAATCTGACCACTGGATGCACCGCGGCTACGCATAACAGCTATCTCATTTTCTTCGCTTTTGACTATAAGCTGCGATACCATGAATATATAGAACGCAAGCATGATAAGTAATGGCACAAGAATGATCCACAGTGTCATAGAAAGCTGTGAAGAACGCTCGTTATATGACTGCATAATATCATATGACGGCATTCGCAGAGTTATTGAATTTTTATACTTATCATATACTTCTTTATGAGAATCTACCTTTGAGAGAAGCGATTCTATATCGTCTATTTCGATCTGGTAGTAATCGATCCCGTAGTACCAGTAAACTTTTGTTATTTCACGGCATTCATTTTGTTCGATAAACAGATCTTTAAAGGCATCAGAATGCATCATAACACTATTTCCAAGCATTCCAATGCCGCCGGTGTTGTACCAGTACGGATTTTGTGAATCATCCATCTCAAAAACACCGACTACCTTGAATTTTATAGTTGGCGCATCGTCTAATACATAATGAGCGTCATAAACTATGTCAAGGTTTATCGAGAGGTCACTCATGGCTTTCTCGGTTATAATTACTTCGTATACACCATCTACAGCTTCGGTCTCGTACATTCGTCCGCTGATAATATTTATGTGATCTTCAAACTCAGGCATTGTCTGTATTCGCATGTACAGATTTTTACCTGTGCTGTATTTATCATCTTCGGGGAATGCAACTATGTTATCGGCAACAATACGTTTAGCACTTGCTGTAAAATCAATGCCAAGGTCAGGCATAAATTCATCCTCGATTTTTTCGGAGAAATAATCATACAGCTTGATTTTTGATGAAGTCTTGCTTGTAAATGCCAAATTAGACTCAACAGCATATGTGCCGGGATACTTGTTATTCTCCAATTGGTATTCCTCAAATTCCTTTATAAGCATACGCTGTAGAATACCATCATTAAATACAGGTACACTGCTGACCATAGCTACAACTATTATAAATCCAAACAGCAGGCATAACATCATCCATTTGTTGTTCAATATTTTACGTATAACTAATGTCCACAAAGCGTATATCCCTCCTTTACAAGAAACCTTAGCTCAACTTATATGATTATCAGTTCGCCCTCTTCGATACCTCCGACGATCTCTACTTTGCTTCCGTTATCTATACCAACCTCTATATCACGTTCTTCCGGAATACCATCCTTAAGAACTCTGACATATCTTCTTGTAGCATATCTGTTGATATAGCTCATAGGAAGTACGATCACATCTTCCTTGCTTTCAAGGAGTACAGCAATGTTTACAGAGTCACCAAGCTCGATCTGTACTTCCTTGCCGTTTAAATTGACGGTGTACTTTGCATCATTCGGTATAGTGTCCTCGGGCATATCCATTACTTCGATTTTAACGGATTTTCTGTCGCTTTCCGGTGCATCTAAGGGTGCATTATCAGGTGTCTGAATGACCTTTCCTTTGAGTATAAAATTATCTACATTGTTAAATGTCATATCGATCTCCATTCCCATTTTGAGATCGGATATATTATTGTGGGAAAAGGTTATCTGAAGCTTTGTTGGGTCGGCAATTTTAGCTATATTTTGATATTTGTCTATGTAGGTTCCCGGATCGGCAGAAAGAACGTACGTGAGTACACCTGACATAGGCGCACGAAGATATGCAGCTTCCTGCTGTGTGGTGAGCCTGTCAAGATAGAGCTGAGCCTGCTTGAGATCGAGCTTTCTCAGCTTTATTGTGTTCCAGTCTCCTGATTCATTGGCGATCTGAAGGTTGATCTCTGCCTTTTCCACCGCAATCGTCTGATCTTCTATAGATTCAAGTAATGATCCAGTATCCAACTCGGCAATAATATCGCCTTCCTGAACAGTATCTCCTGATTTTACATAGATATCTTTAAGACGTCCGGATGTATCTGTATAGCTTACAGTCGCACTTTCGGTTGAGACAAAATAGCCTGTTCCGTTTATCCAACGCTCAATTGTTCCCTTTGTAACTTCATATGTCTTATATGTGACCTCCTCCGGAGCCTTCAACGGTGGAGCAAGTATTTCTTCTTCCTCAGGTAAAAAATAACAACCACTAAGCATGCTTGTGATCAATGATAGAACTATCGTAATGAGTACTATTTTGCATATCTTGTATCGATTTCCGCTTCTAATCATTTAACTGTACCTCCGTAAAATGTATCTAGAATATATTATATTACAAAATTTTCTGCAAATCAATAATTTGAGAAGGATAATGACTATTTTAACGGCATTTTCTACATAATCAACTATTTGAAACCATATTTTTTGTAGCAATTCACAAATGAGCCGCGTAATATGATACTTATGCTATTTTGTGAAAAATATCTATTGCATTATTAGCTTTAATATGCTAAAATAATACAAGATATTGATGTTTGTACCGATGAACAGGTTTTAAGTATATTTAGAAGCACGACAGCGAGGAAAGAGAATGGTGGAAGCTTTCCGGTGCGAGAATATATTTTACCCAACCTGTGAGGTCCGAGAAAGTCGGCGTTTCAGCTGCGTTAAAGCTGTAAAAGCAGGGGGCATTTGCTTTATGCTCCAATCTGGGTGGTACCGCGGAAGATATTTTCGTCCCAAATCGTTTGTTTTGGGGCGTTTTTTTATTGTAACAATTTTATATTAGGAGATATTTACTATGAGAATGTCAAATCTTTTTATGCCCACGATTCGTGAGCTGCCATCTGATGCTGAGGTGTCAAGCCATATTCTCATGCTCAGAGCAGCTATGATCCGTCAGGTCACAAGCGGAAGCTATTGTTATCTGCCTCTTGGATACCGTGTTTTACGCAAGGTAGAACAGGTGATCAGAGAAGAAATGGATAAGGCAGGAGCTCTTGAGCTTCACATGCCGGCTCTGCTCAGTGCCGATCTTTATCGTGAATCCGGACGCTGGGATGTATTCGGTGCATCTATGTTTAAATTTAAGGATCGTTCCGACCGTGATATGTGCCTTGGACCGACACATGAGGAATTGTTCACAGATCTTGTGCGTTCATGGATCCATTCATACAAAAACCTGCCGATAACACTGTATCAGATCCAGAATAAATATCGTGACGAAGCTCGTCCTCGTTATGGTGTTATCAGATCTAAGGAATTTGTAATGAAGGATGCATACAGCTTCGATATAGATGAAGAAGGTCTTGATGTTTCGTATCAGAAGATGTACAAAGCATACTGTGCTGCATTTGATCGTCTTGGTCTTAAGTATATGGTCGTACATGCTGATTCAGGCGCTATGGGCGGCTCCGGTTCACAGGAGTTTATGGTGCTCAGCCCTATCGGTGAAGATGATATAATTTATTGCGATAAGTGCCATTATGCAGCTAATGTTGAAAAGGCAACTTTCAAAGCACCTGTAGCTCCGGAAAGGGTCGAGGAAGTTGAAATGAAGAAGATTCATACACCGGGATTCCATACGATCGCACAGATATCCGAATTCCTTAATTGCAGCGCAGATAAGGTCGTTAAAACTCTTATCTATCTTGCTGACGGTAAGCCGATCGCTGCTATGCTGCGTGGTGACCGTGATCTTAACGAGCATAAGCTTCAGAACTATCTTGGCTGCACTGAGCTTGTTATGGCTGATCCGCAGACTGTTCGTGAAGTTACACATGCCGAGGTCGGTTACGCAGGTCCTGTAGGCTTGGAGGTTCCAATATATGCTGATACAGAGCTTGTTGGTATGCAGAATATAATTGTCGGTGCTAATGATACGGATTATCATCTCTCGGGTGTCAATGAAAATCGAGATTACAAGGTAACAGCATACGTTGAGATCCGTAACGCTATTCCGGGTGACCTGTGCCCCGTCTGCGGAGCTCCTATGGATTCTACAAAGGGTGTTGAAGTCGGTCATATTTTCAAGCTTGGCCGCAAGTATACAGATGCACTTAACTGCACATATACAACAGCGGACGGCAAGGAAGATACACCTATCATGGGTTGCTATGGTATAGGCATTACAAGAGTTATTGCTGCTGTTATCGAGCAGAATTGTGATGATGATGGTATCATATGGCCTAAGATCGTCGCTCCTTATCAGGCAGTTATCGTAGGTCTTGGTAAGCCTAACAGCAAAGAGATGGAGATCGCAGATTCCATTTATGCTAAGCTTACGGACATGGGTATTGAAGCTCTCTACGATGACAGAAACGAACGTGCAGGTGTAAAATTTAAGGATGCTGATCTTATCGGTATTCCTGTAAGACTTACGGTAGGTCGTAAGGCAGGAGACGGTATCGTTGAATTGAAATACAGAAATTCAAAAGATGTACGAGAGCTGTCAATTGATGAAGCTATTAACGAGATCGTAAATTACTGTAAGTAATATTAAAAGGTATCGATGCGAAATGCATCGATACCTTTTTTCTATTTTCTCTTAAATAGCAGATCGGTATAAGTTGGGAATGGCCAGTATGCGCTTGATACTTCCAGCTCAAGCATATCACATTTGGATCTGAGCTTGTCCATTGCAGGGATCAACTCACTGTTTACACGTTTTGCACATTCTATCGTATATCCGATCGGCGTAAGCTCTCGAACAAGTGCATCCAGTGAGGATGTGAGCGCGTCTGCGGCTTTTATCATATTTACTATGCTTTCAAGCTGCTCCTTCCCTATTCCGAGACCGCATTCGTTAGTTGCATTGTATATTCCTGCCAGTTCACCGGCATACTTCATGCACGCAGGCAATATCTCTTGCTTTGACATATGTACCATAGTACGTGCTTCGATCAGTATGGTCTTGATGTAATTTTCAAGCTGGATCTCTGCTCTGGATTCTACTTCCAGCGGAGATAATACACTGTGCTTTGCAAATAACACTATATTTTTACTGCTTCGAAGCTGCTCGATAGCCTCTACAGTTGTTTTTAAAACAGGCAATCCACGCTTCTTTGCTTCATCGTACCATTCTGCAGAGTAGTTATTTCCGTTAAAAATGATTCTCTTATGCTTTATAACTATCTCTTTTATGATTTCTTTGACCTCAGCCTCCGGATCGCTTGACATCTCAAGTCTATCTGCGATTCTGGAGAGCGTTTCGGCTACGATCGTATTAATAAATGTATTTGTATCGGCAATAGAATCAGATGAGCCGAGCATTCGAAATTCGAACTTATTGCCTGTAAATGCAAGAGGTGATGTTCTGTTTCTGTCGGTCGTATCAACAGGAAGGTGTGGAAGTGTTTTTACACCGATCTGCATAACGCCACCGAATGTTTTTTCGCCGACTACACCTGTTTCTATATGTTCAAGTATGCTTGTGAGCTGCTCACCGAGGAATATGGAAACTATGGGAGGCGGAGCTTCGCTTGCACCGAGTCTGAGATCGTTTCCTGCTGTAGATATAGATGCTCTGAGCAGATCGGCATATTCATCCGCAGCCCAAATAACAGCACATAAAAACAGCAGAAACTGCATATTATCCTCAGGCGTTTGTCCGGGATCGAATAAATTTGTGCCTGTGTTTGTTGTCATCGACCAGTTGTTATGTTTGCCTGAACCGTTTACTCCGGTAAAAGGCTTTTCATGCAGGAGACATACAAGATCATGACGAAGTGCTATTCTTTTCATCATCTCCATTGTGAGCTGGTTATGATCACATGCCATATTTGCTGTTGTATATATAGGTGCAAGCTCATGCTGTGCCGGAGCAGCCTCGTTGTGCTTTGTCTTTGCGGATACTCCGAGCTTCCACAGCTCTTTATCCAGATCAGACATAAATGCAGATACTCTGTCTGTGATGTTACCGTAATAGTGATCATCCAGCTCCTGAGCTTTTGTCGGCATAGCTCCGAAAAGCGTTCTACCTGTCATCAGCAGATCGGTACGCTTGTTATACATTTCACGTTCTATGAGAAAATATTCCTGTTCGGGGCCGACCATAGCAGATACAGACTGTACTTCCTCGTTTCCAAGCATACGTAGTACACGTATAGCCTGTTTAGACAGAGCCTGTATAGATCTGAGGAGCGGAGTTTTTTTATCAAGCGCCTCACCGTTATACGAGCAGAAAGCTGTAGGTATATATAATGTGCCGTCCTTTACAAATGCAGGAGATGTACAATCCCATGCGGTATATCCTCTTGCTTCAAAGGTCGCTCTCAAACCACCGGAGGGAAAGCTTGAAGCGTCTGATTCACCCTTTACGAGCTCTTTGCCCGAAAACTCCATTATTACTCTGCCATCTTCTGTCGGAGAGATAAAGGAGTTGTGCTTTTCAGCTGTTACTCCCGTCATAGGCTGGAACCAGTGCGTATAATGTGTAGCACCCTGGGTGATCGCCCAGTCTTTCATTGCACTTGCAACTACCTCGGCGATCGATGCATCGAGCGGACGACCAAGGTCTATCGTTTGTTTCAGGAGCTTATATGTTTCCTTTGGCAGTCTTTCACGCATTACAGCATCGTTAAACACTTTGCTGCCGTACATCATTGTAAGTTTCTGTTCCATTTCTTTTCCCATAATGAAGTTCCTCTGTTAATTACATGTTCATCTGACGACGACGTGATATATTCATTGTCCCATCCTGCATTATTGTTATGTTTTCAAGCGCCTTTCCTGTTCCGAATGCCACACAGGAGATAGCATCGTCGGCAATATGTGTTGCTATTCCGGTACGCTCTGATAATACTTTATCGAAGCCGTAAATAAGGCTTCCGCCTCCCGTCATTACTATGCCGTTTGTAGCGATATCACCTATGAGCTCCGGCGGAGTACGCTCAAGCACGGAATGAACTGCCTCAACTATACGGTTCGTTACTTCGGAAAATGCCTCCATGATCTCATCGGATGTGACTGTAAATGATTTGGGTAAGCCTGTCATAAGACAGCGACCCTTAACCTTCATTTCTTTGATTTCAGGACGAGGATAAACACAGCCGATATTTACCTTTAACTCCTCTGCTGTACGTTCACCGATCAGGAGATTGTATTTGCGACGTATATATTTTACTATCGCTTCATCGAATTTATCACCGGCGATTTTTATAGATGCGGATTCAACTACACCTCCGAGTGAGATGACTGCAACATCTGTTGTGCCGCCTCCGATGTCAACGATCATGTTTCCGTTTGGCTTTGATATATCAATACCTGCACCGATAGCAGCAGCTACAGGTTCTTCGATGAGAAAAACTCTTCTGGCGCCTGCCTGCATACCGGCATCTATTACAGCACGCTCCTCTACTTCCGTTATGCCGCTCGGTATGCAGATAACTATATTCGGCTTTATCAGCTTAAAGCTGATAACTTTCTTTAGAAACTCCTTTATCATTCTCTCGGTCATATCATAATCCGATATAACACCTTCACGTAAAGGTCTTATAGCTACGATGTTTCCCGGTGTTCTTCCAAGCATTTTTTGTGCTTCGATACCTACGTCAAGGATCTTGCCGGAATTTTTATCTACGGCAACGACTGATGGCTCACGTAATACTATTCCCTTTCCTTTTATATATATAAGCACCGATGCCGTTCCGAGGTCCATTCCTATATCATTAGACAGCATTATATTCATTCCTTTCTTTTTTATCATTTATGTTTATATCTTGATTTCTCAGCAGAAGCCACCGCTGCATATGTTATATTTTTTATTCCGGTAGCATTCAATACTTTTCCGCATTCGCAAATAGTCGATCCTGTTGTAACAACATCGTCTATAAGTATGATCCTTTTACCAACAACATTCTTATTTATCGCCTTGTAAACACCGTTTACGTTAGTTTTTTTCTCAGATTCATTAAGCGTTGACTGCTTTCGGTTGTGCCGAACCTTTTTCAAAACAGCTTCTACCGGCTTATTCATCCTTTTTGCTATATATTCTGCCAGCAGTCTGCTTTGGTCATAGCCTCGCTTCATTCTTCGCAGTGTACTTACGGGAACGTAGCTTATAACATCCACATCAGCACGATTCCTTATTGCAAGATAAAGCAGCTCACCCAATGTTACGGCATACTGAGGTCTGTTGTTAAACTTAAAACGCTTTATGGCACTGCTAACCCCGGCAGCTGCATATCGTAGTGCATATATGCATTCTCTGCCATCGTTCAATGTTCTGACATATCCATCCTCGGCAGTCAGTGTCATCATGCAGTCTGTGCATATGCAGACCTTGCTGCTGCCGATGATATCTTTTCTGCAAAATATACATTTTCTCGGGAAAATCAATCCTACAATGCGGTCTGGTATTTTCATAGCTATTTATCTGAAGCGGCCATAAGAGATAAACGTTCCTTTAATCCGCTGTACCTCTTCTTTGATTCGTTATTCTGAGTCATACGCTGCATGATCTCCTCTTTGCCGACTACAACAAGTACTTTTCGTGCTCTTGTTACCGCAGTGTAGAGCAGATTTCGAGTGAGAAGCCTTGACGGTGCATCATATGCAATGTATACAACTGCCGGAAATTCACTTCCCTGCGACTTGTGTACTGTAATTGCATATGCGAGCTCAAGATCCTCCATAAGATCAAGCGAATAATCGGCAATACGCTCATCAAAATTTATTACAATAGTCTCTTCTTCCAAAGATATTGCTTCGATCGTACCTATATCACCGTTGAATATACCCCAACCCGCTTCACTCATGTCCGATCTACGCCATGTTATATCATAATTGTTTCTAATCTGCATAACACGGTCACCCTCACGAAATATTGTATCGCCAAAACGATATTCACGCTTGCCGGGTCTGCCCGGATTCAGTGCTGCTTGGAGTTGATTATTTAAATTATATGTTCCAACTTCACGCTGCTTTGATGGTAATATGACTTGTATCTGAGAGCTGTCAATATCAAAATATGATGGCAGTCTTGTCTTACACAGATCGATCACCGTGCTTATAAGCTCCTGAGATGATGATCTTCGCATAAAGAAGAAATCCTTACTTCTCTCGAGCTTCGGCATTTTACCAGTATTTATGGCATGGGCGTTCATAACTATCATGCTTTGCTGAGATTGTCTGAATATTTCCTCAAGGTGGATGGTTTTTATAACTCCACTCCGTATAAGATCTTTTAGAACGTCTCCGGGACCTACGGATGGAAGCTGATCGCTGTCTCCGACCATTATAAGCGATGCATGGTCAGGTAGAGCATCAAGTACGGCACTGAAAAGCTGTATATCTATCATTGACACTTCATCCAGTATCAAAACATCAAGCTTTAGCTTGTCCTCATTATTTTTATTGAATGACTGCGACATTCCATCGGTAGTCACAGTAGCTTCAAGTAAACGATGAATGGTTTTTGCTTCTGTACCGCACAGCTCACTCATGCGCTTTGCCGCACGTCCTGTCGGAGCAGCCAGTACATAGTCCATATCAAGTAGATCCAGCATTTTTAATATAGCACGTATCGTAGTTGTTTTGCCTGTACCGGGACCACCTGTAAGTATCATTATAAAGTTTTCTGCGGCAGCTTTGATCGCTTCTCGTTGTTTTTCTGCATATTGCATACCAAGCTCAAGTTCAATTTGAGATACGAGCTCATTTTTGTCGCATAGCTTTTGAGGTCTACGCTTACTCATATCATATATTGTTTCCGCAACTGCACACTCTGCATCATAAAGTGCTTCCAGGTAACATACAGATTGACCGTTTATAAGATCACGGACTACCTCACCATCGTTACATAGCTGCTCTATCGCTTCGAGCTTACGATCTGCTTCACTTTCACCTAGATATCTGTCTGCGTGGACAATAAGCATTTCCTCAGGTAAATACATATGCCCGTTCTGCATTCCGAGAATGAGCACAGCTTTGATCGCAGCTTCATAGCGGAGCAACGAGTCTCTGTCAATACCTATTTCATACGCAAATCTATCTGCCTCGGCAAATGTTACTCCGTAATATTCATCGACGAGGATATACGGATTATTTGTGACTATGCCGAGAGCTTTGTGAGCATATTTTTTAAAAAGTCGTAAAGCAATTTCCGAGCGCATATTACTTGTCTCGAAAAATTCAAGTAAATAGCGCAGAGCCATGGTATTTTTCATGCGTTCGGAGATGTCGTGTGCTTTTTTCTGAGTGATACCACGAAGCTCACATAATTTGTCCGGAGCATTCATGATCACATCAATGCATTCCGAACCGAATTCATCAACTATCCTCTCGGCTGTAGCTTCACCTATACCTTTAAGATCGCAAGATGACAGGAATAATATCAATCCGTTAGTATCATTCGGTATATATCTTGCCACTCGTTCGGCTTTGAATTGCTTCCCATATACATTATGATTAATGAATGAGCCATAAAGTTCCAAGTCTTCGCCTACAGCTGCACACGGGATACAGCCCACGACAGTTAGCTTATGCCCATCCGGAGTCTTCAGCCTAAGCACTGTATACCCATTCTCTTCATTTGAATAAATAACAGCCATTATACGGCCTTCTAAGTAGTCGTACCCATCCACTATAAATAAAACCTCGTTTTAAATGATTTGTAAACCAATACACGTCAGCCGGTATCTATCCGGCTGACGGTAGCTTATCTTTGAATATCCTGTTTTTTCGTGCTTCGAAAAGCTATGTATACAGAAACAACTTTTCGTAATGCTATACGGATCAATAAGATCAACGTCGTAGCTATAATAAAGCTTATCAATGCATCATATACGATCACATGTATCACCTCAACACATCATATGCTGCTGAAAGGCGACAGGTGATTTATTATATCATTATAGTAAGTGAAAAGTATCTCACGAATTACGTATAATCATATTTTAACATATCTTTCTTATTGTTACAAGATGTATAATTATTTTTTTATAATTAAAAATGAAGTCATTAGCGAATTTGTATTTTGATAAAGCAAAGGAATACGTGATCGGTTTGACATGATTAAACTAAATTGACAATAGGATAAAATTCAAAATATATATTGAGAAAATATAGCTGTGTATGGTATAATATATAATAAATTGAAAAAGTATAAGGAGGATTTAATATGAGCATACATTATGGCATTCATCCTGAGACATTTAAGCTATTACAAGGTAACGGGAGATACCCCATTAAAATCATGGACTTAGCCGACGCACCGAAGGAAATTAAATTGACAGCAGCAAAAAACAACACAGCGTCATTTCAGGTAATTATCGGCTGTGATGAAGACTGGTCACTTAACGTCGGTAGCTCTGCGTGGTTTTCACAAAAGGGAGATATAAAGAATATACGCCTCAGTGTAGAGTCTGAGCTTGAAACGAGCTTAAACATTGTTGACGTTCATGCGGCAAACGATGGTTATTATTATGCAGATGCACTTTTGACGAATGAAGTAGTAGAGCTGCGAAAGATAGATATAAGAACTGTTTTCGTTGAATGCAAGATCCCCGAAAATATAAGCTCCGGCAATTATGATGTGAAGATAAAGCTCATGTCGGGCAGAATGTTTGAGGATGAAGAAGTAATCGGTGAGGCTAATGCAACGATAACCGTATATGATTACAAGATGCGAAGCGGTAAGGATTACAGATTTTATCTTGATCTATGGCAGCATAATTCTAACCTTGCGAGAAAAGCAGAGGTAAAGCTCTGGAGCGATGAGCACTTTACCGTGATGGAGAAATACGTAAAAACATTAGCTGACTTAGGTCAAAAGGCTGCGACTGTTATTGTATCGGAGGTTCCGTGGAGCGGACAGAGCTGCTACTATGAATATAGGACGGATGCAAATTTATTTGAATATTCTATAATAGAAACCGTAAAGACTAAATCAGGCGAATACAAATACGATTATACTAAAATGCAAAGATATATCGATCTTTGTTCGAAATATGGTATAGATAAAGAAATATCCCTTTACGGACTTGCCAATGTATGGGGCGATGCCGAAATGGGATATGGAGCAATCGCAGATGATTATCCCGATGGTATAAAGCTTCGTTATTTTGATGAAGCATCTGGAACATACAAGTATATGAGATGTTCTGCCGAAATCGATGCATATATTAAATCTCTGGAGCAGTATTTCATTACTACGGGTCAGATCGAAAAGGTTCGCCTCGCTGCCGATGAGCCGGGAGACGTAGAAGCGTATCGTAAAAGCTTAAATCACCTGAAGAGCATTGCACCGTCGTTTAAATTCAAGGCAGCTATCAATCACTCTGAATTTATTCCCGAGTTCGGTGATGAGGTATATGATTTCGCACCGTATATTTACTGCTTGTGTAAGGAGTATGATAAGCTTAAGGAATATCAGAAGGCTATGAAAGACAAACGCTTTATCTGGTATGTTTGCTGTGGCCCGGAATATCCGAATACGTTCGTTGACAGTAAGCTGACAGAGAGTTTGTTTATTGGCATACTCACATCATATGCTGGACTTGACGGCTTCCTGAGATGGAATTATTATGTTTGGAATGATGATCCGAGAAAGGATATCCGTTACGGTAATTGGCATGCCGGTGATACAAACTTTGTATATCCGTCAGGAAACGGTGCTCCCCTGCTTACACTCAGGTATAAGGCACTCAAACGTGGTATCGAGTTCTATGAGATGCTTGAGGATCTCCGATCAAAGGGCGATGAAAAAGCTGTAGAGGATGCATTCAGCTTTGTGATGAGAGAGAAAAATATAAGAAAATATTTTGGAGAAGGTAATGATTCGGATCGTATGATGCGTCTTGAAGACATGTGCAGTGTTGAATACGAAGATTATGAAGCTATGAAAAAGTATCTTCTTGAAAAATTATCTTAAAAAGTTGTAAGGAGAAAAAAATGAAGTTTTCGGAAATGGAATATAAGCGTGTTACCGTAGAGGAAGCACGTGAAGAGTGTGAAAAAGTACTGAAAAAGCTTGATGCTGCACAAAATGTCGCAGAA
This sequence comes from uncultured Oscillospiraceae bacterium, assembly GCA_964461815.1. Classification (GTDB taxonomy): domain Bacteria; phylum Bacillota; class Clostridia; order Oscillospirales; family QAMX01; genus JAAZBA01. The sequence continues at coordinate 96,559 of CAYWVF010000004.1, forward strand.
GCTAAAAAAGTGGTGTTCGATATGTTTGATTTCTCAAGCAGACTCGGAACATCCACATCTATCTGCTATACAAGACATACGATCGATACTCGTGATGAATTTTATACAGCTGAGCAAGACTATTATGATGAGAATATACCTGTTATGCAGGAAATGTTCGATAAGGTAAATGATGCGTTGCTTAAAACAAGGTTCCGCCCGGAGCTTGAGGCTGAGATAGGAACGCTCTATTTCAAAAAGCTTGAAAATGAGAAAAGACTTTTTGATCAGTCTATAATCCCCGATATGCAGGAAGAAAACAAGCTGGATAGTGAATATACAAAGCTTATCGGTGCTGCAAAACTGAATTTTGACGGTAAGGAATTGAATCTTGCACAGCTTCAGCCTTATCGCACCTCATCCGACAGAGCAACGAGAAAAGCTGCTAACGAGGTGTATTTCGGATATTTCCGCGATAATCAGGAAAGCTTTGACAGAATATACGATCAGCTGGTAAAGGTACGTGCAAGAATAGCAAAGAAGCTTGGATTCAATAACTACGTTGAAATGAGCTACTGCTATATGGAGCGTTTTGACTATAATGCGGATATGGTCAAGCACTACAGAGATGAAGTAAAAAAATACATGACGCCGCTGGTAACAGAGCTTAGAAAAAAGCAGATGAAGAGAATCGGCGTAGACGAGCTGTTTTATTACGATCTTGACTTTATGTGTAAGTCGGGCAATCCTAAGCCGAAGGGAACACCGGATGAGCTTGTTCAAAAGGCAAGAAAAATGTACTATGAACTATCTGAAGAAGCAGGTCACTTTTTTGACTATATGGTTGAAAATGAGCTTATGGATCTGCTTGCAAAGCCCGGAAAAACCAACGGAGGATATTGCATAACATTTGATGAGTATAAAGCTCCGTTCATATTTGCAAATTTCAATGGAACAAAGGATGACGTTGACGTGCTTACACATGAGGCAGGTCATGCGTTGCAGAGCTATTTATCAATGAGAAACATCGATATCCCTGCGTACTATAATCCGACCTACGATGCTTGTGAGATCCACTCTATGTCGATGGAGTTGATCACACGTCCGTGGATGGAGATGTTCTTTGGTGAAGATACGGATAAGTTTAAGTTTATGCAGCTTGAGGATATTATTTACTTTGTACCATATGGCTGCTTAGTTGATGAATTCCAGCAAAAGGTATATGAAAATCCTGATATGACACCTGCTCAAAGAGATCAACTTTGGCTTGAGCTTGAACATGAGTATCAGCCGCACATCAAATATGGAGATATGGAATATCTCGCTAATGGTGGTAGATGGCAGCGTCAGTCTCATATCTATACAAGACCGTTTTATTATATAGATTATACGCTTGCTCAGATATGTGCGATCCAATTCTTCGGTAGATTTCATGCTAATGATCCTAAAGCATGGACAGATTATATAGAATTATGTAAAGCCGGAGGCAAAGAGACATTCCTGAAGCTTGTAGAGATCGCAGGACTCAAATCGCCGTTTGGAGACGGCGTACTGGAAGCTTCGGTGAAGCTTCTAAAGGATGAGCTCGAAAAGTCCGAGGATTTTGAATAATACTCTCAGATCATCAAGCGAAAAGCCCCGTTTGATATATACTCATCAAATGGGGCTGATAAATATCTATAAATCCGAACATTTTTTCGCCGATTATAGTCGAATTTGACAATGTTTTGATAATAACAATAAAAAAGTTGAAAAAAGAGCAGGTTTGTGCTATAATATAGACAAATTGATATTATAGTTTGAATTTCAGAGATAATATCAATTAGTTTACAAACAACAGGATTATATGGTGAGTTAAATTTAGGAGGTTATTATTATGCCTAAGGTAGTAGTTGATTGGAAAACAATCACAGATTTCGTTACAGATGCTTTTGTAGGTGTAGGTGTTCCTCGTGAGGATGCCGAAATATGTGCAGATGTCCTTATTGAATCCGACAGACGCGGTATAGAATCTCACGGTGTTAACCGCTTTAAGCCTATCTATATTGATCGTATTAACTGGGGTATTCAGAACCCTGTAACAAACTTCGAGGTTGTCCGTGAGACGGCTACAACAGCTGTTGTCGATGGTCATGACGGTATGGGTCAGGTAATCGGCTATAAGTCAATGAAAATGGCTATTGAAAAAGCTAAGCAGTACGGTATGGGTATGGTAGCTGTTCGTAATTCCTGCCATTACGGTATCGCAGGCTATTATCCTTCTATGGCTATCAAGGAAGGCATGATCGGTATCACAGGTACAAACGCAAGACCGTCCATCGCTCCGACATTTGGCGTTGAGAATATGCTTGGTACGAATCCTTTGACGATCGGTTTCCCAACAGATGAGGAATTTCCTTTCATCATCGACTGTGCAACATCCATAACACAGCGTGGTAAGCTCGAGTATTATTCTCGTATAGGCAAGTCCACACCGGAAGGCATGGTTATCGGTAGAGACGGTAAGGCTAAGACAGATACAGATAAGATCCTTGTCGAGCTCAATACAGGTGAAGCTGCTCTTGCACCGCTCGGCGGTATCGGCGAAGAGCTTGCAGGCTACAAGGGCTACAGCTACGCAACAGTTGTAGAAGTTCTCTCTGCTGCTCTCCAGATGGGTAACTACCTCAAGATGTTAACAGGTATTAAGGATGGCAAGAAGGTTCCGTTCCATCTCGGTCATTTCTTCATTGCTATAGATACAAATGCATTTATGGGCGAAGAAGCATTTAAGAAGACAGCCGGTAATATCCTCCGTGAGCTTCGTGCTTCTGAGAAGGCTCCGGGACATGATCGTATCTATACAGCTAACGAAAAAGAATGGCTCGTATGGTGTGAGCGTAAAGACAGCGGCGTTCCGATAAACGAAGCTGTTCAGAAGGAAATTACAGAGGTAAGAGACAATCTTCATCTTACACAGTATGTATTCCCGTGGGAAAAGTAATTCGGAAGCTGCGTACATATCTTATATAATCGCGGAAAACGGTGTGATCACAAAGGTCGCACCGTTTTTTGATAAGTATATATATCTTTGAGAGATGCGAATCAAAATTATACATAAGATACATCTATGATGCAAGTGTGATGTAAAATTATGCTCGTGGGAGGTGCTGTTATGATAAAAATATTGATCGTAGAGGATGAGATACCGATCTCTGATTTGATCAAAATGAGTCTTTTGAATGAAGGATACCACTGCACCTGTGCGTATGACGGAAAGCAGGCGGCAGATATGATCGAAGAAGATACTTTTGACCTGATACTGCTCGATATCATGCTTCCCGAAATAGATGGGTATGAGCTGTTGGAGTATATAAAGTATTATCAGATACCTACTATATTCCTGACAGCAAAAGCAGACGTGAAAGACAGAGTAAAAGGCTTAAAAGCAGGTGCGGAGGACTATATTACGAAGCCATTTGAGATCATCGAGCTTTTAGCCAGAGTGGAAGCTGTTTTGCGACGTTATAATAAAGCAATAAAATCGATTTCATTCGGAGATATTACTATTGATACAGAGTCAAGGATCGTGACAAAAAGCGGTCTTCATATAGAATTGACAGCAAAGGAATTCGATCTATTGCTCTATCTTTTTCAAAACAATAATAAAGCGCTTTATCGTTCACAGATATATGCCGGAGTTTGGGGTGGTGACGATCTGGGTGACAGTCGTACTGTTGATCTGCATGTTCAGAGGTTGAGAAAAAAGCTGTCATTGCAGAGCTCACTTGTGCCTGTATATAAAATAGGCTATCGGCTGGAGGTATAGGGTGTGAAATTCTTTTGGAAGATATTTTTTACAACTATGTTCATCAGTACAATCTGCGTTACATTAAGCGGTTACATATTGATAAATTCAAATTTTCAGTCACAGCTCAACAGCGAGATCAAAACTGCAAAGGATTATGCGGAGATCGTGTACTATTCTCTGTCGAATGAGTTTGAGAACGTAGAACTGTATGCCAACGAAATTTATGATGAAAATGATACGGCAGAGGATATTCTTTTACAGGTAGTTCATTCCACCGGTATCAGCAGCATGAACAAAAAAGTTTCTTTTGGTATCATCGACGAAAACGGCAACACACTTTTCTCTTCTTTAAGTACTGTAGTAGATAAAACGATCATTGATTTGATAGATCCGAATAATGCAGGGTGGACACTAAAGGAAACAGAAAACGGCGAAGTGTATGTTCAGGTTATGCGTCCGGCTGCATATCTTGATAATACTTTTTACATCGAAACACTTCACGATATAACGCACGTTTTTACAGCTCAAAAAAACCAGTATGATTTAATGATAAAAATTATTGCTGGAATGATCGCTTTTGCCGGAGTACTTACCTTTGTTATTTCAAAGCTGATGCTCCGTCGTATTACTATGCTGACAGAGATCACAAAAAATATTTCCGACGGAAATCTAAGTGAGCGTGCAAAAGTATACGGGCATGATGAGATAGCACTGCTTTCCGAGCACTTCAACCAAATGACTGATCGTTTAGAAGAAAAAATGAACGAGTTACAGGATGAGGCAGAACGAAAAGAATTATTTGTCGGTGCATTTTCACATGAATTGAAAACACCGCTTACATCTATCATTGGCTATTCTGACCTGCTTCGTCAAGAAAAAATAAATGCCGAGCAAAGACATGTTTGTGCCGAGTATATTTTTTCAGAGGGTAAGAGATTAGAAGTTTTATCAATGCGACTTCTTGATCTGATCGTTTTGAAAAAGCATACTCTTTCCCCTGCCCCAATCAAAATCAGAAGTCTATTGAGTGATGTGATAGAATTCATGTCACCTCAATTGACCTCAGCAGGTATTAGGTTAACTTCGAATATAGATGAAGCGGTCATCTCGATGGAATCGGAATTGATGAAAACTGTTTTTATAAATCTGATAGATAATGCACAAAAAGCGATCGACGGTGCAGGTGAGATAGTATTGACTGGAAAGAAACAGCAGCAAGGGTATATTGTAACGATCCGCGATAATGGAAAAGGAATGGAAAAACAGGAGCTGTCAAAAATATCAGATGCATTTTATATGATCGATAAATCGAGATCGAGAAAGCAAGGCGGCAGCGGACTTGGACTTACTATTTGCAATGAAATATTGACATTACATGGATTCCATCTTTCTTTTGACAGCAAGGTAGGAGTTGGCACGATCGTTACAGTCACGATGATGGAGGGTAAGGGATGAGCCGAGTAAATCAATATATAAAAATTGTTGTTTTGTTTGTGCTGCTGTTTACAGTGGTTTTCATTCCGACTGTTTTTGTTGAGCAACAAAGAAAATTTGTTTTTGATAATACAATTATTTATCCTGTAGATGCAGTACAGCTAAACTGTAACGATAACAATAGTATTAATCAAAAGGATTCTGTATGGGAAAGAATAAAGCTAATATGTGACCCTGAAGCAGTAGTTAATATGATGGAATATTCTGCTCTTCATGATAGTTCTGACTTACAGGAAAAATTGATCTCAACTATGGAAGATCAGCTGAAATTATTGCAAAGCTTTGACGTATTCCCGGAATTATCATTTTCGGATGCAGTTAGCATATCATTTTTAAAGGGAACATACATGAGTATTTCATCTGACAACGATGAGTATATTGATCTGTCGGTTCCAAAACAGATGATAAGTATTTGGATACTTATCGTAGAATACAGCGACTTTACTGTACATGCTTATATGGATGCTGAAACGTCAGCCTTATATGATATTACCGTTACATCCAGAAATGATGGATTTCTACATTCCACTTCTATATCCGAAAACGGATTTTTAGAATATCTGCAACTTTTTTCTGATGAGTCGGGCGAAAATGAAGATGTATTTTTGGTTGGGGGCTACCGTTCCGATCAAATGATATGTATGTATCCGATATCTGTGAATAAAGAGAACGGACAAATAGTGTCATATAGCATAGGAGGTCACAAAACCGAAGTCGTTGACGTGGACAGCGACAGCTCAATGTTCAAAGCTTTTGAAATACCATCGGATGATCATTAAATATGACTGTAAAAGCTGTATCGTATAAATAGCATACGATACAGCTTTTTTATGATACAACAAAGATGCAACCTTTTATCTGAAAAGAAGCATTTATTTTGTAAGCTTATTTACGAAATAAATGCTTCTTTATTTAGGAGGTTCGAAATGAAAAAACATCAAAAAACAATGAGGAGAAAAACTATGATGAAAATGATATTCATTTGCGGCACATTATTGATCGGCTCTGTTATTGTGGAAAAACCTTTTCAAAACGACACAATGCAGGATACGCCGTCAATTATAGAAACTGTTGATAGTTTAAAAGTTACTGTTCTATCTACAGAAGAAAATAATATTGATTCTATAGACAAAATGACGACCGATACATCTGAATGGTATTTGCTGCTTGTAAATTCATGGAACAGGATTCCCGATGATTTCTCAGTAGAGCTGAAGCAGTTAAAAAACGGACATGCTATTGATGAGAGAGCTTATCCGGACTTGCAGGATATGATGGATGCAATGCGTGCAGAAGGTCTGTCTCCGTTGATATGCTCTTCATACAGGACAAATGAAAAGCAAAAGACGTTATTTGATAATAAAGTAAGTCAATACGTATCCAAAGGATATTCAAAAACAGCGGCAGAAGCGGAAGCAGGTAAGTTAGTGGCAGTTCCGGGTACGAGTGAGCACCAAACAGGTCTTGCGGTCGATATCGTTGATACTAGCTATCAAATTCTGGACGAACAGCAGGAAAATACGCAGGTGCAAAAGTGGCTGATAGAAAACTCATATAAATATGGTTTTATACTGCGTTATCCGAGCGATAAAAGTGATATCACAGGGATAAGCTATGAACCGTGGCATTATCGTTATGTTGGTAAGATTGCTGCAAAAGAGATGTATGAAAAAGGTGTTTGTCTTGAAGAGTACATAGATATGTTAAAATGAGATAAAATGCTATGCAATAAAATAGCTGTTGCGTGTCCAACCCTCGCAAAGCAAGACACGCAACAGCTAACAATGGAAGGAGAACAAATACTTTCTTGCGAAAATAACCGCCTTCGCCTATTTGTTTTCTGACAACCTAACAGAATTTTTATATCAGATTATTTCTAAAATGTCAAGAATTAAATGTTAAATGGAGGATCAAAACGGCATACATGTGTGACTTTGACTGAAAGAACATGTCCGGTGATCGACTATTCAAACTCCACTTCTACGATAGCCATACCACGCAAAGGCACGAGAGTGCTGAAGGTGTCACCTTTCACACGTAGGTTGTAGCCTGTAAGCTTTGTAAGCTCTGTCGCTGTTTTGATAGGACGATCGGTGTGAATGGTGGGTACTGTATAGTAATACTCCTCATTATCAACTAAGAAGGTAGATGTTTTCTCGCCTGTACGTACCTCCTGTACATGGCACTCATCTTTGTATTTTGAGATATATGGCAGATCTCTGTTGATCCTCTCCACGCATTCTATCAGAATATTCTCATCTATTTCGGCAAACAGCAACGGATATGGGAACCCGACCCCAACGGGATTTAATTCTTTAGTATAGTCTGTCTTATCTTCGAGCGCAGAAATATAGATGACATCACCGCCACGGTAGGACTTTACCATCTCAAGTTCATTTTGCGGCATCAGCTGCGGATTTGGTATCAGTATATCACCTTGCACTGCATCTAAACAGTTGATATTTGCAACCTTGGTAATGTTAGCACCACGGCGCATCAGCTCTGCCATCCATTTCACACTGCTCCAGGTTCGACTGCTGATCAAAGCATCGATTTCTCTGTAGGTTCGCTCCTGTGACCATATCACGGTCACTCCTCTAGCCTCTACAGGATGCGGTATATAAGCATTATCGCTGCACAGACGTAAGAACCGCCAGTTGTCAAAGCTCAGACCGTCTCCCAGACAATATGTATTTCCGGATATTACAGGAGCAATGCTGCCGTCTTTATTCCAGATATAGCTGTTGAAAATAGCTCCGCTGTGTCGAGTTAATGATGTAGGCATATGATGCAGTACATCGTACTGCTCTAGTGTATCTCGCACAGGATACAATGGTCGCATGGGAATGCGTCCATTAAAGCAGGCTGCTTCCATCATCAGTGCTGCACGGAGATAATGATGCACAAGCTTGCGATCCTCATAGCTTTGATGATATCCTGCATTTGCATCATCGTCCAAAATAGCGTTGGTGGGCGCACCGTTTTCAATCACGATCCCCTCTATTGGGAGCTGAGCCAGAATATTATAGTCCACTCCGTATCGATACATAGCTTCCATTGGATCTTTTTGCCACGAATTATTAACCGTTACCAAAAATCCGGCTTGATGGAAACCGTTTATTACTTTGGTGAGAAAGCGCATCCAGCGATCGGTACAAAAGTCTACCCATTCACGCCTATGGTTTTGCACCATATACAGTGCTCTGTCTTGATCGCATGGTATTATGATGCCTGCCTGTTCCAACATGTCATCGGAGTAATCTGCTGTTTGGATTGGCTGCCTTGGTCTGCATATACCGTCTGCAAGATGAATGCCGTCAAAATTATAATCACGTAACATGGTGATCCCTTTTTCAAGCATAAAGTCTTCGTAATAGCTACCGTCTGCAAAATGTTTAGTCACATACACAGCATTTGCACTGCGAAGTTTACCATCCACGCAGTCTACTCGCAGTGCTTCCGGGTGCTCCTTTGCAAAACTCGACCCGGGTGACAACAGATCAAACATGCTGATATAGCTTTGAATACCATGAGTATGCAGAATTTTAACAAGATCTCTCAGCTGATAGTTTGTCCACTCCTGTCGATGTCTTTCATCATTATATGGATGCCCAGAATAGGAACAAAAATACGGATTCAGTATATACTCCTGTTCCATTCCTTTGTGATCGTGTAAAAAGTCAATACTTGTAACAAGAAACAGAAATGCCTTTGGGATAAATCCCATGGTATCAAGAAGATCCTGTACACCGTAATCGGGGCTGACATTGTCAAAGCCTATCAATTCGATCCATACATACTCCTGAAATCCTTTCGGCATTGCACTGTGATATCGTCCCTCGGCACCGTACATGCCACCTTTTTCACTTCTATTCATGCACATATCCTCCTTTTTACGATTTCAACTACAATAATTATATCACAAATATTGCATTAAGAATATAAAATTTTTGAATGCTGTGATATGTTGTTCTATATTCTTATTTACAAGATCTCCTGTGCGTTAAAATATATGTGAGATTTTTCACACAGGAGATCTTTTTATCTTTTTGCCTGTAGACTGACAATATACGGTCAGAAAAAGACAATATTTTATTCGTTGCTGTAAGGATCAGCTGCATCTCGTAAGCCATCACCCATGAAGTTGAATGCCAACACAGTAATGATCAATATACCGGCCGGGATCAGAAGCCATGGATAATTCAAAATGACATTTAAGCTCTGCACCTGCTGAAGAATAACTCCCCAGCTCACCATAGGCTCACGAAGTCCGAGACCGATGTAGCTTAATGAAGTCTCACCAAGGATCATGCCCGGAATAGCCAATGTCATGTGTGCAATCAGATAGCTTACAAAGGAAGGAACCATATGGCGCACAATAATACGCATATTGCTCACACCGATTACTCTTGCTGCCTTTATAAATTCCTCCTCACGCATTGAGATAAATCTGGCACGTACCATGCGAGCGATTCCCACCCATCCAAGCAGGGACATTATGAGTGTGATCCCAAGGTACACATAGAGCTGCGGTAGTCCTAAAGGCAAAGCTGCACTCAGCGCCATCCACAAAGGATATGTAGGGATACTGGAAATAAATTCTATTATGCGTTGGATTAAAACATCTATCCAACCGCCAAAATAACCTGAGATACCGCCTAGCAGTACACCAATGATCAGGCTGATACAAATTCCTAAAAGTCCGATGCTTGTAGATATGCGTACGCCATAGATGACACGTGAGAACATATCTCTGCCCATACGGTCAGTTCCCATCAAACATAGATAACCGCCATCATCCTCTACGCCAAATAGATGAACATCTGTTTGAATCAAGCCCCAGAGCTTATAAGGGTCGCCCTTTACAAAAAACTTTACCTTATACTCTAGTTCTGTATTGCTCTCGTAGGTACGCTTCAATGTGATAGGATCGTATGACTGCTCAAAGGGATTTACATAAGGTTGCAGCGAAAATCCGTCATTGCCTACAAAATGCAAAACCTGCGGCGGTGAATACATCCTGTCCTCGTGAATTTTGTTTGGGTCATAGGGTGCAACAAATTCACAAAAGATGGCGATCAGATAAAGTAAAATCAAAAACCATAAGGAAACTACAGCCAGTTTATTCTTTCTGTATTTCCACCAGAACATTTTCAGAGGCTTGGCTTCATACAAGCTTATTTTTTCCTCAGCTTCATCCACATCAAAAGGGGTATTATTTTCCGGAAGCTCGTCGTTCAGCCTCTTTTTAAATATTTTAAATTTCACTGTCTGCTCACCTCCTAGTTGTCAAGACGTATTCGAGGATCGATAATTGCCAACGCAATGTCGGAAATAAATACACCGACAAGTGTCATAGCACTTTGAAAGAGTAATATCGTTCCTGCCAGATACATATCCTGAGCCTTCAATGCGTTCAGCATCAGAGGGCCCATAGTAGGCAGATTCAGCACGATACCCGCAATAGTTTCACCGGAAATCAGTGATGGAATAGCCAGACCAATAGCTCCCATATTAGGAATAACTGCCATACGGAAGGGGTATTTGATCAAAAGCTTGGTTTCCTTCATACCTTTAGCTCTGGCAGTAGTTACGTATGGTCTGTTGATCTCGTCCAGCATGTTGGCACGTACTCCCTTGAAGCTCATTTGTGAAAACGTTACAACAGAAATTGGAAGCAGAAGATGCTTAAAACCGTCCACAAACTTGTCCCAACTCATGGGTGCGTTTAAATACTCTCTTGAATACAATCCTGCATAACTCTTTCCACCCGTTAAATTAAACACAAGCAGCAATGCCAGAAGTGCAAGTACAAAGGCTGGTATTGATTGTCCGAGTACACCTAAGGTGGAAAACACATAGTCGATAAACTTATTCTTATGCAGCGCCGACTCATATCCCATATACAGCTGAATAATGGTAGTGGTGAAAAATACGATCACAGCTATCAAGAGTGATACCTTAAAGCATGGTGCGATAGCTTCCAATACAGGCTTCGACTGCGACAGAGAATAACCAAAATCTCCTTTTGGAAAGCCGGATACCCACTTAAAGAACCGTATATATATAGGTTTATCGTATCCGTATACCATTTTCAAACGTTCTAATTCCGTGGAGTCTACAAGCTCTCCCTTGGATTCCATATTGCTTATCATTGTTGTCAGAAAGTCACCTGGCGGAAGTTCCATGATCACAAAAGATACAATAGTGATGACGACAAGCATGATAAGCATATAAAACAGGCGTTTTACAAAATATTTACCCATAATTACTCCTTATATCTATCCATAATTATGACCATGCTTTGCTTATCAAAGCATATTACATTTCTTCGGAATTTACCGATTGTTTTACATTGCTGCAAACAATAAAAGTGGTGCTCGAAAATGAACTTTCCCGAAACATAGTTTATAAAAACATATTATTTGAAAATTTATTTTCAAACTTCACTCATTTAAACTCAGAATAAACGGTTTTGATCAAAATGGGCGGCGTAGCCGCCCATTTTGATCATACAGTACTAATTTTTGTAGAACATGCAGGGATTTACGTTAGCGCCTACGCCATATGCGAAGATAACCCAAGGTTCGCCCTCTTCAGGAGCATTCTGGATATCATTGTGTACGATAAAGAACTGAGGCATGGTACGGAATGTAGAAATGGTTGGGAATATTTCTGCACGTTTATCAAGGAATGCCTTTATGTTCGTCTTGAGTTCCTCAGCATCTGTTGTCTGCAGAACCTTCTGCTGGAGATCATTGAGCTCGTAGATATACTCGGGAGGCTCAATGCCGCTCTTACCACCGGAAACATAATACTCTGCCCAGCTGTATGCCCATCTCTGATCCCATCCGGTCGTGCTCAGACCGTATGCATTGATATGCTGTTTTGTAGCCATCATCATACCGCCGGAACCGGAGGAAAGACCTGTAAACTCAAAGGTATTTCCTTTAACAGCTTCATCCCAGATAGTTGGGTCTACAGCCTGTACTTCTACGTTGATACCTACTTCCTTCCAGTAGTCGCTTACTCGTGTTCCGATATCGATCCATGAATCATCATAGGTAGGAATTATAAATGAGAATACCATTTTGTTGCCGTCAAGACCAAGACGATAGCCGTCGCCGTCACGCTCGGTAAGTCCAAGCTCGTCAAGCATTTTATTTGCCAGCTCTGCATCGTATTCAATATACTGTGTAGACAACTCCTCGTGGTAATAAGGAGATCCCTCCTTAGGACTCTGCTGTGCAATTGTAGCCTTAATATCACCTACGCTGCCGAACAGATTTACAAGCTCTTCACGATTGATAGCATGGGACAGAGCAATACGGAAATTCTTGTCGGAGAGCAGCGGACCCTTCTGTGGATCCTGATTGGAATGGTTAGGCAGGATATTGAATTTATGTGTAAAGTCATCACTTGCCAAAGCTACTGTGTAGTTACCTGCTGCAGCATTCTCGGCAAACATCGGATAGTTTACAAGAGATTCTCCCGGAGGTGCGCTGATGTAGTCAACCTCACCTGACATGATCTTCAGATTCAGTGTCTCAGTGTTGTCTACATACTCTACCTGACAGTAATCCATATAAGGAAGCTGATTTCCTTCAGAGTCAACCTTAAAGTAATAAGGGTTTCTCTCGCAGGTATGTACAAGACCATCATCGGAGATAGACTTTACTGTCCATGCATACAGTGTAGGATACTCGGGGTTTTCATACCATCTTTCCAACTCGGTATACATAGCAGTCCATGTATCATAGCCCTTCTCATCAGCCAATGCATTCAGCTCGTCTACATCTACATATTTGCTGTTGAACTGCTTCATGTAATGTGATGGCTTTAACATGCTATAATCTTCCTGATTGATAAGATATGTGAAGGATGGATTGGGTACTGCAAAGGTAATTGTGAAGCTATAGTCGTCGATTACATCAAGCTTCAACATTTCGCCACCTGCCATATAGTTAGACGGCGGTGTTGAATACAGATCGGTGTTGCCCCAAACGTCTTCTACCAGATAGCGAACGTCCTCCGTAGTAACCGGTGCGCCGTCTGACCATTTGAGACCTTCACGGATCTTACAGGTAAACACCGTAGCATCCTCGTTATATGAGAATTCTTCCAAAGTGTTTGGAACCAGTTCTGTCAATTCCTGATTCCAGCCGATCATAGGCTCAAAAAAGCCCAAAGTCTGCCATGCCTGTCCTCTGTAAGCTGTAGGAAATGCGCCGTAGTAGGTGCCGCCGTATACACCAACAGAATTGGGTATCAGTGTAACATAATTTGTAGGGATCCTGTCACTAACGGAATCTAATCCCATGGAGTCCAGCATAGGAGCCTGCTTGATACCATCGGTTTCCTCTACATCGGTCTTAGTGGACGAGCTTCCCTGACTTGAGCTGTCAGCTTTCTGACTCGAACTGTCGGTCTTCTGACTAGAATTGTCAGACTGTGTTTGTCCTTGATTGCTACAACCTACTGCTACAGCAGCTATCATAGCAATCGCCAGAATGAGTGATAATACTTTCTTTAGCTTCATAATGTATCCACCTTTCTTTTTTCTGCGCTTTATTTTAATTTTACTTGCGCCATAAGTTAGTCATAGAGATGACAAGCTACGTAATGATCGCTGTTTTCTCCTCCCACAATTCTCAGAGAGGGACACTCAATGGAGCAACGCTCTGTTGCAAACTTACATCTGGATGCAAAAGCGCATCCCGGATAATCCTTGGACGGATCTCCTACCTCTCCGGTGACGGAGACATGTACCCTTCGATCCTCCGGATCTATTTTAGGTACTGCATCGATCAAAGCTCTGGTATACGGGTGAAGTGTATTTTCGAAAAGCTCATCAGATCCGCAGAACTCTACTACTTTACCGAGATACATGACAAGTATACGGTCACTGATATGCTTTACCACGCTCAAGTCATGTGAGATAAACATATAAGAATTTTTGTATTCTGCTTGCAGATCCTGCAAAAGCTCAATGATCTGAGCCTGTACAGACACGTCCAAAGAGGACACAGCCTCGTCGCATATGACAAATCTCGGTTTGAGTATCAAGGATCTGGCAATAGAAATTCGCTGACGCTGACCTCCACTGAAGGCATGTGGATAACGCTTCATATATTCCGGACGCAGACCAACACGTTTTAGCATGGTCGCAACACGGTCACTGATCTCGTCTTTTCCACATATGTCATGTACTAACAGTGGCTCGCCGATCAAATCTCTTACAGTCATACGTGGATTTAGAGAAGAATATGGATCCTGAAACACCATTTGTGCTTCTTTTCTATAGAATTTCAGCTCTTTGTCAGGAAGTGTTGTAAGATCTACCTCTGTCCCATCTGCCTGAGTGTATAGAATCTTTCCTCCTGTGGGATTTAACAGACGTATAATACAATTTCCTATCGTACTCTTTCCACAGCCGGACTCTCCAACTACGCCCAAGGTCTCACCGAGCCGAATGTCAAAGCTTACATCGTTTACAGCCTTTACATGCCCTATTACTTTTTTCCTGAAGCCTCTTTTGATCGGGAAAAACATTTGGAGGTTCTGTACATCAAACAATTTATTCTGATTATCCAACTGACTCGCCTCCTTTTCCGCCGATCAAATGACAGCATGCATAGTGACCCGGAGCGATCTCCTTAGACTCAGGAAATACAGTGTCACAGAGTCCTTTCTTGCAATATTTACAACGGTTGTGGTAAGCACATCCTGCAGGAATATTCAGCGGATCAGGTACAGAGCCCTTGATGCTTGCCAGCTTTTCACCTTTTTTCATGGTCAATTTAGGTATAGAACCTAAGAGGTCGATAGTATAAGGATGTTGAGGATTTTTAAACAGTTCCTCAACCGGGGCTTTCTCGATGATCCTGCCAAGATACATAACACATACTCTGTCACAAGTCTCGGCAATGATACCCATGTTGTGATTGATCATCATCATAGACATGTCATTCTTTTCCTTTAAATCTTCCAAAAGCTTTAATATCTGAGCAGACACAGTCACATCAAGCGCTGTAGTAGGTTCGTCTGCGATCAGCAGTAAGGGCTGACAGGATAGAGCCATAGCGATCATGACACGCTGTCTCATACCGCCGCTAAGCTGATACGGATAATCATCCACCAGCTTCTCAGGTCTGGAGATCCCGACGGATGCCAAATAGGAAACAGCTCGTTCTCTGGCTTCATCCTTAGTCACGTCATCGTGCAGCCGTATTGCTTCCATGATCTGATTGCCTACGGTGTAGACAGGACATAGCGAACTCATGGGTTCCTGGAAGATCATAGAGATCTTTCCGCCACGGATCTTTCGAAGCTCAGGTGCGTTCCTTTTATATGAGGAGATATCCAATATCTGTTCTCCGTCTCTGAGCTTTATACTGCCGCTCATTTCGGCATTCTTTTCCAGAATACGCATCAAAGCTCTGGTCGTAACGCTCTTTCCACATCCGGATTCGCCCACAAATCCAATGACTTCTTTTCGCCCGATATCAAAGCTGACGTTGTTTAAAGCATTTACAGTACCGTTGATGGTATGAAATTTTACATTTAAGTCTTTTACTTCTAATATCTTATCCATATTATTTCAAATACACATCCACGATGGTCACGCCGTTAGGTTGCAGCTTGACCTCGAAGCTCCTTTTCTCTACTACTTCGCCGGTATAGGCATGTTGCAAAAGCCCCGATGCTTTTTCCATATAACGAGGAGGCAGAATAGGAAATTTGCTAATGATTTTCACGTCCTTAATCGGTCTATGCGGTACCACAAAAGCGCGATGATACTTCACCTGACTATCGTTAAATAGGTATAGACGATAAGCACCGTCTGGCATTTGCAATACAATGTTCGGCTTATCGATCTCAAAAGGAATAGCATTGATCTCGTTTAAGATAAGTGCCATAGCATCTCTGAAACCGGTTGTAACCTTAGCATATACCAGAGTATCCATCAGAGTGTAGTTAGGTTCATCAACGTCTTCAACAGGTATTGGAAGATTTGGTGTACCGTCATCAACTTTCAACAATGCTTCTACCTTATCTCTTGTCTCATCGGATATTTCACGTCCGAATGTAAAAGCTGTCATAGGATAGTCACTGAAATTATCATGTATGCAGATCACAGGATCGATACCGTAAGCCTTAGGATCAAAGTTAGGGCTTGCTGTACAAAGCACACTACCCTTGTTGTAAGCTGACACCGCTTTTTGTTCTTCATAACTTAGCATGTCAAAGTTCGGAACTACCAGAGTGCCGGAGAAGTTTTTTATTCCTTCCGGTTTCACAGTTGCTGCCAGGTTAGCTCCCGCTTTGCCAAGCTCATAAAACAGCTTAAACGGTGTCCAACGACGAGTATGAATATATTCATGCAGCATGCCTTTGAAAGCGTATTCGGACCAGAGCATGGACGGTGATATCACCTGCTTTGCCTTAGCAGAAAGTGCGATTTCCATCCTCTCTCGTTCCCAATCCCAGTCGTTACGTGGGATGCCGTCGCCCAGACAGAGAAAATACCCGTCAAGAGCACGAGATGTACCATCTTCGTCTATCATATGATATGCCATCATGGTGTACATATCCTTTTCATGTAGACAAGGTGCATGATGCATTGCGCTCCACTCCTCAGTTGCATCCTGTAATCCAAGCATGGATATCAAATGACCCTTAGGGAGATAAGCTGCTGTAGTGGATGCGATTGCCATGTAGCGGTGGAAATAGTAGGGACGTTCATCCTTGCCTGCGATATAGCAGCTTGCAGGTAAAATATTGGCAGTGATATAGTCCACTCCCGCTCGTACAATGCGATTCAAATCTATACCGATGCAGTACAGTGTCTCAAAAGGATCAGTACAGTACATTCCCAGTACCATCACTTCCTTACCGATAGCATGTACTCTGGCACAGAGCTTTTTGAAAAACTGTTCCCAACGCCATGCGTGAAACTCTACCCAGTCCTCACGCAGCTGACCGTAAATATACTTTGCACGCTTTTCCTCAGCTTCTTTGCTGTCATCACCCATGGTATCTGCAACTTCTTGCGGTAACACATGACAGGTATGCATCAAAAACTGTTCCACAAAATCCGTAGAATATTCAAAGCTGTGCAGCATTCCTCCCGCAGGCGGACAAAAGCCGTCTGCCAGATGCAGACCTTTCATTTCATAATCTTGCAAGACCTGACACACCTTGTCAATGAAGAAGTCTTCGTAATAGCTGCCGTCTTTCAAGCGTTTTAAGACAAAATGCCCACCGGCATTCTCAGCACCGCCTTTGTAATGATTGTGGATCTCAGGATGATCCGTATTCCATTCATGATGAAAAGCATTGTTTAATGCTGATCCGAATATGCTTGCATAAAGACCTGAGCCTTTTTTACGAAGAGCGATGGCAAGATCACGTAGATCATAGTTGGTCCATGGCTGACGTTCACGCTCCGCATTACGAGGTATACCCCAGTAAGCACAGTTATCAGGTGGAAGCACATACTCTTTATCCATACCGCGATGCAGATGGAAAAAGTCAGAGTGGAACAAAAGTGCTGCAGCGCCGTCAGGGGTAAAACCTGTTTGATCCATAAATCTCTGTGCGCCTTTGTCGGGATCGTTTCGATCAAAGCCCAAAAGATTCATCCATATAAAAACTTTTCCGTCCTTCATTTGCTTGGTACTCCTTTCCGTAATATTTTGAAACCTCTATGCATAAGACCGTTTTATCGGTCAAATCCATCTTATTTTATAAATTCAGGGAGAAACTTGTCATTATAAGTAGTGATTCGCTCTGCACCGTTCTTACCAATGATATACACATCCTCTACTCGGAATGATCCCCACTCCATGCCTTTAAAGTATGCATCGATGCAGATAGCCATGTTTTCCTCAATGACTCGCTTGTTTGCTACAGAGAACACGGGTGCTTCACATTCCAGCATACCTGTGCTATGCAGACTTCCATAAGGACAATAATCAATATAACCTTTCTTCGTCAGATAATCTGTGTATGCATTCAGTACAACATCACATGTCACACCCGGCTTCATTAATGAAGAAGCAACATTCAATGCCTCGTATGCACAGCGTATGGCATCCTTCATTTTTTCAGGGATCTCACCTAAAATGTAGGGAGTGCAGGTTATACCGTTATAGCCTTCATAGCTTACACCGGCAGCCATATTGATGATCTCAGAATCACCGATTTGACGCATAGTGTTTCTACACATGCTGATATATGAATTGTCCGGACCTGTTGCTACCATTGGAGCAAATGATTGCACATAGCTTTCGCCACCAAGACGAAGCATCTCACACTCAAGCATAGACTGGATCTCACGCTCGGTCATACCCTTAGTTATTTTTGGTACTACAGTATCAAAGGTCTCGCTGATGATAGCACAGCACTTTCTGATGATAGCAAGCTCTGCCGGAGTTTTGATCAAACGCTGTGCATAGTGCTCTTCGTCAAAATCGATGATCTCGGCATCTGCAAACACCTTTGCTAATTTGTTGTAGATCACAGCAGGAAAGGTGAGCTTACCAACTAAAGCGATCTTTTTAACAGTGTATTTGCTTTTTAATTCCAAAAAATACTCTTCAAAGTCCATCTGTCCCTCGGTGTCATACTCAAAACCGGAAACCTCACCGATCTCGGGAAAAATCTTTACAATAGAATCGTCAAGCTTATTCTTGACCTGTGCATAGTCATAGCTTGCCTGACCGGAGCAGAGAGTAACTTCCCCTTTTGCAGGGATAATTATCGCTGCACTCTCGTTTACAGCTGCAAAGTCAGTGTAATATCTGACGCAAGATGGATCCAGCAGATTTGAAAATCCCATTAACAGATCTACATTCTTTTTTGCCATTGTAGCTCTTGTATTTGCAATACGAGCGGAAAATTCTTCTTTTGAAATTACGGGAAACTCTGTCATAATCATAATCTCCTATCTGATCTTATCGGTTATATATTTTTTTGGCGATTATTCTATGTAAAATGTCTCTAATCCAAGCATTTCGGCTACTGCCAGAAGCTCCTGAGCCATATCTGTGACTCCGACGATACAGTGATGGGTAACACCACTCTCAAACATCTTTTCCAGATAATCCTTGATTGGCGTCTTTACCTGTACTACAGCGTGCAGCTCTTCATAAGCTAGTGTTGGGAAATCCAGACTCTGTACGGGAGATACGATCATCTTGTAGCCGTTTACAGTCTCGATCACGTGTGCGATCGTAGCCGGACCGGGCTTCAGGATAAGCTCGTAGTTTAATCCACCACCCTCAAAGCCCCATTCCTCCGGAGTTCTGGTCAGAGTAATATCATCATCACTCTTTGCTAATGCAGGAACACCGATTCCATGACCCATTACAAGGTCTGCGTTGAGTTCAGCATCGTATTCGCCCCACTCACCCATCAATGCAGGTACTCCGGAGATGGACTTCATGAGCATCATTGTAACAAGTCCACCCAGATCACCTTCACACGTTACAGTCATATCTTCCTTCTCCATCAGCAGAGATGCACCGATACGAGCTGTGGTGAGTGTTTGCTTCTGCACAAAGTGTTGATCCAGAAAGCACATTGCATCTAACTTAAACCGCTCTGCAAGTCTTTTCATCGCCAGAGCAAGCTTCACTGCATGTCTCACGTCATCTTCTGTGATACCACGCTTTTTAAAGCGTGTCAGCAGCTCATTAGATACAGTCTGAACTTCAGCATCTGTTATCTGATCCCACTCTGCCATCAAGTGACCGCTTTGTATGTAAATCACGTTTACATCAAAGGTGGATTTTAGAAAGGTTTTGCTCAGCTCAAGATCGTACATGCCACGGAAGACATTGCCGATGACACCTATGTTGCTCTCCTTGATATCCTTTATGGCTTGAACTGCCTTTACTGTCGTACTAAGCTTTCTATAAGCACATTCATCATCAATACTGCCCACGATCACTTTATAGCTGCGGTTCATTTTCTTTAAAGTTCCGGTTATCTGAGCAATACCAATAATTCCGCTGTTACGCATACTGTGCTCATAATTACCTTTCTTATCCAGAGTTTCTATACCCTGCACCGAGAAAAAGATAACAGGAACTTCCTTGACCTGATTTATCACATGCAGCGTCATAAAGTCAGGTAAATAGGTGCCATATGCGATCACGAGAATGTCTATATCCTCCTGCTTGAACAGCTTGCCTGCTGCATCAGCTGCATCCAGAGTATCTACAGTCTCACAGCATACAACATTTGGAAAATACTTGCGGAAATTTTCTCTCACACGCTCCAAATCAGCTTCCACATTCTTCTGTAGATTCTCAGGGAACATTCTCCAGTACTCAAAATATCCTCCTGTAAAAAGTCCGATTTTTATTGACTTTTTCTTGCGTCTATCTGTCAGAATATCGCCAAACACATCACCATTGGCTTCTTCAAAAGATTTTACGTTAGACATAGCTTTTCCCCTTATAGTAAATAGTTTTCTTTCAAAAATTCTATTAAGCCTTTTGTTGTCCAGTAGTAGCCCAGGTCATTATAGTGCAGACTGTCCACCGTAGCTTCATGCCATAGACTGTGACCATTCTGACCGTGCAGATCTCTGCCGTCCTGTATATATAAGTACAGTCTTTGATCACCCTGTTCCTGAAGCTGTTTCACAATTCGCTTTTGTATTTCTCTATAGCCCATTCGTTCATCCAAAAGTTTTGGTATCAGAGATTCCGGACCGGAGATCGTATGTGTCATGAGAACGATAGGCGTATCAGGCTGTAATTGCCTGTAGATATTTAAAAAGGTCGGGAGCTTATCTTCCATCCACTTATGATTAGGACAATTGCCTTCCGGGCATAAGATCAGAAGCTTTGTATCACGAATACCGCCAATAATTTCTGCCATCTCGGCTTCTGCCTTACAGCTTGAATTGAATCCGAGGTTATACACCTCTGTGTCCAGAAGTCTTGATAGCAGATTGCTCTGCGTTATTCCCGGCCTTCCTGCGCACGCGCCCTGATGGATTGATGATCCGTACAGAACGATCTTTTTATCATCTCTAAACCTATAATTCGGAGCGGAAATTTCAGCCTCGTCGTCCACACCTATGAGCACTTTATCTACGCCTCCATAGAGTGGAAAATTTAAAAGGAAATCAAATTCCAGTAGCTCATCATGCTTCAGAAACGTATGCTCATAATATTTGTCCGAGCAGTCCATTCCTTTGGCTACATTGAAAAATACATAGTCCTTTCCATCCTCAGATACATATAGATCGAATGCACTGCGATTGACAATAACCAGATGAGGCGATTTTATATGGTCATAATATCCGGGCTTTGAAGCCAGACTTACACGTATCCGCAGCTCCTTCAGTTTACCATGAAATCGGATCTGTCCACCGGCTGTCTCGTTTGCTAACTCGTACACTGCCTCAGGCATTATACCCTCCTGCAAAGGCATTCTTCGGTAAACCCGTTCATTTTCATAGAAAGCAAACCCGGAAATTAGAAAGGGCTCTATCTGAGGATTGTACCATTTCATTTTTGCTTATCCTCCACACTTTTCAGCCAATTTTTTTGCATTCTGATACAATATTTTATATTTGGTTTCATCGTCTATTCTTGCAAACAGCACACTGCCAATACCATATGCAGGATCATACCAAGGGATATCTGTGCCGAAAAGCACTCTATCTGCGCCTATGGCATCCACCATCTTATCTACGATACCGCTATGACGATGAATATCACATAGATCCAGATACACATTCGGGTATTTTTTTGCAACTTCAATTGCTTTATCCAGCTCACCCGGTGCAGAGTGCCCCATGATGAATAATGCATCGGGATATGCAGCTGCGGCTTTTTCAATGTGACTCGGTCCGTTGTGAGGATCGTTATTCCCCCACGTGTGGATCAGGATCACTTTTTTATGTTTATTTGCAAACTCCAGTGCAGGACGGTAGCATTTACCGTCGATGGGATATCTATGATAGGTAGGCAAAAACTTAAAACCGATATACCCCGGGATCGTCAACACATTATCCATGTTTTCTGCATATTCTTCACAGTAATTGGGATTAAATGTGTAATATCCTCGGAACCTGTTCGGGTACTTCCGAAGAGCAAGCTCCAACTCCTTATCCTTATTTATCGGATCAAACAGAGCACTGTGCGGAGCACAAAATACCATCTCTATATTCTCCTTATCCATCAACCAAACCATCTCATCCATTGTAGCTTTAGACAGATAAGTTCCATAGTTTGCACCCATATGTGCATGGGCATCTATGATCGGAAACGGCATCCTTCGGATTTTCATATATTCAGTAGCCAGCTTTGACGGATTTTTCATAACTTCACCTCCGACATTATTCTGGTTATGTTTCCGGAAGCAATTTTTTCAAGAGATTCCTGTGACAGATCGGAACCCATCAGTGCCGTGATCGGGCCGCCGAAATAATCCATAGGATAGTTGCTGCCAAATACCAGTCTCTCGTCCCCAAACTTGTTTGTAAATTCGTTGATACCGTTTATAACCTGATAGTCACTCGTATCGATATAAACATTCTTATAAGCTTTGATCAATGGGAAGAAAAATCTATCGGAACCCCATAGACCGTAGTTAGTCAAAATTACAGTCAGCTCCGGGAAATCCTTCAGAGTGTCAAAAACGCTCTTCCAACCGTCCTGTGGGGACAAGAACAGAGGAATCTTCTTTTCGACCAGCACATCTAACAGTTCACCCATAGTCACACGATCCAGAAAATATCTGTTTCTTTCGGGATACGTTCTAAGTGCCTTTATATTGTGCTTCTTCATCTTCGGTAGCAGGTTTTCCGGAAGATATTCCTGCTCGGTGATGGGCGGCAGTATTGCCCATGTTGCATGAAGTCTTTCGGGGCATTTTGCAGTTTCCTCTAAAATCAGATTGTTACCATAAGAGGGATCGTTGACGATCATTGTCTGATGATAGACAAAGGCTTCATCCACACCGCAAAAGTCCATCTCATCTAACAGCTGCTCTGCGTGAGCAGACTGCCTTACTTTTTCAAACACATAATAGTTTTCATGATTGATGATCTCATGATTTATACTGTCCAAGCCTATACAGGCACTACAGTCGATCCATTTCATCTTTTTACATCATCTCCAAAAATCTGACAGGATTTTGTCTTATAATCATGTCTATATCGTTCTGCGTGATAGAGAAATCCTCCATCATCGGAACTATATGCTTTGGAATATGGTCATATCCCCATCCACCGTATGTGTGCAGCATACTCTTTAAACAGATGTCGTTTGTGATTAATATCTGCTTTGCATATCCACGATCTATAAGCTTTTTGATAAGCTTTACACGTTGTGTGTCGTAAGCAAATGATCCGTTTAATAGATTTCGATCTTGTCTGTCAACGTAGTATTCTTTTCCAAAGTCGTCAAACTCCATGTATGCGCCACGATCCAGAATTCCGAGGATATATTCCTCATCAAGCATTACATCTGCATGGTCTACACATATTTTTTCCGGATCTGCTCCACATTTTACCGCATAGTCCAAGGCATTTAAGCCTTCTCTATTCCAAAGACAAGCGTGGATATGCATTCCGAATCCGGTTTCGTTCTGAGCTTGAGCAGCAGCTTGAAGAAATTTATATTCGTTTTCGGTTATTTCAATACCGGATCCGATTTCACCGATAACACCGGCTTTGATATCTGTGCCGTCAATTCCATCAGTGAGATCCTTTATAATAATATCCCTTAGTTCTGCTACTGATTTGCTCTTTATCTCATTACTGACATAACCGTCTATGTAACAGCCACAGCCGGCTACAATATACACACCTGTCTTTTCAGTCAATTCACGATAAAAAGCAGGATCTCTGCCAAAATCAGCTGTAGTTACATCTGCCACCAGATTAAAACCTGACTTGAAAAGTCTGGTCATCTCATCCATTGCAGCAGCCTTATCATCTAACAATGCATTGTCAAGTACTGCATATGGATTTCTGGACAGCTCGCCGTAGTTACTCAAAGCTACTTTCTCGAAAAAGACACCGTTATCTAATGGCACTACCAACGACCGCAAATCACATAGAATATGTTCATGCGGCAAAGCTGCCTTGACAATATCGTTTTCGATCCGGCCTGTTACAGTCTGTATCATACAAAAACACCTCGAATTTACTCAGAATATCCCATCAGCCCTATGTATGCCAGGTTCGGCTGAGCAAGATCCATTCGTCCATACTGAATTACAACATTTACATCGCTACGAAAACGAAGAGAATACTGCTCCTGACGTCCAAGTACTACACCACCTATATCGGTAGGGTTGTCCATGCGAAGACATTTTACACGTTCGCCGCCTACAGCGATCATAATATCTTTTACCGGCGCCTTATCCTCGTAGTATATATCCATGTATACCTTGGCAGGCTGTTCGTTGCAGTTCAAAATCATGACAGCTTCATGTCCCTGAAAATTACCATTCTTAACCTCACCTGCATATGGCAGATATCCATCTACGATATACCAATTTTTCTTTCCGCCTTCCATCTTTAAGCGCCTCCTTAATATTATCTTTGTTTTTTATTTCCGATTTTCATTTTCTATTACTTAAATAGTAATTACATAATTTATTTTACCTGTTTAAAATAGATAAAACAATGGTGTATCAGCATACCTTTTTGTTTAAAATCCAAAAAACTTCTGATAATCCATTACATATAAAATTAATAAACTTTAAAATAGATAGTGGTACATCAAAAAACAAATTCAATTACTTTGATCGAAATTTGTTATATTTTGAAATCTGCATTTAATAGTCATGTTAGTAAAGTAAATCATTAGTAATTAAAATCCGGCTTGACTTAACGTCGAAAATAATTTAAAATAAACTTATCCGGAAACCATAGAGTCGGTCTTTGGATGTTGTATTGTCATCCGTATACTAGCTCTGCACATTCAAAAGAGAGGACAAAATAATATGAAAGATAAGATTTACGAGCTAAAAAAGGATGCTTTTTTCAAAAACGATGAAAATATTTTCATCCATAAATCAGACAATTATGAATTTAACGGCATAACGCATTCGCATTTATTTATTGAACTGACATATGTCCTTGCCGGAACAGCTGAACATAGGATCGGTAACACCACATATACTGTGAAAAAAGGTAACCTTGTCATGATAGACTATCAGGTTCCACATACATTTACCTTCGATCCGTCGGATGACGAGGGCTTTGTGACTTATGATTTGCTCTTTACTCCGAATTTTTTTAATATCTCCGCTCTTAATGGCAACGATTTTTATTCCCTAGTCTCTTCATATCTATTTTCATCCATCTTTTCAGAGTTTCGTGTCGAAAATCCTCAGCTCAATCTGGTCAAAACCAATTCCAAGGAGATCGGTTCTCTAATGTCAAAAATGTACCATGAGTATAATAAAAGAGATAAAGGTTTTCAAAGTATTATGCGTGCGTACCTGATAGAACTGATCATAAAGATTTTTCGTGAGATCGATAAGAAACAGCCGTCTTTTACGGAGAGTCATCAGGATATGGTAATGAAAGCCATTGAGTATATGCAACAAAACTATCACAGCTCTATTACTTTAGATGATGTTGTCGCCGGTATTTTCCTCAGTAAGGATTATTTTCGCCAGATTTTTAAAAATATCACAGGTACTTCTATATCTACATATATTCAGGAGCTTCGCATCTCCGAAGCATGTCGACTATTGTCAGAGACTTCTGACAGTACTACTCAGATAGCCAGTAAATGCGGCTTCAACGATACAAAGTTTTTCTATCAGACCTTTAAAAAAATAATCGGTATGACACCGACCGAGTATAGAAAGAAGCATTTTCTATTGCAAAATAATACAGGTAACATGTAAGCTCACATATGCAGAGCGTAAAGATCGAAATATGACCGTACATTTTTCATATTACATGAAACTAAAAAACCGTATTTTCACATGATAAAGTGAAAATACGGTTTAAATATATAATACGTTTGAGTTCATTGTGATAACGTCAAAAAAGACAATTCAAAGAAAACGTCAAAATATTCGTTTTATATAAGCTTTAACTGCTGCAAGCAGCATGTGACATAGAATGGCTATCCTAACGTTTAAATGTATAATGCAGTGACCTCGCTTCTATGGCATAAAAAAACTCACATCTTTGCAGAGGTGAGTCAAAAAGAATTTCTTACGAGAATTTTGGTGGAGATAAGCGGGATCGAACCGCTGACCTCTTGAATGCCATTCTCAAGCTCTCTACTGCGTTGGCCGCTCTGCGGCAACGCAGATTAACGATGAAAAAGTCGTGCAAATCCATTGATTTGCCTGTGTTTTTGTACTTTTATTATACCATACCATAACGCAGATTGCAAGGAATATCCGCTGATTTTCACGGAAAAAGCGCACAAAGTTGTGCGCTTTTTTGATATCTGTGCGGTGCAGTGTGCGCTTTTTGTGCGCTGCAATTTGGACGTGCAAAGGAGCGGACTTGCGCCCGCTCCTTTGCCTAATTTACGAGTATATCTTGAGATACAACGTGCCTGTTGCATCAATAAATTTAATTTGAGGAAATTGATTAGACCCCTCACTCGAATTGAGAATGGTATTTGTAAGGAAAAGACTATTCACTCCAAAATCATCATCTCTTGTGTAAGTGTTTGAAGAAAAAAGTTCGCCAGGCTCAATAACAGTATACGTTTCTTCATCCAAATCAATAGAATACTGCATTGTATATCTATCAAGCTGAATTTTGGCAGACACGGTTGAGCCGTTTGTTTGGTCGTAAGCTTCGTCTACAAGTTTAGATGCATACAAATCTTTTAGCACATAGTAGTATTGAATATCCGCGCTCTCAAACTCCCCAAATCCATTATAGTTGATTTTGAAAGCTTCTTGGTACTCATAGTAGTTGAAAAAATTATCCTTTGTCAGCGTTATGGTTTCCCACGAGCCAATCATATAATAGATTTCTTCACCGTTGCCATAAACGCGGGCAGAATATTCATTAACATCAAAGTAAATGTCATAATCGTTGCCCAATACTGCAATCAGAACATTGTCCTTAACATCATATTGGGGTGTATAGCCTGTGCCGTTGTAAATAATCGTGCCATCTTCCTTTACTGTTATTACACGACTGGAATTTGATGGGACTTGCCAAGTGCCTGCAACCACTGCAAGGATTTCTGCGACTGCATCATCCATATCATCAGGGTTCGGTGTAGGGTCAACAGAGGGAGTATCAGGAATGTTAGGCGTAGACGAACCGTCACCGATAACTACTTTCGACAGAATTAAGGATTTGGGTGAACGCCAACTCTCTTGTGCCTGTGTAATCTGGAATGTTCCGTCAGCAGCAATGCTCCCCTTGTAATACCAACTACCTGTGATAACATCACCAAACGTAACAGTGATATACTTTCCAGCAAGAGCTTTATCCATCTGACCACTTACATACATAGTCACATCATAGGGTTGGAAAGTCGTGTTGCCATCACCATATTTCCATGCGTCTGCGTCATTGTAACTATGCTTCGCAGTCAGTTCATAATAAACGCTGTCAAACTCTACCACATAGGGCGTGTTCTCCACATAGACCGTCACATCAAATGCGCCTGTGGGTTGGGTCAGATAGAACTTGGTTCCAACAGAGTAGTCAGCAAAGGTCAGCCCGCTCATGCTGCCGCCGACACCAACATTTCCCGCATTGATCGTGCGACCATTGGAAAGTGCAATCATCAGATTACCGGAACCGTCCACATAGGCATTTACAACAGAAACACCATCGGAACCGTCCCGACCATCCTTGCCGTCCTTACCATTGGACACGCTGCCCGCATTGATCTTGTTACCGTTGGCAAGTTCAAAAATCAGGTTGCCATTTTCGTCAATGTAGATGTTTTCAAATTCGCCGCTTGCAGGAGAGGTCACGGAAACTTTACCGTTGTCCCATTCCACATCTGCACCAAAGGCTTCCAGAACAGCACGGATAGGCAGATAGGTACGCCCATTCTGAACCAGTGCGGCGGTATCCATTGCAACAGACTTTCCATTTACCAGAATGTAGGACTGTCCAATAGGAACAATAACGGTTGTATTGCCTTTGGTAATTACAGCAGCGTTGTTTGCGCTGTCCCATTCAACATCACATCCGTACTGTTCCATAACCACACGGAGCGGGACTTGCGTTCTGCCGTTTGCATCCACAAACGGTTCACCGGAACTTGCGGTAAACTCAACTTCCTTGTTATCAATAACAATGGAAACATCACTCTGGGCTGCAAATGCGCTCATAGACAGGCTGAACAGCAAGACAACCGCAAGAGCAATACATAAAACTCGCTTTTTCATATTTAGCACCTCTTTATGCCGTTCTCAATAGATTTTCAACCGCCAAGCGGAGATTTTGCGGCACGCCTTTCATCTGAACATACTTGGAAACAGTGGTTGCGCTTCGCTCAGGCTTCATTGCCCGTCCAACAGCCGCGTATGTGCCCAATTTCAGATAAAGCCGCTGCATTTCCACAATTTCCTGTGGGGTTACTCTCGGTGCGCCCATATTACTTCTTCTTTGTAGGCTTTTCGGCGACTTTCAAATGAGCGTCGGTGTCTGCCATGCACACATCCCACATTTCTTTGAGGTAGCTCTTGAAATCATACTTTTTCGAGCCGCCGCCCTGCTTGATAATCTTGTTCAGTTCTTCAAGCTTTGCCGCATAGTTCCACGGAACGGTGATGGTCTTTTTGTCGGTGTCGAGAATGATACGCATTATAAATGCCTCCAATATAAATAAAATGTGCGATTTCGGCACGATGTACAAGAAATCACACATACAATTATATATATATATATATATATTCTGTCAAGTATTTCTGCGAAAATAATCGAATTTCGTCTGTTCTAACGGAAAATGAATGAAAACGCTTGCGTTTTCTGCGTTTCGCTTTGAAAATACAGAAATACGAGGTGTTTCGCCGGTATTTCGCGTCTGTACGCTGCGTTTGCAGTCGTTTTCAAAGCATATTTGTTCATTTTTCTTCGTTTACAAGTGAAAATACATAAAAACACGCTGACGACGACGGTAAAACAAAAATCCGCTTCGTACCGCGTCTGTCCACGCCATTTATCCAACCCGCTCCGAATATTTAGTTTTCCCGAAATATACCCCCGCCTCCCGCCCGGAAGTTCCTGTGCTTTCCGTCAGACGGTCTTTTTTGATTTTGAAGAAAAAATATTATATAATATATATAGAAAGTGAGAGAAAAACAAACAATCTCACTTAAATTAAATCCAAAAGGAGTACAATCTATGAATTATTTGGACTTTCAGCTTGATTAGTTCTTACGCGCTCTGACCATCTACATAGAAAATCCGGGCGTTAATACGAATTTTCAATTACAGCGTATGGGTATTTATTTGCGTGACGCGGTACGCAGACACGAGAAAGAAACGGAAGAGCGCATTACTGCAAACGTCTTAAAGGCTTTGTCCGTCAAGTTTCAAACCGATGGTGCAATCGATGAAATCAAGAGCTTGCAGAAAGCCATTGAAGATTTGGGGAGGTAAACGAAAATGCCGAATGTAACCTATCCAAATCAGCGTATGGTATGTGTACACCGCGAGGCGGTCAAAACAGACTTTCTCGGTATCCGTAACGACAACTGGAAAGCCGCTGCCCGTAATCTCAGCGCACACGCCTTTAAGCTGTATCTTTATCTTGCATCCAACGCCAACAACTACACACTTGCGCTATCTCCTGCGGCGGTTCGTCAGGAAATCGGTATGTCGCGTTCAACCTACCACGACCAGTTCCATGTGCTTCTGGATAAAGGGTATCTTGTCCCGTCCCACGGCAATTCCTTTGATTTTTACGAAGTGCCGCGCCCCGTCAACTGTACGGGGTTCGGACTGTCGCAGGACGGATTGGATTTTGAAAATGGTACATCTGACGGACAGGCTGTGGAGCAAGCCGAACAAACTGTATTGCCGGAGGATATAGAAATAAATAATAGTCAAATGACAGATAGTGAAATAAATACTTCGGCTGATCTTGCGATAGAGGTTCCAGAAGTCAGAGAAATCACCATCAAGTGTCCGGATGCAGCAACACCCAAACGGGAACAACTGACGCAAAAGCCGCCGAAACAGGAGTTTATATTTTGAACTACGCAGAGAATGTTTACAACTGGCTGAAACGCAAGGGGCTTGCGGCAAAGTATGAACACGCCGGGATTTACTGTATCAAGGTGGATGGAACCATCGTGTATATCGGTAAAAGTACCAATATGCTGCGGCGTGTTTCATAGCATTACACGGGTATTCAGAAAGATACAGAGAAGAAATACCGTATTTTGAACGAGGCGCGGCGTAAAGGGCATGACATTACCTTTGACGTACTGTATTACGCCACGCAGACACGCTATGCCGACATCATTGACGAAATAGGAAGTAAAGAGGGCGAATGCATCAGACAGTATCAGCCCGTTTTGAATACGCAGATACCCAAAGCAGAGGATTGGAACAAATACGATGTACGGGACGTGGATGCCCGTCAAATCTTAAAGGATATACTGTAAGCGAGAGGGACAGGAGGCGTTTGCCTCTTGTCCCTCTTTCCGTTTGGTTCGTTCTGTTCGTTTTTGCCGTTTCACAGATTGAAAGCAGCAGCATATTTTTCAGTTGCAGCCTGCATTTGCCGCAGATCGGATTTGACATAGAAGTTCAGTGTTGTACTTGCATCCGCGTGTCCCAAAATCTCCTGTACGCTCTTAATGTCCGCGCCCTGTCCCAGAAGTAAGGTCGCGCAAGAATGTCGTAAATCGTGTGGGGAAAGGTCTGGGAGATCGTGTCTCAACATGAACCGTTTGACGCGGCGTGTAACTGCATTTGGGTCACGGGGCGCGAACAGGTCTTTTTCACTCGGAAATACAAAGGCTTCTTTCAAGATCGTGTCGCGGTTTGCGGCCTGTGTCTGCTTCTTTAGCTTTTGGAGCAGCTTGACGGTGCTGGGCATGATCGGGATTGTGCGAATACTGTCAGCGGTTTTCGGTGTGCTGATTGCCGTTCCCGTTTCAGGTGTGTAAACCGCGCTGCGTTCAATGGTGATAGTGGCGCAGCTTTCGTCAATGTCTTTCCATTTCAGTCCCAAACATTCCCCACGCCGTATTCCAGAAGTGAGAAGTAAGTGCATCATGCAGTGGAAGTCAAGCGGACTGTCCGCAAGGGCGGTAAAGAGCTGCTGTGCCTGTTCCTGTGTCAGTGCGTCCACTGGCTTTTTGTCTTTCTTCGGTGCATCCACTTTCAGCATGGGATTTTTGGCAATCATGTTCTGTTTCTCCGCATACGCGAACATCATTCCAAGGGCGTTGTAGTAGTGGCATATTGTTTTCGGTGCAAGAGGCTTTCCGCGCTGCGTCTTGTAATCGTTACTCAGATACGCAAGGAACTTCTGGATGTGCATGGAGCTGATCTCCTGCAAATACTTCCCGTCGAAGTATTCCACAATCAGCTTCTTCATGTTCTTGTAGAATGTGATGGTGGTTTGCTTGTCGTTGCCATTACAGATTTGAAGCGGAAACCACACATCATCCACAAAGGTTCTGAAATTGTCGCGCCGCTTCTCGGGCGGCAGCGTATAGACCGTTCCCAATTCCTTTTCCTTTTGGAACTCAGCGCGGACTTCGCGCTCCCATTCATCCGCCGCCCGCTCGGCGGCTTTTTTCATTTTTGCGGGAGTTAAACCAACGGGCGGCGTCCATGTGGTGTACCGCCGAACCTGTTTACCGTTTGCGTCCCGCTCCAGACAGACCGTGAACCGATAGGAAACCACCTTGCCGCACTTCTCATTTGCTCTGATATTTGCCACTGAAATACACCCTTTCTTCTGGCGTATCAACGGCATTTGCACTCCTTTTTAGGCGTTTGTGCGCTTTTCTGTGCGCTTTTTGCCTCTTGGAGCCATATTGAGTGACAGACAGGGAAACCGAAAAACCTCTAAAAAGTAAAGAAAAACGGTGAAAACATTACGTTTTCACCGTTTTCTCACTCTCTTGAGTTGGTGGAGATAAGCGGGATCGAACCGCTGACCTCTTGAATGCCATTCAAGCGCT